>DATGVF010000205.1:0-2235 GCA_035300645.1 bacterium
AAGCAACCTCAAAAACATCACATGTTGCGGACTCTCTGGTGGAGACGATGGGATTCGAACCCACGACCTCCGCAATGCGAGTGCGGCGCTCTCCCAACTGAGCTACGTCCCCACCGACACCAGTAGTATAAGTGACCGGCGCGCGACGAAACAACATTGCTGGTGGTCAAGTGCACCCGCCGCGTCGAGTGATCTGGTGTTCGAGGGCGGAGGCAAGAGGCGGGAAGGGTACTCATCATGCAAGCCAGTGGTACAATGAAACGCGGTTCTCAACCTGCGATACGCGGGGCACATCAACGTAGATGAATTCGCGACGCTACAAGAAAACTGTTACCGATACCGGGGCCCGGGCGAAGCAGATCTCCCTTGAGGTGTACCGCAAGGCCCTCAAATCCGTCCGCGCTCAAGAGTGGCGGTGGAAGCTCCCCACAGATCGCGAAGGCTGGATTCGCGCAGCCCTCGTCGCGTTTGCTGTTTTTGCGGCCCTGGTGGTAATGGCGTCTGGGGTTGTGGCGGGCATGGCGCTGGCATTTAATCGCAAACTGCCAGATGTCTCCGCTCTCTACGCCCCGCCGGAAGAGTCCACTCGTGTCTATGCGGCAAACGGTGAGGTGATCGCCAGTCTCTTTCGCGAAAACCGCGACTTCGTTCCCCTCGCCGAAATTCCCCCGATGGTTCGACAGGCTGTGATCGCCATCGAGGACGACCGCTTCTACCACCACCCTGGCGTGGATGTGCGCGGTTCGGTGCGCGCCATCGTCCGCAACTTGTTGGCGGCGAGTGCCGTTCAGGGGGGCAGCACAATCACTCAGCAGCTCGCGCGGAACATGTTCCTGACGTCCCGGCGCCTGATCAGCCGGAAGCTCGCAGAGATCATGCTCGCGCTGGAGATCGAACGGCGGCTGACCAAAGACGAAATTCTGGAGCGCTATCTCAACCAGGTGTACTTCGGGAACGGGGCCTACGGTGTCCAGATGGCGGCCCGTGTCTACTTCGGGAAATCGGCCCAGGACCTGACGCTGCCCGAGGCCGCGATGCTGGCCGGCATTATTCGTTCTCCTTCGGTCAATACGCCCTTCCAGAGTCTTGAGGCCGCCGAGGAACGCCAGCACGTCGTGCTGCGGCGGATGGCCGAACTCGGCTACATCACGCCGCAGCAAGCCGAAGACGCGATGGCTGAGCCGATTGCGATGGCCCCAGAGGGCAATGCGGGGTTGGTCGGGATCCGGGCGCCGTACTTCGTCTCCTACATCCTCCCGTATCTCCTAGAACGCTACGGAGAAGACGTCGTGTACAGTGGGGGGCTGCGCATCTACACGACTCTGGACCCGCAGATGCAAGCGGCCGCCGAGAAAGCCCTCCAGGACGGCATCGACCAGGCGGACAAAGACCAGCTCGACATCTCTCAAGGCGCGATCGTGACCCTCGACCCCCGCACGGGGTACATCAGGGCCATGGTCGGCGGCTACGATTTTGCCCAAAGTCAGTTCAACCGCGCTTGGCAAGCGCACCGTCAGCCGGGGTCGTCGTTCAAAGTCTTCATCTACACCGCGGCCGTCGCCAAGGGGATGACCCCGACCCGGATGATCGTCGATGAACCGATCACCTTCGAGATCGCGGGCACCGTCAAGCCTGAGGACAGCATTTGGACCCCCAAGAATTACGACGACTCGTACCGGGGTCCGATGAGGATGCGCCAGGCCCTTGAGCTGTCGATCAACATTCCGGCGATCAAGACGATCAACGAGTTCGGCCCTCAGGCGGTTGTTGAGTACGCGAAACGGATGGGAATCACGAGCCGGCTGCAGCCCAACCTCTCCCTGGCCTTAGGGACCAACGATGTGACGCCACTCGAAATGGCCTCGGCGTTCGGCACGCTGGGCACGTTGGGCGTGCACGCCGAGCCCATGGGCATAGTGCGCGTCACCGATCGCGAAGGTCGCGTGCTCGAAGAACACACGCCTCGACGCTCACTCGCCCTGACCGCCGATGTCGCGTACATGATGACCGACCTGCTGAAAGGCGTCATTTTGCGCGGGACCGGAACGGCCGCCAACATCGGACGTCCCGTAGCGGGCAAGACCGGAACCACAGACGACTACCGCAACGCGTGGTTCATCGGTTACACGCCATATTTAGCTACTGCCGTCTGGGTGGGTAATGACGACAACTCGCCGATGCAACGTGTCGTCGGCGGCACCGTGCCTGCCCGCATCTGGTCGGCGTACATGAAGG
>DATGVF010000206.1:0-4713 GCA_035300645.1 bacterium
GCGGGAGCTGATCGTGCTCACCCGGCCGCAGTCTGCGGATCCACAGGAATTTGAAACCAGTCGTCTGGTCGCGCCCGATTTTGAGAGCTTGGGGATTAAGGTGACGGTGCGAGTGATGCCGTGGGAGCAAATGTCCGACTACGTCTGGTATAGCCGAGACAAGTGGGACATGACGATGTGGCAGATGGTAGGTCGCCCCGAGCGCTCGGATCCCGACGAATTCGCGATGAACCTGTTCCACTCGTCGACGGCCGCCAAAGGCTATAACTTCGTGGGTTTCATCAATCCGACCTACGATCGCATCGCGGAAGCACAGCGCATCAAGACCGATTTGAAGACCCGCCGGCAGTTGATCTTTGAAGCGCAGAAGATCATCGCCCGTAGCGCGCCGTATGTCTTCCTAGTCTTCCCGCAGAGCAGCTACGCGTACAACAATGCGGTCTGGGACTCGAGCAGCATCGTCGAACAGCGGGGCATCGGCCTGAAGAACTTCTGGACCTTCGATGCCGCCAAGCCCAAAGGGTCGCAAAAGGACATGATCCTCAACGCCAATGACACCGTGAAGGCCATCAACCCGTTGTTCATTAGCGGCGCGGCGGACTCGTGGGTCACCGAGCTGATCTGGGATCGCTTGTACCGCGTGGGCCCGGATGGCTTGGCCAAGCCGTGGGCCGCCGAGAAGGCGGAGTGGCTCGATAGCGTGACGTTGGACGTCACCTTGCGCAAGGGGATGAAGTTCCACGATGGGCGCCCCGTGACGGTCGAGGACGTGATCTACTCGTTCACCGCTCCGGCCGGCGACAAGGTGCCAATGTACAAGCCGTTTGTGACGATCATCGACAAGCTCGAGAAGCGCTCCGACAGCGTGATCCGGTTTACGCTGAAGGACCCGTATGCGCCGTTTTTGACGAGCACTCTGGCCAAGGTCAACATCATCCCCAAGCACGTCTGGGAGCCGATCTTGGCCAATCTGGCGACCAAGCCGGAGAACGCTGAATCGTACCAGGAAGCCACGCCCATCGGTTCGGGGCCCTTTAAGTTCGTCCAGTGGAAGAAGGGCGAGGAGATCGTCTTGGAGGCCAACCCGGACCACTTCGCCGCACCCAAGATGCGGCGGTGGATCCTGCGGTCGGTGCCCAACGTGGAGGCCGTGCTAGGTGCTCTGCGCACCGGCGAGCTGAACTTCCTGGGTTTCTACGGCGGGGACCCGCAGCTACTCGACCGTGTGGCGCGCGAGAGCGGATTCCTCACCGTCGTCTCCACTATGGACGTGGGCATGCGGTTTTTGGCCTTTAACATGCGGCGCCCTCCGTTCGACGATCCGGTCTTCCGCCAGGCGCTGAACATGGCGACCAACAAGAAAGCTGTGCGCTCGGTCGTGTATAAAGGCTACGCGACCGTCGCCGACTCGTTCGTCTCGCCGTCGCTGGAGTTTTGGTACAACCCGGAAGTGCCCAAGTGGGAGTACAATCTCGCGGTCGCTCGCGAGGCTTTGGCGAAAGCCGGCTATGAGTGGGACGCGCAGGGTCGGCTGTTGTATCCGAAGGGCAAAGTAGAAACGCTCACCGGCAATTAGAGACCGGACCGGGGCGGGAGCGCTTCCCTCCCGCCCCGGCATCATCCCGTGACCCGCCTGTCGTTTGTCCTCAGCCGATTGGCCCAGACCGTGTTAGTGCTGTGGGTCGTGGCAACCCTACTCTTTCTGATCTTCCGGCTCATGCCCGGGAACCCGCTGGTCGCCTACATTGATCCGACCTTTACCGCAGACATGGAACGTGCGCTGAAGCGTCAGTTCGGATTGGACCAGCCGCTGTACGTGCAGTATGGCGTCTACCTCCAGAACCTGGTGCGCGGGGAATTCGGCCGCTCGTTTTTCAGCCGAGAGCCGGTGAGTCAGGTGCTGGGCCAAGTCCTCCCCAACACCCTGGCCCTCACGTTTTCCGCGCTGGCCCTCGCCTATATCGTGGGCATCTTTGGCGGGGCGGTGCTCGCGGCACGCCGGGGCACCTGGGTCGAGGGGTGGGGGATTCCGGCGGTATTGGCCACTCGCGCGGCGCCGGAGTTTTGGGTCGGCATGCTCGCGCTGGCCCTTTTCAGCTTCAACCTCCATTGGTTCCCCTCGACGGGGGCGACGAGTCCCGGCAGCATGTATGCCAGTTGGTGGGCGCAAGTGTGGTCGGCAGACTTCGTGCGCCACCTCACACTGCCCGCGGTGACGCTGGCCTTGTACTTGCAGGGCCTGCCGACTCTGTTGATGCGCAGCACCATGTTAGAGGTGATGGACGAGGACTTCATTACCTTCTGCCGCATGCGCGGGTTGCCCGAACGCAGCATCCTGCTGCGGCACGCAGCGCGCAACGCTCTGCTGCCCGTGGTGACGGCGTTTGCGCTGGGGGTCGGGTATGCCATCGGCGGGAACGTCATCGTGGAGACCGTGTTTTCCTGGCCAGGGTTGGGCCGCGCGCTGATCCGGGCAGTTGCCGCCAAAGACTACCCGGTGGCACAAGCGGCGTTTTTCTTCATCGCAGTCGTCATGATCGTCATGAACTTCGTGGCCGACGTGCTCTACAGCGTGCTCGACCCGCGGGTGAGCCATGAGCGGCGGTGAGCGGGCCGCAGAGTGGCCCCAGTGGGCTCGCGCGACGGCGACCTGGCGCGAGGCGCTGCGTGTGGCCTGGGGCGTGGCGCGCGGCGACCGGTACGCGTCCATCGGATTGCTCATATACGCGGTGTTCGTTGTCATCGCGCTCGCCGCTCCGCTCGTGGCGCCGTATAACCCCCACGCTCTCATCTATCAACCTGACGGGGAGGTGGCGGCCAACCTTCCTCCCACCGCCGCGCACTGGCTGGGGACCACCAACCTGGGCCGTGACATTTTCTCGCAGCTGCTGTTCGGGGCCCGGGCGGCTCTGCTGGTCGGGTTTGCCGCTGCGTTTGGGGTCGTGGTGGTGGGTACGTTCGTGGGCCTGCTGGCCGGGTACTACGGCGGCTGGGTCGATGGGCTGTTGATGCGCGTCACGGATGTGGCGTTTGGCATTCCCTTCCTGCCGATGGCGGTGGTGCTGGTCGCGTTCCTCGGGCCCAACATTTGGAACACGGTGCTCGTCATCACGCTGTTGTTATGGCGCGATACGGGGCGGGTCGTCCGCGCGCAGGTGCTATCGTTGCGCAGCCGTTCCTACGTCGAGGCCGCCCGCGTGCTCGGGGCCGGGCACGCCCGCACGATGTTTGTGCACATCGCGCCGAACATTCTCCCCTTGTCCTTCCTGTACGGGTCGCTCGCCATTGGGTGGGCGATTCTCACCGAAGCCAGCATCAGCTTTCTGGGGTTTGGGGATCCTCGGGTGATCTCCTGGGGGTTCATGCTGCAGGACGCCTACAACTCGCAGGCTCTGGCCCGGCAAGCCTTCGCGTGGTTCGTGCCGCCGGGGGTGTGCATCATGCTGGTCGTGATGGCGGGATTCTTTATCGGCCGCGGGTACGAAGAGTTGCTCTTCCCGCGCCTTCGACGGCGGTAGGAGGACAGCGTGGCGCAGTTAGAGATCGAGGACCTGACGATCCAATACCAAACGAGCCACGGGCTCGTCCACGCGGTGCGCGGAGTCACGCTCGCGGTAGAACGCGGGCGCGCGATGGGCCTGGTCGGCGAGAGCGGATGTGGAAAGACCACTTTAGCCCGCGCGGTCATCGGAGTGCTGCCTAAGAACGCGGCGATCCTCGGGGGGACCGTGCGCTTTGACGGGGAGGATCTGCTGGCCCTGTCTGCTGACGCGCAAAATGCCTACCGGTGGCTTCGCATCGCCATGGTGCCGCAGGCGGCGATGGATAGTTTGGACCCTGTGTATCGCGTCGGGGATCAGATGATAGAGACCATGCAGCTGCGTGGCGGGCTATCACGCGAGCAGGCGCGTGACCTCTCCCAGCGCCTGTTTGCCCAGGTGGGCCTGGAGTCGAGCCGAACGCGCCTGTACCCGCACGAGCTGTCCGGTGGGATGAAGCAGCGGGTCGTGATTGCCATGGCGTTGGCGCTGTCCCCGCAGATGCTGATCGCCGACGAGCCGGTGACCGCATTGGATGTCATCGTCCAGCACCAAGTGCTGCGAATTCTCCGCGAGTTGCAAAAGACGCTGCACCTCAGCCTGCTGCTGATCACGCACGACATCTCGGTCGTGGCTGATCTGTGCGACGATGTCGCGGTCATGTACGCAGGGCGCATCGTCGAGACCGGCAGTGTCCGTCAAGTCTTCACCACCCCTCAGCACCCGTACACGATGGGGCTCCGCAACGCGTTCCCCAGCTTGCGGGCGGGGGCCGGACCCTTGGTGCCCATCGAAGGATTCCCCCCCGACCTGGCCCGTCCGCCGCAGGGGTGTGCGTTTGCCCCACGCTGCCCGTTTGTCATCGACCGCTGTTGGACCGAGGATCCTGCGCTGATGCCTGCCGCGGGCGGCCAGGCCTCCGCCTGCCACCGCGCGAGCGAAGCCGCTCTGCTGCGCACCCAGGCGGGTGAGGCGTTTGCCCACCTCAGCGCCACGCACACGGGGAGCCCACTGTGAGCGTGCTGCTTGAAGTCACAGACCTGTACAAAGAGTACCCGCTGCACGGCGGAGTGCTGGGCACTCGGAGGACAGTGCACGCCGTCAACGGCATCTCCTTCACCGTGCACAGCGGCAACAGTCTGGGCCTAGCTGGGGAGAGCGGGTGCGGGAAGAC
>DATGVF010000207.1:0-14767 GCA_035300645.1 bacterium
AGAGATCATGCTCGCGCTGGAGATCGAACGGCGGCTGACCAAAGACGAAATTCTGGAGCGCTATCTCAACCAGGTGTACTTCGGGAACGGGGCCTACGGTGTCCAGATGGCGGCCCGCGTCTATTTCGGGAAATCGGCACAGGACCTGACGCTGCCCGAGGCCGCGATGCTGGCCGGCATTATTCGTTCTCCTTCGGTCAATACGCCCTTCCAGAGTCTTGAGGCCGCCGAGGAACGCCAGCACGTCGTTTTGCGGCGGATGGCCGAACTCGGTTACATCACGCCGAAGCAAGCCGAAGACGCGATTGCTGAGCCGATTGCGATGGCCGAAGTAGGCAATGCGGGGTTGGTCGGGATTCGGGCGCCGTACTTCGTCTCCTACATCCTCCCGTATCTCCTGGAACGCTACGGAGAAGACGTCGTGTACAGCGGGGGGCTGCGCATCTACACGACCCTGGACCCGCAGATGCAAGCGGCCGCAGAGAAAGCCCTCCAAGACGGCATCGACCAGGCGGACAAAGACCAGCTCGACATCACCCAAGGCGCGATCGTGACCCTCGACCCCCGCACGGGGTACATCAGGGCTATGGTTGGCGGCTACGATTTTGCCCAAAGTCAGTTCAACCGAGCGTGGCAAGCGCACCGTCAACCGGGGTCGTCGTTCAAAGTTTTCATCTATACAGCGGCCGTCGCCAAGGGGATGACCACGACCCGGATGATCGTCGATGAACCGATCACCTTTGAGATCGCGGGTACCGTCAAGCCTGAGGACAGTATCTGGACCCCCAAGAATTACGACGACACGTACCGGGGCCCGATGAGGATGCGCCTGGCCCTTGAACAGTCGATCAACATTCCGGCGATCAAGACGATCAACGAGTTCGGCCCCCAGGCGGTCGTCGAATACGCCCGACGGATGGGAATCTCGAGTCGGCTGCAGCCCAACCTCTCCCTGGCGTTAGGGACCAATGACGTCACGCCACTCGAAATGGCTTCGGCGTTTGGCACCCTGGGCACGTTGGGTGTGCACGCCGAGCCCATGGGCATTGTGCGCGTCACCGACCGCGAAGGGCGGGTGCTCGAAGAACATACGCCTCGACGCTCGCTCGCGCTGACCGCCGATGTCGCGTACATGATGACCGACCTGCTGAAAGGCGTGATTTTGCGCGGGACCGGAACGGCCGCCAATATCGGACGTCCGGCGGCGGGCAAGACCGGAACTACCGATGACTACCGAAATGCGTGGTTCATCGGTTACACGCCATATTTAGCTACTGCCGTCTGGGTGGGTAATGACGACAACTCGCCGATGCAACGTGTCGTCGGCGGCACCGTGCCTGCCCGCATCTGGTCGGCGTACATGAAGGTTGCGGTGAAGGGCACACCTCCCGATGACTGGCCGCGTCCTGATGGCGTGGTGTCTGCCACCGTGTGCGGCACGTCCGAATTGCTGGCGACGAGCACGTGCACTACTCCGATCCCCGAGGTGTTTATCAAGGGGACCGAACCCACGGAGTTCGACATCAGTTCGCCGCCTGTCCCCACGCCGTCGGCAACTCCGGGGACGACCGTGGCGGCAAACGTCCCCCTGCGGGTTACAGTACCGGCGCAAGGTGAGTCCGTGACCGCGCCATTCACGGTCGAGGGGACGACCGATCCCTCGGCCACAGTGAACCTATCGGTTGTGGCGACAGGAGGCTTCGTCAAGATCAATGTGGCGGAGATCAGGGTTCCTGTGACTCCCGACGGCCAGTTCTCCTATGTTGTCCAGCCCACACTGCATGTGAGCGGTACACAGTACTTGATCACTGTTACCGCCACAACGTCAGTCGGTGGGCGATCCACTCAGACTCTGATCGTCAACGAACGCTGAGGTCCCCGGGCACGCCACCGGCCCTGTGTGGTCCATGAGGTCGCTGGTTCGGGTATGCTGCCCGTAGTACAATTCTCTCTAGGAGCAGTGTAGGGGCGAGGGGTGCGCAGGCATGTCGGGTCATTCGAAGTGGCATAACATCAAGATCAAAAAGCAGAAAGTCGACCTCGTGCGCGGCAAATTGTTCAGCAAGCTGGCGCGCGAGATCGCGGTGGCCGCGAAGGAGGGCGGGGCCAACCCGGACGGAAACCCACGCCTGCGCACGGCGGTCGAGCGCGCCCGGGAGGCGGGTGTTCCTAACGACAACATCACGCGGTCCCTGCAGCGCGGCGCGGGAGAGCTCGCCGGCGCCACCTACGAGACCATTATGTATGAGGGCTACGCTCACGGCGGCGTGGCGGTGCTCGTTGAGGTGCTCACCGATAACCGCAACCGTACCGCCAGTGACATCCGCAGCCTGTTTAGCCGGTACGGGGGCGCGTTGGGCGCAGCCGGATCTGTCTCCTGGATGTTCGACCGGGTGGGGCTCATTACACTGGAGCGATCCAAGACCAAGGAAGATGACGTCTTAAGCGCGGCTCTGGATGCCGGAGCCGAGGATGTCCGCACGGCCGGAGAAGTCTTCGAGGTGGTCACATCTCCTGAGCAGCTCTTCAAAGTCAAGCAGGCCCTGGAACCCTCCAAGTTGCCGATTCTGTCCGCCGACATCACGCTCGTGCCGAAGAATACAGTGCGGGTTGAGGGGAAGGATGCCCAACACGTCCTCCAGTTAATGGACGCGCTGGAAGATCACGATGACGTCCAGCATGTGTACGCGAACTTCGATATCCCCGACGAAATTCTGCAGCAGGTTGGATGACGTCACCGATCCAGAGATCCTCTGCAGGCGCAGGCAATCAATTGGCTTCATTGGTCGTGCACTCGGGGTCCCGGTCGCTTTGACCGTTTCGCGAGCCCGACGTGCGGGCCAGTCGGCGTAAAGTCCCAGGAACGTTCTGGGGGCCCAGCGAACAACTCTCCCGTCGCTAGCGCCCTGACACGACGCGCGCTTCGTGCTACAATACGAACGTAGGTTCGATATGCTCATCCTCGGAGTGGATCCAGGGCTACGGGCGACCGGCTACGCTCTCCTGCAAGGCTCACCTGGGGGGGTGAACCTAGTCGACCACGGTTTGATCCGGACCGAGGACGCTGCCCCGCTGCCTGACCGCCTGCGCAAGATTCATGGTGATCTCCGAACGGTCCTCGCCCACCGCCGTCCCGCGCTGGTTGCCGTAGAAGATCTGTTCTCCGCGCCGCAATTTCCCCGGACCGCAATCCTCATGGGTCATGTCCGAGGGGTGGTGTGCCTAGCGGCTGCGGAGCTCGAGATCGACGTGAGTGCGCTCCCTCCTGCGGCTGTCAAACAAGCTATCACCGGGTCGGGTGCCGCGAGCAAGATGCAGATTCAAGCCGCAGTAAGTCGGCTACTGCACCCTAATGACGTCCTGGACTCCCACGTGTCGGATGCGATCGCCATCTCTCTCACAGCCCTCTCGCGGCGGGGATTCCCGCTGCAGCGGGCCAATCAAGAGGTCGCGCCATGATTGCGTACTTGCGCGGACCGATTCTCCGCCGCAATGAAGAGGTCGTGGTCGTCGAAGCGGGTGGGGTGGGGTACGAGGTGCATCTGCCCGCTGTGGTGGCCCGAGCCCTGCCAGCGTCCCATGACGGATCCCCGCAAACGGTGGAACTCTACATCTCATACCACGTCTCGCAGAATCAACCTCGGCCGTTGCTGGTAGGCTTTCTCCATGAAATCGAGCAGGAATTCTTCGAGCGGTTCATTACGGTGGATGGAATGGGGCCGACCAAAGCGATGAAAGCCATCGTCCACCCGATCCACGCGATTGCCGATGCGGTAGAACGCAAGGATAGCCAATTCCTGCGCCGGTTGCCGGGGATTGGCGAGCGGACGGCTGAGAAGATCATCGCTTCCCTCCATGGCAAGATGGGAAAATACGCGTTGCTCAAGGACGAAGAAGTCCGGGTCGCCCCAGCCCCCGAGGACTTCCAAGCGGAAGTGTTAGACGTGTTGACCGTACAGCTCGGGCACCGGTCGTCCGAAGCCCGCCGGATGGTCGACGAAGCGATGCGCCGGCAGCCCGGGATTTCCTCCGCGGAGGAACTGTTCCAGGAAGTGTATCGAGTCGAAAAGGACGGGGGGCGCGACGCAGGCACCACCCCTCCGGGGCGGGTCCGCGGAAGCACGGACCTGCGCGTGTAGGTGCTATGACGAGACGAGGTTGATCGCATGTCCACCTCCAGGCCCGCGACACCCAACGTGGAAGCCGACGAGCAGTTCAACCGAAGCCTTCGTCCCCGGACGCTGGACGAATGTATCGGGCAGGCGAAGGTCCTGGAGGGCCTGCGCATCAGTGTGCAGGCAGCGCAAGAGCGAGGCGAGCCCCTGGATCACGTCTTGCTGCACGGGCCCCCGGGGCTCGGGAAGACGACACTCGCGAATGTGGTCGCCCACGAGATGAAGGCGAATATCGTCACGACGTCCGGGCCGGCGCTAGAGCGCGGGGGCGATCTCATGGGCGTGCTCACCAACCTCCAGGCGAAGGACGTCCTCTTCATTGATGAGATCCATCGGCTCTCCCGCGCTGTGGAAGAGTTCCTCTACCCGGCGATGGAAGACTTTTGCGTGAATTTTGTCATCGAGAAAGGGGCGCACGCGCGGACGCTGCGCTATCAACTCCGCCCCTTCACGCTGGTGGGAGCGACCACACGCGCCGGGTTGTTATCTTCTCCCCTGCGCGAGCGGTTCGGCATTTTCCACCACTTGGACTTTTTCTCCGTGGAGGACTTGGTGCTTGTGGTGAAGCGGTCGGCGAAGATCTTGGGGATCGAGATATCAGAGGACGGGGCGGCCACCATTGCCCGTCGGTCGCGTGGAACCCCGCGCATTGCAAATCGGTTGCTCCGGCGTGTCCGGGACTACGCGCAGGTGCGGGCGGGCGGGACGATCACCGCGGACGTTGCCGTCGAGGCGCTGGCTTTTGAGGGCGTCGATGATCGCGGCCTCGACGGGCTGGATCGGGATCTGCTTCGCACCATTGCGACCGTGTATAGTGGCGGCCCCGTGGGCATCGAGGCGCTGGCCGCGACATTGAACGAAGAAGCCCAGACGTTGGAGGAAGTGGTCGAGCCCTTCTTGCTCAAGATCGCGTTCCTGACGCGGACGCCGGCGGGCCGCCGCATTACCCCGGCGGCGGTTGACCATCTCGGCCTAACGTTGCCCGAGCGAGCTAATGGGCGGGGCCAGGGTGACCTGTTCTAAAGACCTGCCACCAGATGGGAGGCGACTCCGATGAGTGACCTCGCGTCGGTCGGCCGCCTGCTGATTGTGTTCGGGGTCGTCTTGCTAGTTGTCGGCGGATTGCTCGCCGTGGTGGGTAAAGTGCCTCGGCTGCCGGGGGACATTCTGATCCGCCGGGATACGGTTGTCGTCTACATCCCGCTGGCCACGAGCCTTCTCCTTAGCGTGATCCTCACGTTGATGTTTTCCCTCCTGGTCCGCCGCTAATATTCGCTGATGCGCACACACGGCAGTGCAGCCACGACGTGTCCACGCGCATTGACGAGCATCGGGACGCTACTCGGCGTCATGGCTATGCTGCTGATGCTGTGGCCTCCGATGCCGGCGCGGTCCGAGTCGCACCTCATTCGGGTGGGGTTGCGCCGAGAGGTTGAACGCATCGTCGTGATGAGTGATCGGTCCATTGCCCTCAGCGCGGGGACCGCTGCACCTGTACGCGTCGGACCTGGGGCGTACGAGTTTACCGCGACGCCGACAGGAGTGGTCGCTGCGGGGGTGGGGAGCTTTGACGCGGTCGTTCGGCTGGCGCCGGCGGACGGGGCGCGCCTGTACCTGGACATCTATCCGTATCGGGGTGTGCTCGAACTGCGCCGTACTGCCGCCGGGCGTCTGACCGTTATCAATGAGCTAGATCTGGAAGAGTATCTCTATGGTGTGCTGAAGAATGAGGTCGACCCCCAGTGGCCAACGGAGGCTCTTAAGGCGCAGGCAGTAGCCTCACGCACATGGGCCCTGTACAGCCTCAACCGCTTTGCCTCCGAGGGCTACGACGTGTGCGCCACGGCCGATTGCCAGGTCTACAGAGGCGTGACGGCAGAGGACCCGCGGACGAGTGCCGCCGTGGATGAGACGCGCGGGGAGGTCATGACCTACCAGGGGCGCCCGATCTTTGCTGCCTATCACTCCGACTCTGGCGGTTCCACCGAGAGTAGCGATCTCGTGTGGGGCGGCGCATACCCGTATCTGAGAGGGGTGGCCGATCCGTATAGCGTTGGCGCGCCTCGCCACGAGTGGATTGTGCGGATGGACCTGGCGACTTTCGAAAATCGTGTGCGCCGGTCCGGACGCATGATTACAAACGTGACCGGGATCGAGGTCGCCGAGGCAACACCCTCAGGGCGCGCGGCCCTGCTCCGGGTCGCCGGCGCACACGGCGTCTTGCTCCTTAAGGGTGCAGAGTTGCGGGCGGTCCTGGGGGCGGACCTGCGCAGCACCCTGTTCACCGTCCGTCTGGTGCCTGACGACCCGCCCCAAGTCGAATTCCAGGGACGCGGGTCCGGACATGGCGTCGGGCTCAGTCAGTGGGGCGCCCGCGGCATGGCGGAGATGGGACGGCGGTATCAGGAAATTCTAAGTTACTATTACAGCGGAATTGCTTTCGAAACCAAATAGCACGTCGGGCAGCTTCCACCCGTGCACCGGTTCTTTCCCCATCGACGCGTGATGGATTCCGCATGAGGCTTGCTGACTTTGACTACACTCTTTCTGGGGACCGGATCGCTCAGCATCCCACCTCCCCACGCGATGCTGCAAAACTGCTCGTGGTTGATCGGGAGACCGGTCGTTTCGCGCACCGAATCTTTCGCGACTTACCGGAGTACCTGCGGCCTGAGGATGTCTTGGTCATCAACAATACGCGGGTGATTCCGGCTCGACTCCGTGCCCGGAAGCCGACCGGTGGAGCGATCGAAGTGGTTCTGCTGCGCCCCGCACCATCTGCCCCCGGGCCGCGCCCCTCCGTGCCGGCAGACGACGTCTGGGAGGTCCTGCTACGCCCGGGGCGCCGTGCTCAGGTTGGAACGAGATTGCTCTTCTCTGACCAACTCACAGGCGAGGTTGTGTCCGGTGCCCCGGGAGGAACGCCTGTGGTGCGCTTTTCCGGGAGCCGGCCCGTCCTCGATGTCGCGCGCGCGATCGGGGAGATGCCCATCCCCCCGTATGTGCATGAACCTCTGCAGCGCCCGGACGACTACCAAACCGTCTACGCGGCTGTCGATGGCGCGGTGGCCGCGCCGACCGCCGGGCTGCACTTCACCCCTGCACTGTTGGATCAGATCGAGCAGATGGGGGTGCGCGTGGTCATGCTGACACTCCATATTGGCTTGGGGACGTTTCGGCCGGTGACCGCCGATGATCCCACGCTGCACCGCATGGATGCGGAGTGGTATGAGGTCTCCGATGCGGCCGCTGCAACACTCAGCGCGGTGCGGGGCCGTGGCCGCGTTGTGGTTGTGGGAACCTCAGCTGTGCGAACGCTGGAAACGGTGGCCTCCGTGTACGGAGGGGTCCGCGCCGGAAACGGGTGGAGCGAGCTGTTCATCTACCCGGGATATCGCTTTTCCGTCACCGATGCCCTGGTCACGAACTTCCACTTGCCCAGAACGACGTTGCTGATGCTGGTGTGTGCTTTCGCTGGACGCGACCTGATTCTGCGGGCGTACGAGGAAGCCATTGCCCACGGTTACCGCTTTTACAGCTTTGGGGATGCGATGCTCATCCTCTGAAGGTGGGCTCACGGATCGGGGCGACCGCTAGCGCTCGACTTTCGACCATCCTCCGAGTTCGGGGCTCCACTGCTTAAGGGGGATTCGGCCGTATTGATCTTCCTCTAGCACGTACCCGGCCTGCGTGAGGCGACGTTTGGCTTCTTCATAATAGCGGTAGTCCAGTTGCCACACCCCACGACGCAAGGGATTCTGATACGCTCCCAGTCCGCCGAGCAATTTCTTGACGTTTTCGTCTTCGAGCTTATCGACCGTGAGTTCGACCCCTTGAGAGACGGTGGCAAAGGCCTTCACTTTGCTGTTTTGCGCCTTGGTAAACGGTCGGCCAGCGGCATTGAGTGATGATACCGGTGTCTCAAGACTCGTAGCTGCTGCGGACGGGGCCGGCTGTCCACTAGGAGGTGCCGATGTCCTCTGCGCCCTAATGGCGTCGGCTTTCGCCTTGATGGCCGCCAGTATCTCTTCGCGGCTCTTCCCTTGTCCTTCGTCCATCCTGCACCTCCAGGGGGTGCGTGGAGGCTGTGGCAGCCCTCGCGCACCACTGGCGTGTTCTGCGCAGAGTCTACACCTCCTGTGCCCGTTCTTCGCACTCGCCTCTGTGCGGATCGCTCAGAGGCGTCCCTTCGGACACGGATGAACCGAGTGATATACTCAGCGCGATCATGAACGGGTTCCGGTTTGCTCTTCTCCAAGACCACAATTCCGGACCCCGGCTGGGTCAGTTACAGACCCCCCGGGGTGCCGTGGACACGCCCGCATTCATGCCCGTGGGTACCCAGGCGACAGTGAAGGGTTTGACGCCCCAGGAGGTTCGAGAGACCGGCGCCCAGATGATCCTGGCGAACACCTTTCACCTTTATCTGCGGCCGGGCGCAGACGTTATCGCCCGCGCCGGCGGCCTGCATCGCTTCATGCGATGGGAGGGGCCCATTCTGACCGATAGTGGGGGATTCCAGGTGTTCAGCTTGGCGCGTCTGCGGCATTTGACCGACGAAGGGGTAACGTTCCGGTCCCCATTGGACGGGAGTGAGCACTTGTTCACGCCTGAGCGCGTGTTGGACATCCAGCAGCAATTGGGAAGTGACCTGGTGATGCCGTTGGACGTGTGCCTGGGATATCCGCTGACCGATGACCAAGCCTTGGAGGCCTTGCGGTGGACTCTGCTGTGGGCAAAACGTTCCAAGGCGCACGGTGTCAGTGAAGGGCAGATGCTCTTTGGAATCGTCCAAGGCGGTTTCAGCGGGGCATTGCGCCGCGAGGCGGCAGAGCGGACTGTGGAGGTCGGATTTGCGGGCTATGCCCTCGGCGGCCTGAAGGTGGGAGAACCCCGCGAGCTCACCGGCGAACTCGTGCACGAAGTGGTGGCGCAGTTGCCCCCCGACCGTCCCCGCTACCTGATGGGAGTCGGCGCCCCGCCCGATATGCTCGACGGTGTGGCGCGCGGTGTGGATCTATTCGACTGCGTCCTGCCCACGCGCGTGGCGCGGACGGGCACCATCTTCACGCGGCAAGGCCGCGTCAACGTGCGCAATGCCGCCTATCGCGATGACGCAGGTCCTCTCGATCCACAGTGTCGCTGCGTGGTCTGCACCCAATACACGCGAGGGTATCTGCGACATCTATTCAATACGGACGAAATGCTGGGGCCCCGCCTGGCGACGTACCATAACCTGGCGTTTCTGGCTCAGCTACTGGCGGAGGCGCGGGAGGCGATTGCCGCCGATCGGTTTGAACCGTGGCGACGCGACATCATGAGCGCGTATACGACGTCGTGGTAACGACATACTTGCGGCGGAGTCGCGCGCGGAAAGAGTCTCTAGCGTGTGGACAGCTCTCGCGGTAGCATAAGATGTGTTGTGGGCCACCGTACGAGTGGCTAGAGGTATTGAGGGGGGTGTGGGGTGCCAATCTCGCCAGTAGTTTTGCAAGCTGGTAACCAGAGCTATGGTGTCATTATTCTCTATGTCGCCATCTTCGTGGCGTTCTATCTGTTCATGTTACGCCCGCAGCAGACGCAACAGCGCAAGCGGCGCGAAATGTTGGGCAAGCTGAAGAAGGGCGACCGGATTGTCACGGTCGGCGGGCTGCATGCCACGCTGCTCGATATCGACGGCGACACTGTTACCGTGGAACTCGCGCCCAATCTTCGGGTGAAGGCCGATCGCACCGCGGTCAGTTATCTGCGCAACCGCAAGCCAGAGTCGACGCCGGTTGCTCCGACGCCTCGGCCGGCGTGACGACGTACCTCCCCCCGGCGGCGGGTAATCCGGAGCAGGGGAACAACTAAACGACGGGAGCAAAAAGAAGACCATGGCAGAAGTCTCGACAGGTCTACCAGGCGCCAAGCTGGTGACGCTTGACGACGTCAAGCGGGATCCGGAAGTCACCGCCTTTATCGACAAGGCCAACGAGTACACGGGGGCGATTGGGTACACCGAACATGGTTCCCGGCACGCCAACCTCACCGCGAACATCGCGTACAACACGCTGAAGCGATTGGGGAACCCAGAGCGGGAGGCCCAGGTCGCGTCCATCGCCGCCTACATGCATGACATCGGGAACCTGGTCAGCCGGCTGAACCACGAACACACCGGGGCCGTGCTGGCGAATACCATTCTGGAACGGCTGGGCATGGAGGCGATCGAGCGGGCGATCGTCATGGGAGCGATCGGTAACCACGAGGAGAGGGGCGGGGAGCCGGTGAGTGCAGTCGGTGCCGCTGTGATATTGGCGGACAAGTCCGATGTGCACCGCTCTCGTGTGCGCAATCCGGACCCGACCACATTCGACATCCACGACCGAGTCAACTACTCGGTGGAACACTCCTTTCTGCGAGTTGACGAAAAGAGCCGCACGATCACCCTTGAACTGAACATCGACACGAAGCTGTCCCAAGTGATGGAGTACTTCGAGATCTTCCTCACTCGCATGGTCATGTGTCGGCGGGCGGCCAAACTCCTCAGTTGCGAGTTCAAGCTGCAAATTAACGGGGCCAAACTCCTGTAGAGGTCTGGCCCCGAAGCCCGCAGGCGGGCAAACCGCATACCGGCACGCCCGGTGAAGGCCTGGGTGCTAGCGCTACATCTGCGGCAGGTTCCTCGCACGCTCCGCACGAAACAGGATTAGTAGCAGGATCACGAACGATTACATAGGTTTACCTAGAATCGGGGCGCACCCATTTCACCCCGCATCACGCTCTCGGTCGTGGGCCTCAACCACAAAACCGCACCGCTTGAGGTGCGTGAACAGGTGGCCGTAGACCCATCAGCATATGGGCCGCTTCTGGCCCACTTGCAAGCGTTGCCCGGCGTGCACGAGTCGGTACTGCTCTCGACTTGCAACCGCACCGAGGTGCTCCTGGTCACGGCATCCGAACCCCCGGTTGAGAACATTACCCACCTGCTGAGTGCAGCACGCCACGTCGCCCCCGAGAGCTTCAGTCCCTACTTGGTCGTCCACCCGGATGTCGAAGCCGCGCGGCACACCCTTCGCGTAGCCGCCGGGTTAGAGTCGATGGTGGTCGGCGAGCAGCAGATTCTCGGACAGGTCCGTCAGGCATTTGACGCAGCCCGCGCAATGGGGACCACCGGTCCTATCCTCAACCGCTTGCTGCAACTCGCGATCGCTGGCGGTCGGCGGGTCCGTCGGCAGACCGGATTGTCCCCCCGCGCGTCCTCTATCCCCCATGCCGCGCGAGACTTGAGCCTAAGGTTGCTTGGCTCCTTGCAGGGGCGCGCCGTTGTCATAGTGGGGGCCGGAGAAGTGGCAGGACTTGCGGCCAAAGTGTTTGCCGCTTCTGGAGCGCGGATCACCGCGGTGGCCAATCGCACCGTAAGTGCGGCCCGCTTCATCGCCAGCCCGTACGGAGCGGAGAGCCTTGCCCTGGATGACGTAGGGCAAGCAGCGGCCTCAGCTGACGTTCTAGTTGTGTCTGTGGGAACGGACCAACCCGTCCTGGGGCCCAAGGCATTCTATGGCATGGGGGCGCGATCGACGCCGCTGCTGGTGATCGATCTCGGGGTTCCGCGCGGGGTCGATCCGCACGTCGCCGCTGTGCCGGGCATCACATTGCATGACCTTGATGAGCTGTCTCCTGGGATGCTGTTGCCTCCCGCCGCCGAGCATGTCGCGGAAGCGGAACGGATCACCGAGTGGACACTCACGCTCTTTATGCGGTGGCTAGCCTCCCGTGCGGCGGTCCCTTTGATCACGGCACTCCATGCGCGCGCCGTGCACATTATCGAGCAGGAGCTCGGGAGAGCCCGCTCGCGGCTGCGCGATCTGGACGACGGCGAGCGCCAAGTTGTGCGCGAGGTCGTCGAGTCAGCCATGCGAAAGTTGCTGCACTCGCCTTTCGTCCGCCTGCGCGAGTCGGCGCAAGCGGATGACCCGCGGGTGCTAGCACTGGCCCGGGAACTCTTTGATCTCGGCGACGAACTCGACGGAGTGCACGGGTGACCGACACCGTACTCACCGGATCTGTGTCTGCGGAGATCCTGGCCCGCAGCGAGGCGTGTTTCCCCGGCGGCGTCAACAGTCCCGTGCGCGCGTTCCGCGCGGTCGGAGGGCATCCCGTGGTCGTGCGCCAGGGGCGTGGGGCTCGGGTGATCGATGTCGACGGCCGTGTGATGCTGGATTACGTGTGCTCGTGGGGGGCGCTGGTGTTAGGACACGCCCACGCGGAGGTCACGCGCGCGATCGCGGAAGCGGCGAGTAATGGCACCGGGTTTGGCATGCCGACTCCCTCCGAACCTCAACTCGCACATATGATCCAAGCCGCCATGCCATCTATTGAGCTCATGCGTTTTGTCAGTTCCGGGACCGAGGCGACGATGAGTGCCATCCGTGTGGCCCGCGGGTTCACAGGGCGTGCCAAGATCGTGAAGTTTTCTGGATGCTACCATGGCCACGCTGATGCGCTTCTGGCCAGGGCCGGTTCAGGCGTGGCGACCCTCGGCCTCCCCGACAGCGCTGGCGTTCCGCGAGCTGCGGTCGCCGATACCCTGGTTGTGCCCTTTAACAATCTGAACGCGGTCCGCGACGTGTTTACCACGCACGGGGGCGAGATCGCCGCCGTGATTGTGGAACCGGTGGCCGCCAACATGGGCGTGGTCCCACCACAGCCGGGGTTCCTCGAGGGGTTGCGCGAGGTGACCGCTCGGTATGGCGCGTTGCTGATCTTCGACGAAGTCATTACGGGTTTTCGTTTGGGGTGGGGTGGGGCGCAGGCACGTTTCCGGTTGACTCCCGATCTCACCTGCTTGGGGAAGATCATTGGCGGCGGGTTGCCCGTGGGCGCGTATGGTGGCCGCCGCGATGTGATGCAAGTGCTGGCCCCCCTAGGCTCGGTGTACCAAGCGGGGACTCTCGCGGGAAACCCGGTGGCCATGTCCGCGGGTATAGCGACGTTGCGCGAGGCGGCCGCGCCCGGATTCTACACCACGCTAGACGACAAGGTGCTGCGACTCGCCGAGGGACTGACTCGCGGTGCTGCTGATGCAGGCGTGCCTGTGTCGGTTGTCCGTGAGGCGTCGATGTTGACCGTCTTCTTCGCAGAGCATGCTCCCCAGTGCTATGAAGATCTTCCCGCTGTCGACACCAGCCGGTTTGCGCGCTTCTTCCACGCCATGCTCGACCAAGGGGTATTGCTGCCCCCGTCGCAGTTCGAAGCCTGGTTCATCAGCGCCTCGCATGGCTCAGACGACATCGAGCGCACGGTAGATGCCGCGCGCCGGGCGTTTGCCCAGGCCCGATGATGGATACCCCCTTCGTGCTAGGGACCCGCGGAAGTACTTTGGCGTTGCGCCAAACGGAGCTCCTGATGGAGCTGTGTCGAGCTGCACACCCGGAGATTGCATTTCGCGTGCGTACGATTCGGACGGCGGCCGACCGCCATCCGGGCCGCGCCCTTGATCAGCTGCCGGGGGTGGGATTTTTCGTGAAAGAGCTGGAGACGGCGCTGCTCGCGAAGGAAATCGATGCAGCGGTCCACAGCATGAAAGATCTCCCATCACAGGAGACTCCCGAGCTGAGCATTGCAGCCGTTGCGCAGCGGGAGGATCCCCGTGACGTGTTGGTTAGCCGGAACGGGTTCACCTTGGCTACGCTCCCCCCTGGTGCGCGGATCGGAACAAGCAGTCCGCGCCGTGCGGCCGCGCTCCGCGCACATAGGCAGGATCTCGTGGTCGTCCCGATCCGGGGCAACGTGGAAACCCGTATCCGGAAGATGGACAATGGCGAGTTCGACGCGATCTGTCTGGCCGGTGCTGGTCTGCTTCGCCTGGGGCTGCAATCCCGTATCAGCGAATGGCTGCCCGTCGACATCATGCTGCCGGCACCAGGGCAGGGGGCATTGGGCATGCAGGTGCGCACTGATCACGCTCTGGCATGGCGGGTGGCCGCGGATGCCGATCATCTCCCTACTCGTCATGCCGTGACAGCCGAGCGGGCCGTGCTGACTCGCTTGGCCGCCGGGTGCCGGCTGCCGGTCGCGGCGTTCGCGACGGTGGCGGGTGAGCGGCTTGCCCTGCGTGCGTCGGTGGCCGCTCCAGACGGCGCGCGGGTCGTCGGCGGAACCCGAGAGGGATTAACTTCCGAGGCTGCGCAGGTGGGGACGTCGCTCGCTGAGGAACTCTTGGCGCGTGGGGCGGATCTGATCGATGCCGTCCCGCAGGTCCACTGATGCGGCGCCCGCGCGTGTTGATCATCCGGCCCGCCGGGCAGGCAGACCTTCTGGCCGCACGTTTGAAGCACATCGGGATGGAGCCGGTGGTGATCCCAGCCGTTGCCATCCTTCCGCCGGTATCGTGGGACGGGGTAGATGAGGTTCTGGCGCGCTTAAGTCAATACGCGTGGGTCCTGTTTACCAGCGCCAACGGCGTTCGTATGTTCTTTGACCGAGGACGAACGCGGGGTGGTGGGATCGCCGGATCGCCTATACCGCGCTGGGCGGCGATTGGACCTGGTACCGCAGCGGCCCTGGAGGCGGCTGGCATCAAGGAGTCGTGGCTGCCGTCCCGCTACCTC
>DATGVF010000208.1:0-5221 GCA_035300645.1 bacterium
TGCAGATCCGGCAGTACGTTGAGGTCGGCCCGCTTGCCCACCGCAATCTCGCCTACATCGCGAAACCCGTAGTACTGAGCGGGGTTGAGGGTCACCATCCGCAGCGCGTCCAGGGGGGCGAGGCCTGAGTGGATCGCCACGGCCAGCAGATAGTCCAAATACCCATGCTCGCTGATAAACGCGGGGGTCGGTCCATCGGCGGTGAGCATAACCCGTCCTGCCTCGATGTCGTCGCGTGTGATCGCGGTGAGCAGTTCGGGCAGATCGGGCCGTATCGAACTGTGCCGCAGCATAGCGACGAGTCCCGCGCGCAGTCTGTCTCGGGCCTCCTGGGCGGTCACCGCTTCGTGGCACGAGGTAAATCCGGCGGCGGCTAGGCCGACCAGGCGCTCGTACGAGGCCCCCGCGGCATGCCCTTCGACGCGTTTGCCGTCCTCGCGTGCTGCGCGGATCTTGGACACGAGATCCGGATCGCCGTCGAGCACATCTACCCACCGTGTGACTTCGCCCACGGCAGCCGCCCACGGTTGTCGCCATAATGCGCGCAGCGTCTCTAAGCGAAATCGCTCACCGGTTTCGGTAAAGGATTGGGGTTGCAGTCGGATCAACCAGCGGAATTTCATCGGCAAGGCGGATAGGGATGCAAGCAATTCCGGCAAGCGGTCCGGGGGCGTCAGGACCATGAAGGGCAGGGCGTCGACGATGGCTGTCGTCGTCCCCGTGCGCAGTAGCGCTCCGGCAAACTCAACGGGATTCGCTAGCAAGATGTGGCCATGCGGCTCGATATACCCGGGGACAATGACCTGGCCGGACACATCGATGGTCTGGCGGGCGTGCGGGGCGACCTCGTCGTCTGGCCCGATGCGGGCGATGGTCCGATCGGCGATCCCCACCGCCGCACGCCGGACGGAACCAGCGCGGACATCGGCGATGGATCCTCCAGTGAGGACGAGGTCAAGTGCGCCAGACGACACGCCGTCTAGCATACAGGAAATCCCCTGGAGGGAGGGGCGACCTGCACGGCACGCGAACGCCCTTAAAGATGAAGCCTGGTCTACTACGCGGCGCGGAAGCGACGGTGCGAGTCGTAGTGACGCGCGATATGCTGGCGACGTTTGAGGAACTCGGCCCGGTGCATCCTCTGTATGCCACGTGGTCGATGATCCGGCACATGGAGCTGGCGTGCCGCAAGATTATCTTGCCGTATCTGGAGCCCGACGAAGACGCCGTCGGATACAGTGTCAACGTCACGCACCTGGCCCCCACAACCGTCGGAGACCAGGTGACGGCACGCGCTCGGCTCGTGAAGATCTCCGGCCGAAAGATTATCTGTGCGGTCGATGCGGTCAACTCCAAGGAGAAGATCGGCGAGGGTACGCAGGTCCAAGTCCTCGTGCGAAAAGATCAGTTGGAACGGTTCTCCAACTCAGCGAACTGACGGGTCGCTCCACGTGCGGGACAAGTCCTAACATCCCCGACTAGAATCCGTCCGTTCGGTTCAGGAGGGAGCGGAGTGCTGGGCGACGGGGCCGGGCAGCAGCGCCGTGCCCCGCCGGGCCGCCTCATCGTAGGGCAGCAAGGCGGCATAGATGGCCCGGCAGACCGGAGTGGGGATCCGGTAGCGTGCACCCAGCCGGACGGTGTGGCCCGGCAGGGCGTCCAGTTCCATCCGGCGGCCGTGAATAAGATCTGTATACAGCGATGAGTAGCTCGCAGGGCCCAACGCCTCAGCCGCTCGCTGGACGCGCGCGCGCTCGCCGTCTGGGAGAGGCACCCCGTGGGCCCGGCCGACGGCGGCGACTTCGGAGGCGACGTCGAGGTACATCTCCATCGTTGCCGGTGACTGCCTGATCGTCCCGATGGGCAATCGGGTCAGCGCGGTCATCCCGCCTTGCGCGGTAATGAAGAGGTACTTTTCCCACATCGCGACTAAGATCTGCGGCGAAAGGTCGACTGGTACCCCGGTGGCTGCGAAAGCGTCGCGGATTGCTTGGCCACGAGTAGAGACTTCGCCATCTAGTTCTCCTAGCACGACGCGCCGGGATCCACCAGTGTGGCTGATGACTCCAGGGGACGCAATCGCCGTAAAGATGTAGGCCGCACCTCCCAAGACGTGCGCGCGGCCGACGCGCTCGCTCAGCCGCTCCACGTTGTCTACACCGTTCTGCAGCGTCAAGACCGCGGTCCTCTCTGCGATCAGCGGAGGCAGAAGTGTGGCAGCCGTGTCCGTGTCGTACGACTTGACACTAAACAGGACGAGATCGACAGGCCCGATGTCTTCGGATCGCTCGGTCACGCGGACCCGCAGGCTAACTGGCTCGGGGAGAAGCACAGACTCCAGCCGCAATCCCCCCTCGCGGATCGCGGCTAGGTGTGACCCGCGGGCCAGGAATGTTATCTCGTGCCCTGCTTGATGCAGCAGCGCGCCATAGTAGCCCCCGATTCCTCCCGCTCCGACCACCGCAATCTTCACGCGGCACCTCGCACGTACGTGCGCCTTTTCGCAATATTTATTCCCAATTTGGGGAACCCTCCACAGAACAAGCTAACGGGCAGCGGAGACCCTCACAAAGTGTGATGTCTGAGAAAGATGAGGCGGTGGGCACAGTGAGGATAGCGCGGCTCGGATTCCTACTTGTTATCAGGATTCTTCTTTCATGTGTCGAACTACCTGCGCGACCGGCGGGCAGGCCGGACGTAGCATCGATTGGGGAGCTTTACGCGTGCGATTGATGGGGAAACTCCGGACCGCGACCGGCGTGCTGGCGCTCATTGTCGTTTTCACCTCTCCTTCCCCAGCGCTTTCGAATCCGTCGCGAACCTTGATGGGGATCGGGTTCTACGTGGACTTCGACCCCAATTCATGGACCGCGGTGCGCCTGGAAGGGCACCGCCTGAATTGGGTCATTACGACCAACTATGTTCTAGCGAACCCGACGGGGGTGCTCGCCGGGTCTCATGATCCGGCCATCGTGGCGCTCGCCCGCAGCCGAGGGAGCCGCGTGCACTTCCGAGTAGCGAACCTTATAAACGATCACTACGACGCGGAGTTGGCCCGCGCGATCTTGACCAAACCCGCCGCCAGCATCCGGGCAATCGCAAGCATTCTCCAAATTGTCCGGGACTATGCGTACGATGGCGTAGTGCTGGATCTCCAGGAGTTAGCCCCGACCGATCAGTTGGCTCTCAGCGGTTTTGTGAAAGATCTTGCCACTCAGTTGCACAACCGCAGCCGCCCGCTGTCAGTCATCGTGCCGGCCAAACCCCAGGAGACGCGGGCGATCGTAGATGCGTATGATCTGGGGGCGCTGAGTCGGGCGGCTGACTGGATTATCCTTCAGGCATACGACGGGCAGCATGTGGCCGCACCGGCGGCTCCTCTCGCCCCGCTGCCGTGGGTCGATTCCGCAATCCGGCATGCATTGGGCTACGTCCCCGCATCCCGCCTCATATTGGGGATTGGGCTGTTGGGCTATGATCGGCCCGCGCAGGGAACCGGTGAGATCATCTCGATGCGAGAGGCTGTAGGGCGGGCCCAGCGTGCGGGTGCCCCGATCCTGTGGGACGAGGTTGCCCAGGCCCCGTATTTCACGGCCTTTGGACGTACGGTGTACTTCGAAGATGCGCGCAGTATCGAACGCAAACTCACAGTGGCCGCGCGCTATCACATTGCTGGGACGGCGTTTTGGCGGTTGGGCGGGGAGACTCCAGATTTGTGGGGCGTCGCGGAGGCGTTCCTGCGCCCGCCGAGCACAGACGTATCATTTACTCACTGACTCGGTCCCAGCGGCACAGTCTGTCAACAAAGACGCGCATGGCGGATCCCACAACGCTTTTCCCTCAGCCGTTCAACTGACCCCGACATCCGTTCGTCGTGGCATTGGGCTCTAGTTGTTGTGTAAGTAGGATTTGTCACCAGTTCACGCACTTCGCCCCGATTCCGGGGGAATCTTCCAGGTCTTGGACCTGTAATCTGCGGGCAGGCCATGAATGATTAGCCGCCGGAAATTGCTCCGTCCACACGTCCGACCGCGCCGGAAGACGCAGGCTGCGCGGATCCGTCATCGCTCTGCTCGCACAGGTCGGCCACCTCGGCAGGCCTTGCTGCGGGACCAGAGCCATCGGTCTGTGGTCCCTCCACGTCCCGATGTCGCTCCAGCCGAGCCGGGGAGGGCATCTGTCCGGCCCTGGCTCTTCCTGATCGTCTTAGGAGTCGCCGTGGCGGGGGCAGCGTGGATCGAACTCTCGCCGGTATTTCACCAGGATCCCTCCTTGCCGCTGCTTGGCGTCGGGTACATGGTAGACGATGCAGACTCCCGAGCGGGGCTGCAACGACAAGGGCGCTATCTCAACATGGTGATCACGACGAGTTTCACTCTGACCGATACCGCCGGGACGTTGGGAGGCCGTCAGAACGCCGAGGTCGTGGACCTCGCCCACCACATGGGGATGCAGGTGCACTTTCGCGTCGCCAACTCCTCTCGCGGTCGGTGGGGCCGCGAAGTCGCGTATGCCGTCCTCACCTATCCACGGGCGCGGGCCCGCGCCATCGCCAACATCCTGCAGGTGCTCGACGGGTCTGATTACGACGGGGTGAACCTCGATCTCGAAAACATCGCTCCAGGACGCCGGACTGCGCTGACCGCGTTCGTGACCGAGGTGAGTGCCCATGTGCACCAGCGCGGGAAGACCGTGTCGATTGCCGTTCCGGGCAAAACGGTCGATGAACTCGGACAAGACTGGAGCGGCGCGTTTGACCTGACCGCGCTCGGCCGCGTCTGCGATTTCGTGATCCTCATGGCGTACGATCAACACTCCGGCGCCAGCGGAGCCGGTCCGGTGGCAGCGCTCCCGTGGGTCGAGGCGGTGACCCAGTTTGCGACCTCGCGGGTGGAGCGAGAGAAGCTCTTGCTCGGGCTGGCGTTCTATGGCTACAGCTGGCCGCGCCGCGGGGGCGGGATCCCGATCTCGATGAGCCGCGCCGTGAGCCGGGCCGCCGATGCGAAGGTACCCGTTTTGTGGGATGACCGGAACCTGGTGCCCTACTACCGTTCAGGCACCCGCACTGTCTACTTTGAGGACGCGCGCAGCCTGCAGCTCAAACTTGCCCTCGCCACGCGGGAGCATCTCGCGGGCGTTGCGATGTGGCGCCTGGGCCTCGAGGACCCGAGTTTGTGGGAAATGATGGGCCTCTACGTGGGTCGCGGCCGCCCTGCGCCCA
>DATGVF010000209.1:0-3283 GCA_035300645.1 bacterium
CTGTTCTTCTGCGATGCAGCCATTCTCCCACCGCGCGAACGTGACTGCCGTCAGCTTCAGCTTGTTGCCAGTTGGCGGGATCACCTTGCCTCCCATGGGCCAGGGCTTCGTGAACGTACCTTCCATCACGATGGTCGTGGCCGTCCAACGCCCACGCTTCAATCGTGCCGCTGACGTTCGTGCGTCAGGAGTGGTCGACACCCACTCGGAGGCACTGAAGCTGACGGGATGCGCGGAGACCCGCAGATCCGGTGTGCCAACGAACAGGGCTGCCATGTCACTCTGGTGCTGTTTGATACCCCGTGTCTCGCGACCGTCAGGTAAGACCACCTTGACGTCGGCGCAGTGGATCTGGTTGAACAACGTCCAGTCCTGTTTGCTGAACGCATCGAAATCCAGTTGATCAAAACGCACAAGCGTTGCGATTGTTGTGTCCTGCTCTTGGGCCATGGCGGCGTCACCGCCGAGGGCCAGCAAGGCGGCGACTAGGACCACCCAACGCTGAGAGCAGTCAATGCGCATAGAACCTCCTGGTGAGTTCGCCTTCGATGTGTTCCGAATTGTCCGCCTGTTCAGCACCTTCCCGGGGCGGTGATTCGCCCGACGGCACTTTGACACTTTCTCGATTCGGAGTAAATACACGTGGGCATTATTTTCCGGTTATTTCTGCTACTTCGTGGCAGCTGAATAGGTTAGACGTCGGAAATGGCGTGATCGCGCACGGGAGTTTAGCCGCGAGGCAATGAATAGATCGACCAATCAGGCCGGCGTGGTCCGCCTTGGTGACTTCGAGCTCAACGTCCGAACCGGGGAACTGTTCTCGATCGGACGCGGGGCTGGAGAGGCTGGGCCCCCAAAGGTTCTGCTCCGCGAGCAGCCCTTCCAGATTCTGCGCATCCTGGTCGAGCGGCAAGGCCAAATCGTTACCCGCCAGGAAATCCGGCAGATTCTTTGGCCGGACAATACCATCGTGGAATTCGATCGCAGCATCAACGTTGCGATGGCGACCCTGCGCAAGGCGCTCGCAGAGGACGCCGACCATCCCACCTATATCGAGACGCTGGCGCGGCGCGGGTACCGACTGATCGCTCCAGTCGAATGGCAACGGAGCGCGACATTCACAAACGACTCACCAGAACCGCGAGCCAATGCGCAACCGACGATCGAGGACCAAACACATGAGCGGGAACCAGGCGTGCCAAGGTACCCGCGCAACGCTGCCATCCTGGGTGCGTCCGCCGTCGTTATAGCCCTGGTCGGTTACATGGCGTGGCGAAACGTGCGGACTGTAGCGCCGCCACAGTCGACAAAGATCATGCTCGCTGTACTCCCGTTTGAGAATCTCACCGGCGATCCCGGCAAGGAGTACTACGCGGACGGGCTGACCGAAGAGATGATTTCGCGGTTAGGCCGGCTGGACCCCAACCAGTTGGGTGTCATCGGGCGAACGTCTGTTATGGGATACAAGCACACAGACAAGCGCCTGGACCAGATCGGCCGCGATCTCTCCGTGCAGTATGTCCTGGAAAACAGCCTGCGGCAGAACGGCGATCACCTGCGCATTACGACTCAGTTGCTACAAGTGAAGGACCAGAGTCATCTCTGGTCTCACGATTACGACTATCACGCGCAAGATGTTCTTACTGTGGAAGAGAACGTGGCCGCGTCCGTTGCGAGGGAAATCCAATTGCGCCTGCCTGCAGGGGAGCAAGCGGAGTTGGCTCGGTCCCAACCAGCCAACCCGGAAGCCTTCGACGCGTACTTGAAGGGTTACTACTTCTTCGAGCGGAACACCGACCCAGATACGTACATGGCCGCGCAGTACTACGAACGGGCCACACAGCTCGATCCCTCCTATGCGTTGGCCTGGGTCGGATTGTCCCGGGTACGCAAGTGGCAAGCCATGCGAAGGCTCATGCCCACCGAGGAGGGCTACCGGGTGGCGCGTGAAGCGGTCGAGCGGGCCTTGGCGCTGAACCCGAACCTGGCAGCGGCCCATGTCCAGATGGGACGGATGAAGGCACAGGTCGATTTCGATTGGACTGGGGCGGATGCTTCCTTCCAGCACGCGGTCGAGCTCGAACCCGGCAATCCCGAGGTCGTAAGCACGGCGGCCTTTTCGGCGGCCACACTCGGCCGCTTTGACGAAGCGCTGCAAATGGCCCGCCGGGCCGTTGAACTGGATCCGCTCAATGCCGGGAGTCTGGACTTCCTTGCAGAAGCCGAGTTTGACATGGGGCAGCTGGACCAGGCTGCAGCGGATGGCAAGAAGGCTCTCAAGCTGAGCTCCGACGTTTGGCCCGGCCCGATCCTGCAGAGCAAGATCTATTTGATGCTGGGGCACTGGCAGGATGCATTGTCTGAGATCGTGCTCGTGCGTGATGACCCCTTACGTGCGTATTTGTCTGCGATGGCGTACCACGGGCTTGGTCGGAAGCAAGAGTCGGACTCAGCATTGAATTACGTAATCAAGAATTTTCCCAACTACGCGTACACGATCGCCGAGGTGTATGCGTTCCGGAACCAGCCCAACGAAGCGTTCGAGTGGCTGGACCGAGCGCATGCTCAACGGAACTCCGGTATGGTCCAAACGAAGTCGGACCCGCTCCTGAAGAACTTGCACCACGACCCGCGATACGCCGCACTATTGAGGAGGCTCAACTTCCCCTCCTGAAGTAGTCGGCCACCGTCCTGCTGTGAGTTTTGCTGTGAGTTTCTCACGACACCCGGTCGATCTTCGGGTCCGCTGTTACGACACCGACGCCCAGGACCTCGCGTGATTGCTACTCGGTGTCGTAACTCGGTCCCCTCGAGAACCGCATGGGGTTCAGGGGGTGGCGGGTTAAAATCCCGCCGTCCCGACTGTCACCGGGACGTCCACCGGCGCGTCCACCGGGGAGTCCATCGGAGTTGTTTGCCGAACGGGGCGCCGAACGGGTAGCCGAACGCCCTCTTGGACATCCCCTAAGTTAGCAGTTGGACTGCTCCCGTTCGCAGACAGCGGCTACTCTCATTCCTCGAGCGGTTCCTTCGGCAGTTCCTCCGGCGGTTCCCGGGTGTTTCCTCGTGTGTTTCCTGGCTGTTTCCTCCCGTGTTTCCTCTGCAGTTTCCTTCGCGGTTTCCCAGGCCGCCGGGCCCTCCACCGAGGCGTCTACCGGACTCTCTACCGGAGTATTGGCCGACCAGAGCGCCGAATGGGAGCCGAGCGGATGCCCGAACAGATGCCCGAGCGATGTGCCGAGCAGCGCCCGAACGCTTTGCTAGGTATTTCGGGCCGTTCAGT
>DATGVF010000210.1:0-11766 GCA_035300645.1 bacterium
TTTGGCCTGCCGCTCGCTCAGCCCGACGGTCGCAACTTGCGGGATCGAGTAGGTTGGCCGCGGCACTGTGTCGTAGCTCACGGGATGGCCGCTCTGTCCGGCGATTGTCTCGACCGCCGCGATCGCCTCATCGCTCGCGACGTGGGCCAGTCGAAACGGGACGAGCCCGGTAAGCACGTCGCCGATGGCGTAGATGTGCGGCACTGTCGTTCGCAGCTGACCATCGACCTTCACGGCGCCTTTTTCCAACGTGACGCCGGCCTCCGCAGGGGCGAGACCGTCGGTCACCGCACTGCGTCCGACGGCAACGAGGAGGTAGTCCGCCTCCACGACGGAGGTCTGGTCGCCTTTCGCCACGGTCATCTTGACCCGGGGCCCGGTCGCGTCCACGGCCTTCGCTGTGGCCTGCGTCAGGACTTTGATCCCCCGGCGCGTGAAGGACCGCTCCAGCGCCTGGCCGATCTCTTCATCCTCGAGAGGCAGAAGAGTCGGCATGAGCTCGATGAGGGTCACCTCGCTGCCAAACGCGCAGAACAGGCTAGCAAATTCCACCCCCACCGGGCCAGCCCCCAAGATGGTGATGGCGTGGGGCACGGTGGTGAGGTTGAGGGCATCAGTACTATCAATGATCTTGGCGTGGTCAAAGGCAATTCCCGGCACGCTGCGCGGGGCGGAGCCAGTGGCGATGATGATGTGCCGGGCATTGAGCTCGGTTTCTGAACCGTCCGACAGAGCAACGCCAACCTTGGTGGCGCCCAAGAAGCGGCCTTCCCCCAAGAAGACGTCGATCTTGTTCTTGCGCATCAGGAACTGGGTCCCCTTGTAGAGCTGGTCCACGACTCGCGCCTTGCGCGCGAGCGCCGCGGCCAAGTCGACGGCCACGTGGTCGATTGCCAGCCCCTCCTCTTTCGGATCGCGCAGCTGATCCAATAGCTCAGCGGTGTGAAGCAACGCCTTGGTGGGGATGCAGCCGATGTGCAGACAAGTCCCGCCGACTTTTTCCCGTTCCACCAGGGCGACCTTCAGGCCGAGCTGGGTGGCGCGAATCGCACCGACGTAGCCGCCGGGACCGCTGCCGATAATGAGAACATCATACAGATCAGGCATCGCCAGTACGTCCTCCGTCGTCGCGCATTGCGTTCGTGGCTCGGCCGCGCCTCACGTGACAGTCTAGTGCATGACGTGACCCGGCCGAGTGCTGAGCGGTTTGCGGCCCGCAAACCCTTCGTCGAGTCCGTGCCAGGAACCGATGGCCTCCTCCCCCAGATGCCAGCAGAGATAAAATTCCGCCCCGTTGGCGTGCGCGGGAAAATCCACAAGCCCCCTCTGCGTATCGCGCACGACGCAGCCCATCTCCTCCAACTGCTGCAGGATCTGATCCGCGTCGTGTGAGTGCGCGTCCAGTTGCTTTTGAAGCGTGGCGATCTCGTCTAGGACCTGATCGCCGGCGTCGAGACGACGCCACAGTGCCTCCAGGTGCCTGGCCAGGGGAAGGGCCGACGCGTGCAGATCCTTCAAGCGTTCCAGCAGGGGCGCCAGGTGGGTTAAGGCCTGGGTGGCTTCGTCCAGAGAGAAGTGGCGGGAGTGACGCATCCGCGAGCTCAAAACCTCTACGCAGCGGTGGGCGATCGGGTGATGGTTTCGTTCACGCACGCGTAGGCTTTCAAGCGGGTCTCATTTCGCTCCGGGTCGCGCGTGCCCTCCACGACTGCGATCACGTTGTTGAACCCTCGGGGACCCACAGCCTCCCGGCGCGCCCTTCACCATTCCCGGCGGGTCTGCCACCCACTATAGGCGGCGCCCCGCGCGAGCGTCAAGCAACGCCTCCTCGTCATCTCACCCGCACGCGTATGGTGTGATAACCGGACGCGCCATCAGGCAGGGTGTCCGCATGGTCGGAGGTCTGCAGCACCCCCACCCCGTCGCGCGCTCTCACCTTCAACGTGTACTCCCCTGGCGCGGTGGGTCTCCACAGCGCGGCCCACAAGACCCAGGTAAACGGACCCAGCGATGGTTTCACCTCTGCGGGATGCCACGTTCTTCCATCATCGGCGCTGTACTCGACGGCTTTGATACCTCGATCCCCGCCGTACGCGACCCCGCCGATCGCGAGCTCTCTCGTGGGCACCGACCTCGGCACGCCCGTGAACTCCGACATCGTCTTCACCACAGCCTCCTCGCTCCAGCCGGAGGCCTCCCAATATCCACGGAGATCGTAGTCGACCGCTTCGATCGTGGTTATCCACTTGGGGTTCTTCATCCCGAACAACCCCGGCACGAGCAAGCGTACAGGGAAGCCATGTTTGACCGGAAGAGGCTCGCCGTTCATCTCATAGGCGAGAAGCGTCGCGGGTTGTATGGCGTCGACAATGGGAAGCGATTCCTTGTACCCGTCCGCACACCGGAAGACCACCTTGATCGCCGTTGGCTGAAGTCCGCCCGCGCGCTGCAGCACATCTCGCAACCGCACACCCTTCCATCGGGCGGTGCTGATGAGATCCCCTCCCACCGCGTTGCTGATGCACTCGAGAGTCTGCACTTGCTCGGTTGCCGGCATGGCCTTCAGCTCGTCGTAGGTCAGGCGAGCAGCGGTCGCTACCAACCCGGTGAGTTGCAGCGCCCATCGGTCAACATCGACGATCGGGTCAAACCCCGGCGGATTCTTGCTGACGACGTAAAACTGATCGTTTGGCGTGATCTCAGGGGGAAGCCCTTCGATCCGGGTGAACAGACTCTGCGCCGCCACCGTGGCGCTCCGCAGAGAGGAGACCAGCCACTGCGCGGCGGCGCCGCCGGCCGCGGAGGCGAGCACGATGGTAACCGCCCGGGACAGCAGAGCCCGGCGGGTCACCCCCTCCGGCGTCGTCTGCCGAGATTCGGGGGGACGAAACAGGATGAGGACGAGTGCGGTGAAGAGCACGGCAAACAGGGCGCCGTAGCCTCCCAAGGCGAGCGGAATGGTCAGGCCACTGGGGGTCGTGCCTGCGGCGGCCAGCCGTTCGGCCAAATAGTCTGACGCGGGGCGAAAGGTGAGGAGAGCCAAGAATCCGGTCACGACCAGCCACGCCCCAGCGACCAGGCGTCCGGGACTCCGTCCGGCCCATCGCGCGACAACGGCGCCGACGACGCCGAGGAGCAGGACGAGGACCGCCAGCATCCCCCAGAACGCCGCGGGCTTGGCCGCAAACTTCAGCCGCACGATCAAGAACGAGAACAACTGCATCGGGATGAGGCGCATCTGACGGTCCCACAGGGCGAGTGCCACCACGGGGATGCGTTTGGTAAACCACCCAGAGTAAATCGCAGTGGCGGTGAGGAATCCCGCCACCAGCCCAGCCCACCACCCTGACCGCACAGCGGACATCGGTACCCTGAGTATACCGCGACGCCTGCCGTGACAATGTCGGCCGGTTCGTGCTCCTCAGGCTGTAAGCACGGCCCAAGGGTGCATAAACGACGCGAGGGAGAGCATATTGCTCTCCCTCGCCCGTGTCGATACGGTCCGACTATTTGAAGTTATCAATTGCCAACTGCAGGGCGTCCTTTGCCACCGCCGCCGCCGCGTGGGCGCGGCCGATGTCCTTGTTCATCGTCTGCTGGATTCCCCACAGCGCCACCTGGTCGGCGATTTCCGCGTAGGGGACTGCGTGCGCGCCGGCCATTCCTGAGTCTTTGAGGTCCGGGAGAATCCCAGTGCCCTGGCCCATACACGGGTTGCCCGCTTCCTTGTTGTAATTCTTGCCGTTGGCCCCTTCCAGGCAGTTCACGACGTGGTGGAGGTGCATTTCAACCTCCGCGACGGTCGTGTAACTGGCCGCGAATCCCGCGTGCGTCGACGCGGTCTTCAGCGCATTACTCGCGGCCATCATCATGTCTGCTCCTTGGGTGGTGGAGACAGGCAGTAGTGCCAGCACTACAATTCCCAGAACGAAACCTAGCTGTCTCATCGCCTCATCCTCCTTAGAGAACTCAAATGTCGCAGGGCCTCTCTCGTGCTGTGCGGTCTCACCGCCCCCGCGCCTTGGTCACTTGGATACCCTGAGCCCAATCCGATGGTACCCACTGGCTCCATCGGGCAACGTCGTCACCTCTTCTTTAATTTGCAGTTGACCCGCGCCGTTCGTCGCCCGCACGCGAAGCGCGTAATCACCGGGACTGCTCGGCGTCCAGACCATCGCCCACAACACCCAGGTGTATGGCCCTAGAGGAGGCTTGAGCTGTGCGGGCTGCCAGGTCTTCCCATCGTCGACGGACACCTCGACCGCCTTGATGCCGCGGTCGCCGGCATAGGCGACGCCTCCCAGCGCGATTTCCTCGCCCACGCGGTACATCATGTGGCGCCCCTCAGGGCTGGTGAATTTGGACATCGTCTTGACGACCGCTTGCTGGTTCCAACCGGACCGCTCCCAGTACCCTAAGACGTTGTGGTCCACCGCCTCAATTTTGGTAATCCACTTCGGGTTCTTCATACCAAAGTGCCCCGGGACGAGCAGGCGGACGGGGAATCCGTGTTTAGGCGTCAGCGGCGCACCGTTCATGTCGTAGGCCAGCAGCGTGTCAGGGTGCACCGCTTCGGCTACCGGGAGCGACTCGGTATATCCGTCCGCGCAGGAGAACGCGACCTGGATCGCCTTCGTCGCTACCCCACCGGCTTGGTCGAGGATGTCTTTGAGTCGGGCTCCGCGCCAGTTCGCGTTACTGATCAGGTCACCGCCCACATCGTTGCTGATGCACTCCAGGGTGTGCGGGCGGGTGACCGGTTGCAACGCTCGGATCGCCTCGAGCGTGAGGGTCGCCGGCTTGTTCACCAGGCCCCCGAGCTCCAAGTGCCACCGACTCGCGTCGACCACCGGATCGAAACCAGGGGGGTTCTTGCTGACGACATAAAAGTCGGAGGTCGGCGTGATCTCGGGAAGGAGCCCCTTGACCCGGTCAAAGAGCGACTGGGCGAAGGCGACGGTGGCCTGTCCAGTGGCTGTCACCCAGCGGAGCAATCCGACTCCGCCAGTCACTCCGAGCGCCACGACAACAGCGCGGTGCAGCATTTCGCGCCGCGTCAGCCCCTCGCGATCGACCGCAACATCGGACGAGCGCGCGGCACCAGGCTGCCGCAACCGGCTCAAGAACGTGTACAGAACGCAGAAGACGGCGGCATAGACAGCAACCGCCGCGACCACCTGCACGGATAAGGCTCCCGGCGACACCGGGACTCCACCGGCCTCATACCGGGCACCAAGCAAGGCGGTGGCCGGTCCCACGACGAGTGCTCCCAACGGGATGAAGATAAAGGCAAACGCGACACCAACAGTACGCCACAGACGACCCCGCACCCATGGCCAACGAGCGAGCACGGCTCCGGCCAGAGCGGTGCCGATGACGAGGGTTCCGATCATGCCCCAAAACGCCAGAGGCTTGGCGGCGAACTTGAACCGCACAATGAAGAAGCTGAACACCTGCAGAGGGATTAATCTGCTCGCTTGCTCCCACAGTGCTTGGGCCACGATGGGCAGCCCTCCGGTAAGAAAGGGGACCCCGCGGACCATGAGGACGACCATCAGGGTTCCCGCGAGCCCGCCGGCGATCAGTCCCCGCATTGGCTCTCTCATTTCGCTCTCCTCCGTCGTGACGCAGGGCGGAGAGTGTGGTCCCGCCCTCGCTCAGGCTGTGCCTCACGCCACCCGGCCCGCGCAACTGACGCTACACCGGGATGGTAAAGTTCCCACAAGCGTCGTGTAACAAATTCATGAAGATGCGAGCACCCAAAGGGGGCCTGACCCTCAGTGCGGTTGAGCGTGTCCACGAGGATGAACGCACGTCGTCAGGGCCGACAACCGAGATGCCGTCCTGACGGGAGAAAATCGGGGAGTCCGGGCAAGCGTCAGCCACTGTCGCCCTCCCAAAGGTGAGCGGACCTAGGGGCCTGCGCGCTATTCCCAGGGCGATGAGTAGCGCTCTTCCTTCCAGGGATCGGCGTGATTGTGGTACCCGTTGCGCTCCCAGAAGCCCCGGCGGTCCTTGGCCATCAATTCGAGGCCGCGGATCCACTTCGCGCTCTTCCAGAAGTACAGGCGCGGAACGACGAGCCGAAGCGGCCAGCCGTGCTCGGGAGTCAGGTTCTGCCCGTCGGCCCGGGAAGCAAGGAGCGCGTCGTCGGCCAACAGGTATTCCAGTGGCAGATTGGTTTCGTATCCCTGTTCAGAATGCGCCATGACAAAGTGCGCCTCCGGCAGAGGCTTGGCCTGCGCGAGCACCGTCTTCACGGGAACACCCTCAAAGTCCACATCCAGCTTGCTCCACGCGGTGACGCAGTGAATGTCGCGCTTGAGGTGGACAGTCGGCAGCGCGAAGAACTCGGCGGAGCTCAGGCGGATCGGCTGCTCCACCAACCCCCAAATCTTGAAGTCCCAGGTGGCGGCGTCAAACCGCGGCACGGTCCCGGCGTGCAGCACGGGCCACTTCTCGGTCAGGTATTGTCCCGGCGGCAGCCGATCGCGCACATCCTGGCGTGTCGTGCGTTCTCTCATTCAGAGCTCCTCAACGCAGAGTTCTTGGCACGGTGAACAGGCAGACGACTGGGACCGCTCGTCCTCATGGTACACCACCAACGGTGCTCCTCGTCGTGCGTCCGTCTGTCGCAACGGTCAGCCACACGATCGTCCGCCCCCCATCGCTACTCGCTCCGACAGTCCCGCCGTGGGCACCGGCGACCTCCTTGACGATCGCCAATCCGATGCCCGCCCCTCCCGACTCCCGCGAGCGCGACTTCTCGCCGCGATAGAATCTCTCAAAAATGAACGGCAGGTCATCTGGGGGGATTCCCTCCCCGGTGTTGGCGACGGCCACCCGCACTGCACCATCGGTCGGCGCGACCTCCACCATTACATCGCCCCCGGTCGGCGTGTACTTGGCGGCGTTATCCAGAAGGTTCCCGAGGGCTTGCGCAAGCAGGTCGGGATCGGCCCGCACCGGTCCGGGCACAGTCGCGGCGACGCGGACAACGATCCGCTTTCCGTCAAACTCCGGGCGGCGAACGGTCAGCACCCGGCGCACCAGCTCGCCCAGATCCACAGGCTGCAAATTCACGTGAGGCAGGCGGGCGTCAAACTGCGACAGGTCGTGCAGACCGTCCACGAGGCGGACCAACCGCATCGTCTCTTCATGCAGGGACGTGATCACCTCGCCCGAGGCGGGCGTGACGCCTTCCCGCACGGCCTCGAGGTACCCGCGCAGATTTGTCAGGGGGGTTCGCAGCTCGTGCGCCACGTTTGCGACTAGGTCCTTGCGCAACCGCTCCAGATTCGCAAGTGACTCCGCCATGCGATCCAGCGATTGGGCTAATGACCCCAGCTCCGCGGATGACGCCTTCCCGACGCGCGCCCCGTAATCCCCGCCTGCGATCCGCCCGGCGAGCGTCATCATCCCGCGCACTGGCCGGATGACCTGTACGAAGAGAACGATGCTGAGCAGCACTCCCGCCCCTACCGCCGCCAGGCTGGCGAGCACCAACGAACGCCACAGGGCGGCCGTGAACAACTCGTGGAGCACATCGGTCGGGATGTGGAACTCCTGCATCAGGCTGGCGAAGATCGCATCGGCGAGGCGACCGACCAGGATCGCCGTCGTGCCCACCGCCACGCCTACGACCAGCAGGTTGATCCCCAACAGGGTCCAAAAGAGGCTGCGCCGCATCAGAGGAGTTTGTAGCCGACCCCGCGGACCGTGGCGATGTAACGGGGATGATCCGGGTCGTCGCCGAGCTTTTGCCGCAGATTCCCGACGTGCACGTCGATGGTCCGATCGACCACCGCCGACTCTTGGTGGGCGTAGATGTGATTGAGCAGCTGTTCGCGGGTAAACGCGCGTTCCGGGGAGGCGAGCATCGTCTGCAGCAGCCTGAATTCGACCGGGGTCAGCGGCACTTCGCGACTGTGCACCGTCACGCGGTGCCGATCGGCATCGAGCTCCAACGATCCCCGGCGGAGCACGCGCAGGGGCCGCTCCCGCGCCGTGCGGCGGAGGATCGTCTTGACGCGGGCGACGACCTCGCGCGGGCTAAACGGCTTCGTCACATAGTCGTCCGCTCCCAGCGACAGTCCCACCAGCTTGTCCAGTTCGTCGACCCGCGCGGTCAGAATGAGGATCGGGACATCGGAACTCGCCCGCAAGCGGCGGCACACCTCCAGCCCGTCGATGTGCGGCAACATCAGGTCCAAGATGATGAGACTGGGATGGGCGCGCTCGCTCGCATCCAGCGCGTCGCGGCCGTCGGCGGCTGTGGCGACCCCATACCCCTCCCGCTCCAGGTACATGCGCAAGAGGTGGACGATCTTCGGGTCGTCTTCGACGACAAGGATCGTCTGGCTCATATCGTCTTTACAAGCCTAGGGAGAATGTGTGAAGGTTCGATAACGGTCGGGCGGCAAGATGTAGCTGGGGTGCTGGGTGTCCGGGCGTGCCCGGGAAAACGGTCTGCTAGGACCGCTCCCCAAGCCCAAAGCCTTCGGCATCTTTCTGCCGCTCTTTCGCGACCTCGGTCAGCCAGCGTGGGTCCTCATAGGTGTAGTCCTTGCGCAGCGGGTGCCCGACCCAATCATCGGTCATCATGATCCGGCGCAGGTTGGGGTGGCCCTCAAAAACGACACCCAAGAGGTCAAAGGCTTCCCGCTCATGCCAGTTGGCACCCTCCCAGATGCTGGTCACCGACGGCACGCGCGCGTCGTCGCGGGGCACGCGGACTTTCAGCGCAAGTTCTTCGCCTGATGCATGGGAGTACAGATGGTAGAGAATTTCGAGCTCACCACGGTCCGGCCAATCGATCGCGCTGACGAAGGACAAGTAAGTGAGGGCAAACGCCGGATCCGTGGCTAGCACCCGGCAGACGTCCAAGACGCGGTCGCGCGGCACGTACACCCCAGGGGTCAAGTACTGCGCGGGTTGCTCATGAGCCGGCCGCCGCGCGGCCCCCGGCGCGCCTTCAGCTGCGGGTTCGCCTTCCGGTGCGGCCGCCGGCACGTCCCCGGGGCGAGGAAAGAGCTCGACGTCTGGAAATCTCGCCTTCAGTTTGCTCGCGAGCTCCCAGCTCATCGGCGGGCCTCCGGGCGGCGCACTTTCACAACTCCGGTCGCGATCGGCTCCTTGGGCGCGGCGCGGTGAAGGTCGTCCAAATCATAGAGTAAGTTGGCGCGGTTGTAGGTGCTGGCCTCGTAGTGGGGCACGAAGACGATGGCCTCGGTGGGGCAGACTTCCACGCACAACCCGCAGTAGCAACACTTGTCCATCTCGATGTCAAACCGTGTCAGGATCCGATCCTTTGCCTTCCCGGTGGCCTCGATGTGAATGCACCGGTCGGGGCAGACGCGTTCACACTGGAAGCAGATGATGCAGAGATCGTTGTCCGTCTCCTGGTCGATCGGCAGCGCGAGCAGCCCGTGCCAGCGCGGAGAGATATTCACTTTCTGGACCGGGTACGACACGGTCACCTTGCTTTCGAACATCGTGCGCAAGGTGGCTCTGAGCCCGGTGACCAGACCCACGAGGCCCAGCCACGTCTGTTCCGCCCGGGACTTATGGCCGTTAGGGTGGATCGGCATACTCATCGGCGGTGTGTCCTCAGCGATCGACATCGGACAGCACGATGTCGATGCTCCCGAGGATGGCAATGACGTCGGCGACTTTCCACCCGCGCATCATTTCCGTCAACGCATACAGGTTGCTGAACGCCGGCGCGCGGATCTTGACTCGGTAGGCCTTGTCCGTGCCCTCGCTCACGAGGTAGATCCCGAGATCCCCCCGAGGAGATTCCGTTCGGGCGTAGACTTCGCCTTTGGGCAGGCGCAGCGTGACTGCGACCTTAGACCGGATCTCGCCTGCGGGGAGTTGTTCCAGGCATTGGCGGATGATGCGCACACTTTGTCGCATCTCTTCCAAGCGCACGAGGTAGCGGGCAAAGCAATCCCCCTCGGTGCGCACCGGTATGTCAAACTGCATCCGGTCATACACCTCGTAGGGATGCGCCTTCCGCACGTCGTAGGCCACCCCGGACGCCCGGGCGACCGGCCCGGACGCGCCCATGGCGATGGCCTTTTCTCGCGGCAGCACGCCCACCCCCTGGGTGCGGGCCAAGAAGATGGGGTTCCCCGTCAACAGCTCGTCGTATTCGGGTAGCCGGGACTCAAAGTCGTCGCAGAACGTTTCGCAGCGCTCCGTCCACTGCTCCGGGAGATCGTCGAAGACGCCGCCGATGCGAAAGTACACGTGGTGCAGGCGGCCGCCGGTGGCGGCTTCAAAGAGGTCCATGATGCGCTCCCGCTCGCGCATGCACCACAGAAACGCCGTGACCGCCCCCAGATCAATGCCAAACGTGCCCAGCCAGATCAGGTGGCTGCTGAGGCGCTGGAGTTCCAGCATGAGGGTGCGGATGTACCGGGCGCGCTCGGGGACGTCGACCTTGCCCAGCCGTTCCACGGCCAGCACCCACACCTCCTCGTTGGCCATCGCGGTCAGGTAATCCATCCCCCGGTCCACGAGCGCGATGTTCTGGAGGTAGGTGCGGTACTCCATCATCTTCTCGACCGACGAGTGCAGGTAGCCGATGTCCGGCATCACGTCGACGATGTTCTCCCCGTCGAGGGTCACGACCAGGCGCAACACCCCGTGGGTGCTGGGGTGCTGTGGCCCCATGTTGAGCATCAACTCTTCGGTGCGTAAGGCCATCTCGCTAACTCTCCTCGACCCCGGCCGCAGCGGCCCGCTGGATGCGCCGCCGCAGGAACGGTTCCTTCTTGATCTTGTCCTGCAGCTTAAGGAAGCCTTCGATCAGGGCCTCGGGTCGGGGCGGGCAGCCCGGCACGTACACATCAACGGGGATCACCTGGTCAATACCTTTGAGGATCGAGTAGTTATCGTAGTAGAAGGGCCCGCCGCACGTCGCGCAGGAGCCCATGGAGATGACGTATTTGGGCTCGGGCATCTGCTCCCACAAGCGGCGGACGATGGGCGCAATCTTGAGTGTGGCGCGCCCGGCCACGATAATGCAGTCGGCTTGCCGCGGGGTCGCGCGGGGGATGATGCCCATGCGGTCCATATCAAACCGCGTGGCGTAGGCCTGCATCATCTCGATCGCACAGCAGGCCAAGCCGAAGGTCAGCGGCCATACCGAGGCGGCCCGCCCCCAGTTCAAGACCTCTTCCACCTTGGTCAGGATGACGCCGCCACCCGGGAGGGCATCGATGACTTCGAGAGCTTTGTCGAACGGCAGCGCCTGACTGCGGGGGACGTACTTTGGGTCAGTGGCCACAGGCATCCTCCAGGACACGCCGCGAGACTGGGGAATGACGACGGTGCCTAGTCGATAATGTCATTTGCACCGGGCGGCGTCCCCCTCCGTGTTCATCATAGAAGATCGGGAGACGAATCGTCAAACAGGGGTGGCGCGAGTGAATTTAGGTTGACATCTGTGCCTCCGCCGAAATGAAGCTGGATGGGGTTAGTCCAAGCCCAGCATGTGAAGGCACCTTTCCCTCACGGCAGGCGAAGGGGTCAATTGAGAGCACAAGCGCCCACAGGAGGAAGGCCGTTTCATCGTGGCTGTGTCACGACTCGACCCTTCCGCGCACAATTCGCGCTGAACCTTACAGGACCGGGACGAGCGACTCTCCCTGGCAGGCACTCGCTCTGTTTAACGAGCGAGTTCTTTGTAGGCCAGGATGGTGCCTACCAGCAAGATGACCGCATCCAGGTAGATGAGTCCGAGATGGCCGAGTGTCG
>DATGVF010000211.1:0-25104 GCA_035300645.1 bacterium
TTTCCAACGTCACAGACGTCTGGCTTTTGCCCGCCTCAGGGGGAGAGCTCCGGCGTTTGACGCGTTCGGTGGGACCATGCGCCCAGCCGTCGTGGTCGCCGGATGGCACGGAAGTGGCGTATTACGGACACGATAATGCGGCCATGAGTGCGACGAACACCAATCTCTGGGTGGTGTCTACGTCTGGTGGGGATCCCGTGAACCTCACCCACTCATTCGATCGCAGCTTAGGCCATCACATCCTCACGGACATGCGCGCGCACCCGGACGTCGGCGGGCCTCGGTGGTCTGCGAGCGGCGAAGAGATTTTCGTCCTCATCGCCGAGGGGGCGACTGGTCAATTGGGTGTTGTCGATCGCCGCCGTGGTGAAGTCCGCGTTCTCACCTCCCGACGACGTGAGATCTTCGGGGTGTCGATCGTGGGTGACCGTATGATCATCGCCGCCTCCGACCCCCTCACTCCCGGCGATCTGTGGACGCTGTCGGTATCTGACCCCACCTCCGAACGCCGCCTGACTGCAGTCAACCAGCCCCTGCTCGATGAGCTGACGCTGAGCGTGCCTGAACGCTTCACCTACGAGGGTGCCGATGGCTGGCCGATTGAAGGGTGGGTGATGCGTCCGGCGGGCGCGACAGATGGCACCCCAGCCGCCACGGTGCTCCAGATCCACGGTGGGCCCCATGGGGCTTACGGAGAGGCCTTCGTCCACGAATTTCAGGTGTTGGCGGCCAACGGATGTGCGGTCGTCTACACCAATCCCCGGGGGAGCCAAGGGTACGGGCAGCGTTTCACCTCCGCCACGCACCACGATTGGGGCGGGAAGGACTATGAGGATATCATGCGGGGGTTGGATGCGGCGATTGCCCGCTACCCTTTCATTGACGCCGCCGCGTTGGGCGTTGCTGGGGGGAGCTACGGCGGGTTCATGACCAATTGGATCATTGGCCACACGGACCGATTCAAGGCGGCCGTCACCATGCGGTCGATCGCCAACAACCTCAGCCAGTGGGGCACGAGTGATCTGGCGTTCATGAAGGGGTTTTGGGAGTTTCCCGGCGAGCCGTGGGACGCCCCGACCTGGTACTGGGAACACTCTCCGTTGGCCTATGTCGAGCGCATCACCACCCCGCTGCTGATTCTGCACAGCGAGCAGGATCTGCGGTGTCCCATCGAAGAGGCAGAGCAGTTCTTCGCGGCGCTGAAGAAATTGCGCCGCGAGGTGGTCTTCGTGCGTTTCCCGCACGAGAGTCACGATCTTTCCCGGAACGGTCAGCCCGGCCACCGAGCCGAGCGGCTGCGCTGGATCGTAAAGTGGTTTGTGGAGCATCTCCCGCGCTCTGTCTCCGCCCCCGCGCGCGAATCGGCGGTGGTGGACGGCGGGGGCGCGTGACGCCTAAACGTCCCTCGTCAGGCGGGAAATCGTCCGCCCCGCGGATCTACACGCGCACCGGCGACAGCGGAGAGACAGGGTTGATCGGCGGACATCGTGTGTCGAAGGACCACCCGCGCGTCGAGGCGTATGGCGCCGTCGATGAACTCAACGCCCATCTGGGCGCCGTGCGGGTCCAGACGAATGACACGCAGCTCGACGCGCTCCTCTCCCGTATTCAGCACCGCCTGTTCGACCTCGGTGCCGAATTGGCGACTCCCGCAGGGGGGACGAAAGGCGCATCGGCGATTGACGACACGGATGTCGCAGACTTGGAACGCGCGATCGACATGTACCAAGTGACGCTGACCCCGCTGCGCGAATTCATATTGCCCGGGGGCGACCCGCTGGCCTCCACACTGCATGTGGCACGGACGGTCTGCCGCCGAGCAGAACGCCGCCTCGTCGCCTTGGCACGGGAGGAGCCGGTGCGGGGTGAGCTGTTGCGGTATCTCAATCGGCTATCGGATTTGCTCTTTGTTCTCGCCCGTGTCGCCAATCAGCGCGCCGGTCGTGCGGATGTGACTTGGCAGCCCAAACAGTCCCCCTAAGTCCTGCAGGATATTGCCGGATCGACGCTGGGGCCGTGATTCTCTGGAGTTAATAGATATGGTTTGCACACATCTCCACGAGGGCACCATTCACCTTGATGCCCGGGCTCTGCCGGTCGCAGCACGAGGGACCGTGCCGTCATTCTCGCGCCGCGATGTGGTCGGATCTCGGGACAGTCGGCGCACGCCACCCCCATGATGGGCGGGCTGACACGGCTCTCGACTTTCTCTGCCCTTCGCCACCGCAACTACCGGCTGTTTTGGACCGGCATGCTCGGCTCGCAGGTGGGGACGTGGATGCAGAGCACCGCGCAGAGCTACCTGGTCTGGGAACTTACCCGCTCTCCGCTCGCCACGAGCCTCGTCACGCTGATCTTCTCCTTGCCCTCGACCCTCCTGTCGCTGGTGGGCGGGGTCGTGGCCGACCGGGTCGACCGGCGGCGGCTCATCATGACCACGCAGACGGTGTTCTTGCTGCAGGCCATCGCGCTGACCGCGTTGACCTTTACGGGGCTCATCCGGATTTGGGAGATCTATCTTTTGGCGTTGGTCAACGGGATCGTGATGGCCTTTGACTCACCGGCGCGGCAGTCGATGCTCCCCTCCCTCGTGCCCCGAGAGGATCTGAGCAACGCGGTCGCCCTCAACTCGACTGTCTTCAATGCGAGCCGTGTGGTCGGTCCGCCACTGGCGGGCCTGGTGTACGCAGCGGCCGGCCCCGGCTGGTGTTTTGCCATCAACGCGGTCTCTTTTGCCGCGATCCTGTATGCGCTCACGTACATTCAACTCGCCCCCGTGCAAAGCGGCATCGTTCGCACCCACCTGTGGGACGACTTGCGCGCGGGATTGGGCTACGTGCGCCGCCATACGGTCGTGCGCACGTTGTTGGTGCTCGTCGCGTTACTGGGGACTCTGGCGTTTGTGTACATCATCCTGATGCCGGTTCTATCCAGTCGAGTGTTGGGCGGGGGCCCGCGCGAGAACGGCTACCTGCTCGGCTCGGCCGGCATCGGGGCCACGGCCGGAGCTCTCATCGTGGCGACACTCCAACCCCGCCGGCCTGGGCGGATCATCGTCGGATTCAGCTACGCGGCGTCCGCGGCGCTGGTGGGACTCGCCTTGTCCCGGCAGCTGTTGCTGTCGATGGCGCTGACGGCGGCAGTGGCCGGATGCGTGATGGCCGTGCTGGCGACTTCCAACGCCGCGATCCAAGAACACCTGTCTGACACCCTCCGCGGGCGCATTATGAGCATCTACACGCTGGCGTTGATCGGGAGCGGACCCCTGAATGCGGCCATTGCCGGTACGTTGGGGAATGCGCTGGGGGCGGATTGGGCGATCGGGATCAGCGGGGTGGCGATGGCCGTGGGCGTGGCCTTCGTCACCATGCGCAACCGTCTGGTCGCCGACCTGGATCTCTCTAACTTGGTGCCCATCCGCGAGGACGCCGCGGAGGCGACGACTGATTCGTAATGGGGTGGGCCGTTAGCGGAGCAGGATCGCCCTCTTGACCGGGTTAGAGTCGCACCACCACCAACAGCGCCAGCGCGGCGCCGACGCTTGCCGTCCCATAACAGATCACAGCCAGCAGGCGCCCTGCCTGGTGCAGCTGCAATCCTTCCGCCAGCGTGAACCGGATCCGGTGTGCCGCGTGGAACCATGGCAGCGCGATCAGGACGAACAGGTAAAGGCGGGCGATGGGGTGGCTCACCAGCGCCGCGATGCGCGCATGCTGAAAGGCGGTGCCTCCCCATCCCAGAGGGGCGGCCAGACCCGTCAACGCGATGGAGACGGGAACCAGGAAGGCCGCCACCGTGCCTCCGGCTGCGAACAACAACCACCAAAATGGTTCTGCGGACCTGCGCATCGATCAAGTCCCTACGACCAGCCACAGGATCAACACGGATAGGGCTCCCCAGACCGCGAAGTTCGCAGCCACGATCGTCGCTGCCGGGACCCGACGGTCCCGGAGTCTGATCACAACCGTCATCGGCGTGAGCTGGAGCCACGTCACGCTGTGGTAGAGGGCTGCGGCCAGGGCGACTAAGTGGAACGCTAGCACCGCTGGCTGCGCCAGCCAGTGCAGATATCTCTCATACGACGACGGTCCTCCTGCGATACGCTGCAGGAAGATCAGGAAGACCACGAGGTATGCGGCGATCAGCACGCTCGTGAGCTCCCGGACCATGAAAAGAACGTAGGCGCGGGAGCGCAGCCACCACAATATCGGCATGGGGCGGACGAGCGCCTTCACGCCCCACCTCCCGGGCGCAGGGCCCGTTTTATCCAGTCCACGGCGGTGCTCAGCTTGATCTGCTGAATCGCCGCCGCCGGATCCACATCCGCGGGGCACACGGTCGTGCACTCTCCCACCAGCGTGCAGTCCCAGACGCCGTGCTCATCGGCCAAGACGTCCTGCCGGCTGGCGCGGCCCTCATCGCGCGAGTCGAGGTTGTACCGATGGGCAAGCGCAATCGCCGCCGGTCCCAGAAACAGGGGCTTTAGGCCGTACATGGGGCAGGCCGCGTAGCACAACATGCAGTTGAGACACATGCTGAACTGTTTGTACTGGTCGAGCTGCTCCGGAGTCTGCCGGTACTCGCCCGCACTGAGAGGCGGCTCCGCCGCCCGCACGATCCAGGGCTGAACCTGAGAGAGTTTCTTCATGAAATCATCGAGGACGATGACCAGATCCCGCTCAATCGGGAAGTTAGCCAGTGGCTCCACGCGGATCGGATGAGGATAGTACTCTTTCAGGAACGTCGCACAGCTGAGTTTGGGGACTCCGTTGATCATCATGCCGCAGCTCCCGCAGACACCCATGCGGCAGGACCACCGGTAGGCAAGCGTGCCGTCGAGTTGATCTTTAATGTAATTGATGGCGTCTAAGACGACCCAGTCCTCGTGGTAGGGGACCTGATAGCGCTGAAAGGTGGACGGCCCCCCGCCATCGGGTTGATACCGGAAGATCTCGAGACTCACAGTGGGCTCTGGCATCGTCATCGGCCGTACACGCGTTCTCCGGGCGGCCAGCGAGTAATCCCGACCGCGAGCAAATCCGTCCGGGGTGCGCCGTCGGTCCGATAGACCAGGGTGTGTTTGAGAAAGCGGGCGTCGTCGCGGCGGGGGTAGTCGGTGCGCTGGTGGGACCCTCGCGATTCTGTGCGCGCGAGCGCAGAGTGCGCCACAGTTTCTGCGATGTCCACCATGAACTCCAACTCAAGCGCGGCAGTGAGTTCTGTGTTGAAGCTCCGGCTGTGGTCATCCAGGCGAAGCTGCCCCATGCGGCCCTGCAGGTCAGCTAGCGTCGCACACGTCTGCCGCAGCGTCGCGTCATCGCGGAAGATCCCGGCACCGCTCTCCATGGCCGTCTGCATCTCCGTGCGCAGCCCAGCGATGCGTTCGCGACCTCCCTTTTTGGACAAGTAGCGCTCGGCGATCCGTTGCGACTCGTCTCGGGCAAGCGTTGTAAGGGTGGCGCGATCTCCCGGGGAGTGCTGGGGGGCGAATCGTGCCGCGTGGCGACCGGCTCGAGCCCCGAACACAAGACACTCCGGCAACGAGTTCGAGCCAAGCCGGTTGGCGCCATTGATGCTGACGCAGGCCACTTCGCCGGCGGCGTAGAGGCCCGCCATCGGGGTGGCTCCATCGAGATCGGTGTGGATGCCTCCCATCATGTAGTGAACTACGGGGCGCACGGGGATCGCCTCGCGCACCGGGTCAATGCCGACATAGCGGCGGGCGAGCTCGCGCACAAACGGGATCTTCTGATCGATCTTCTCCTCCCCGAGGTGACGGACATCCAGCAGGACATAGTCGCCATGCGGCCCGTCCAGAGTGCGGTGTTTCTGCCGCTCGTAGATAAACGCTTGCGAGAGCTTGTCGCGAGGACCCAGCTCCATGGCCCGGAGGCGCGGCCATGGCTCCGCGGGTCCAAGCCCATAGTCCTGCAGATACCGGTAGCCGTCTTTGTTCACTAGGATTCCCCCCTCACCGCGTGCGGCTTCGGTGATGAGGATTCCCGTCCCCGGCAGCCCCGTGGGATGGTACTGGACAAACTCCATATCTTTCAGTGGGACTCCGGCGCGGTAGGCCAGCCCCATGCCGTCCCCAGTTTTGATCGCCGCGTTCGTCGTAAAGGGGAAGATGCGTCCGGCGCCCCCCGTGCACACAATCACCGCTTTCGCAGCAAGCAAGTGCATGACACCCGTGCGCAGCTCGAGGGCGGTGATGCCGCAGCAGCGGCCGTCGGCGACTAGCAGTTTGGTGACAAACCACTCATCGTAGCGGCGGATCGAGGGGAACTTCAAGGACGTCTGAAACAGCGTGTGCAGCAGGTGGAACCCTGTTTTATCGGCCGCATACCAGGTGCGTTCGATTTTCATTCCGCCAAACGGTCGAACGGCGATGGACCCGTCCGGCTCGCGGCTCCACGGGCAGCCCCAGTGTTCCAACTGGAGGAGTTCTTGAGGGGCCTCTTCGACGAAGGCCTCCACGGCCTGTTGATCTGCGAGCCAATCCGATCCGCTGATGGTATCGACGCAGTGCGCCTCGAAACTGTCGTTGGCCTTGATGACCCCGGCAGCCCCGCCTTCGGCGGAGACGGTGTGGCTGCGCATGGGATAAACCTTGGAAACGATGGCCACATCCAGCGTGGGATCGGCCTGCGCCACGGCGATCGCGGCCCGGAGGCCGGCCGCGCCTCCGCCGACCACGATGATGTCGTGCTCATGGCTTGGGATGGATTCGGTCATCGTCACGGAAACGGTCCTACCTCAGCGCAGCCTGTTTCTGGTTCGTGTTTGGAGCCATAATCATCCTCCTAGCGTCCTCGGCCGCGGAAAACTTTTAGCCCCCGCCTGCGCCGTGGAGGCCCGGGGCCGTCATCTTCGTCGGATCGAGCAGCTCGTCCAGTTGCGCGTCGCTGAGGGCCAGTTGCTCTCGCGCCACGTCGCGGATGGTCCGCCCGGTGGCCGCTGCAGTCTTGGCGATCTCCGCCGCCTTGTCATACCCGACAACAGGGGCCAGAGCCGTCGCGAGCATGAGACCCCGTTCGACCAGATGCGGGCCCGCGTCGGTCGCGGTCAGCCCGACGATGCACTGCTCGGCAAAGTTCTTAGACGCGGAGGATAGGAGTGCGATGGACTGCAAGAGGTTGTGCGTCATCACCGGCATCATGGTGTTGAGCTCAAAGTTGCCCCACTGGTTTCCCAGCGCCACGACCTGATCGTTTCCCTGTACCTGAGCGCACACCTGGATGACCGACTCCGCGATGACGGGGTTCACCTTGCCAGGCATGATCGACGACCCAGGCTGCACGGTCGGCAGTTGGAGCTCGCCGAGACCCGCGCGGGGTCCGGATCCCATCCAGCGGATGTCGTTCGCGATCTTCATCAGTCCCGTCGCATATGTGCGGAGGGTGCCAGATGTGAACACCAACGCGTCGAGTGCTGCCTGCGCCTGGAAGTGGTTGTTCGTCTCCCGGATCTCGAGGCCGACCAGCTGGGACAAGCGCGCACAGGCGCGGCGCGCAAACTCTGGGTGCGCGTTGATCCCGGTCCCGACGGCCGTGCCGCCCAGCGGGACTTCACTCAAGTCCTGCTGCGCATACCCCAGCCGGCGCAGTGCCCGTTCCACCTGACCGGCGTAGCCGGCGAACTCCTGGCCCAGGCGGATCGGGGTGGCATCCATCAGGTGCGTGCGGCCCGTCTTAACGATCGCGTGGAACGCTTTGGCCTTCTGTGCGAGAGCCTGCTGGAGGACCTGCAGCGCGGGCTGGAGCGTGTGCGCGAACTCCGTCAACGCCGCAAGGTGAATCGCCGTCGGGATCACGTCATTACTGGATTGGCAGAGATTGACATGATCGTTCGGGTGCACGAGCTTGCTGCCCCGTGTTCCCCCGAGCAATTCGATCGCCCGGTTCGCAATGACTTCGTTGGCGTTCGTGTTCGTGGACGTGCCGGATCCGGTCTGAAAGATGTCCAAGACGAACTGGTCGTCCCAGCGGCCGTCGGCGACTTCAGTCGCCGCCTGCACGATAGCCCCACCTAACCGGTGGTCCAGCAGGCCCAGGTCCATGTTGACCTCGGCCGCCGCGCGTTTGATGAGCCCTAGCGCGCGCAGGAACGGTCGGGGGAAGCGCAGTCCACTGATGGGGAAGTTGCGCGCGGCGCGGGCGGTCGAGGCGCCGTAGTAGACCTCGGCGGGCACCTGCATCTCTCCTAGTGAGTCACGCTCTACCCGGAACGATGACGCACCCGATGCTGGTACGTTGGGCCGTTGGTGCCCCTCCGCGGATGGGCGACGGGGCGGTTGCTGGGGCCGCTGGGTGGCCGACTTACGAGATGCCGAGCGTGCCATCATCCTCACCTCGTGGGAGGTCGTTCACGACGTGTGTCTCCGCTTGGAGACCCGTACCAGGTCTTCGTCGATGTCTATACGCATGTGGTTCTGGATCTGGGTGACAATCTCTTTGTTCAGGCGGCTGCGGCGGACGGGGTGAAAGAGGCGGCGCTCAACATCCATGGAGGGACTGCTGGTCGACCAGTAATCCGTCTCTCAGAATACGGCGCTGCGCCGTGCCGGTCAAGAAATGCCGCCGCAATTGCGGATACTCGATGATTTGCGCTACACTTGACGCGGTTCGCCTCCCGAAAGAAGGATGTCGCCAATGTCGGTCCTTGAGCAACTCACCCCACCTAAAGAAGGCCAGCGCATCACGATCGCCGACGGCCACCTGGTCGTTCCTAGCCAGCCCATCATCCCCTTTATCGAGGGTGATGGGACGGGCCCCGATATTTGGCGCGCGAGCCAACGCATCTTCGACGCGGCAGTAAAGGCGTCGTACGGCACCCAGCGGCGGATTGTGTGGTTTGAGGTGTTCGCGGGGGAAAAAGCCCACACGAGATTCGGGACCTGGTTGCCCGAAGACACGCTGCGCGCCTTCCAACACTACGTCGTGGGCATCAAAGGCCCCCTCACGACGCCGGTGGGTGGGGGCTTCCGCAGCCTGAACGTCGCGTTGCGCCAGATCCTGGATTTGTATGCGTGCGTGCGGCCGGTGCGGTGGTTTGAGGGCGTTCCCAGTCCCGTGAAGCACCCCGAGCGCGTGGATGTCGTCATCTTCCGCGAGAACTCGGAGGACATCTACATGGGGCTGGAGCACCCCAGTGGATCCGCGGAAGCGAAAAAGCTCATCGAGTTTGTGCACAAGGAATTCGGCTGGAAGGTCCGGGAGGACTCCGGCGTGGGACTGAAGCCGATGAGTCCGTTCGGCACCAAGCGGCTGGTGCGCAAGGCCATTCTGTACGCGAAGGAGCGCGGACGCCGCAGCGTGACGCTCGTGCACAAAGGCAACATCATGAAGTACACGGAGGGGGCTTTTCGGGAGTGGGGGTACCAGGTGGCCCACGACGAATTTGCCGATCTTACGATCACCTGGGACGAGGTCAATCGCCACCTCGACGGCAAGGTCCCGCCCGGGAAGATCCTCATCCAAGACTACATCGCTGACGTGACCTTCCAGCACATGCTCACCCGGCCGCGCGACTTTGATGTCCTGGCCACCGGAAATCTCAATGGGGACTACCTCTCTGACGCCGTGGCCGCGCAGGTCGGCGGGATCGGGATGGCCCCCGGCGGCAATATCAGTGACGTGCATGGGGTTTTTGAAGCGACGCACGGCACCGCGCCCAAGTACGCCAATCAGGACAAGGTCAACCCGGGCTCCCTGACGCTATCCGGGGTGATGATGCTCGAGCACCTGGGGTGGAACGAGGCGGCCGGGCGAATCACCAAGGCCCTCGAGAAGACCTTTCGCCAAAAGATTGTTACCTACGATTTGGCGCGCCTGATGGACGGGGCGCGGGAAGTGAAGACCAGCGAGTTTGCGACGGCCGTAATCGACAATCTGGCGTAGGCTGGCTGATAGACACGAGGCGGGAAATGCGAGGACGACCGAAGGTCACGATTGTCGGCGCAGGGATGGTCGGCCATACGACAGCACACTGGCTGGCCTCGCAGGAGCTGGCCGATCTGGTTCTCGTCGACGTCATCGACAAAATGCCCATGGGCAAGGCGCTGGATCTCACCCAGGCTTTGCCGGTCGCAGGGTGGGACGTGCGGGTGGTAGGCAGCAATGGGTATGCCGAGACCGCTGGCTCCGACGTTGTCGTCATCATTGCGGGGATCGCGCGCAAGCCAGGCATGACGCGTGAGCAGTTGCTGGAGACCAATACCGGCATCGTGCGGGGCGTCGTGGAACAAGTGATGCGGTACTCTCCTGAGGCGTTTTTGGTCGTCGTCACCAACCCGCTTGATGCCATGACGTACCTGACCGCCAAAGTCTCGGGACTTCCCCGGCACCGTGTGATTGGCGAGTCCGGCGCTTTGGACTCCACGCGTTTTCGCGCGTTCCTCGCGATGGAGGCCGGCGTGTCGGTCGAGGACGTCTCGGCCATGGTCATCGGGGCCCATACGGACAAGGACATGGTGCCGCTGCCTCGGTTCGCCTCCATCGGGGGCGTGCCCCTCGCGCAGTTCCTCTCGCCAGACCGCATCGCCGCCGTCGTGGCCCGCACCCGTCGGGGCGGCGCGGAGATCACGGAGCTGGTGGGCACGAGCGCCTTTTTCGCACCCGGGGCGGCTATCGCCCAGATGGTCGAAGCCTTGGTCCGTGATAAGAAGCGCCTCATCCCGTGCAGTGTCTACCTGAACGGGGAGTACGGCGAGCGGGATGTGTGTATCGGCGTGCCCGTGATCCTGGGCGGCGGTGGTGTGGAAAAGATTGTCGACCTTCCTCTGGATGCTCAGGAGCGGGCGGCATTCAAGGCATCTGTTGCCGCAGTGCGAGAGCAACTGGGCGCGTTGAAACTCTAACGTCCGGGTCAGATCGCACCCCGTGGGGATGATCGTTCTGCTTGCCGCGATTGCCGTGGCTGTACTGCTGCTTGCCCGTCTTCCCGACCTACGCGCGGTCCTCGTGGCCGCGATCGTGAGCAGCGCCGTGGCAGGGATCCCGCTAGCTGCGCTTCCGTGGTTCCCGGCCTCTTTCGGGGCGCGGATAATCTCGGTTGGGTCCACTGGCGAGTTTGCGATCGGCGCGATCGTGGTCACACTCATGCAGACCATTGTTCCCAACCTCATCGTGTTGGGGGGAATTCGCCGGTGGCTGCAAGCCCAGCGCCCTCCTCGGTGGTGGGGAATCTCCCCCGTGTCATCGGCTGAAACGTCGGTGTGGACCTCGCTCACCAGGGGAGTGTTGGTGGTCCCCGTGGGCGTCGTGTATGGGCAGCTCGCGCTGGTCGCTACGCTGGCGATGTGGTCGTTCGTGATCATCCTGAGCGATCGGGCATTCGTATTGGCGCACTTTCCGCGATCCCTGGTACTGGTCCCTGAGGTCCAGGTGATGGCCGCGGTCGGTGGGATCACCGCGATCGCGGTTCAGGCTGCGGTCGATCGGAAAGCGGCGGCTGCCCGGAGGGTGGGAACGGAAAAGTGGTGAGCTCGCCGCAGGTGGAAGGGATGGACATCCGGCCCGTTGTCCTCGAAGGGCAGGTAGTCCGGTTAGTTCCCTTGACGCGAGATCACCTTCCCGCACTGAGCGCGGTCGGGCTCGATCCTGAGTTGTGGCGCTGGACGACGCAGGTCGTCACGACCCCGCAGCAGATGGCCGCCTACATTGAGACGGCGCTCACCGATCAGACGCGGGGGACGGCGTTACCGTTTGCGACCTGCTTGCGTGATGGCCGCGTCATAGGCAGCACGCGGTTTGGGAACGTCGAACGGGTGAACCGGCGGGTCGAGATCGGCTGGACCTGGATCGCCCGGCCCTGGCAACGCAGTGCCGTCAACACCGAGGCGAAGTACCTGATGCTGCGTCACGCGTTTGAGCAGTGGGGGTGCCTTCGGGTGGAATTGAAGACCGACGCGTTGAATCAAGTATCCCGGCGGGCCATCCTCCGGCTCGGCGCCATGGAGGAGGGCGTGCTGCGCAAGCACATGATCACCGAGACGGGGCGGATTCGCGACACGGTGTACTTCAGCATTCTGGACACCGAGTGGCCTGCTGTCAAAGATCGGCTGCTGGCCATGCTGGCTCAGCCGACCGGACCCCACTCGGGAGCGTCACCAACCTCCGACTGATGTCTGAGGCTTGTAGGAGACCGTGAAACTCCACGAGTTCCAGGCCAAAGAGATGTTCGCCACGTACGGGATCCCCACTCAAAAGGGCCTCGTGATTGAAGACCCCGCGCAAGTCAACAGTCTGTCCTTAAAGTATCCCGTGGTCCTCAAAGCCCAGGTGCTGGTCGGCGGGCGAGGCAAGGCCGGGGGCATCAAACTGGCCGCCACTTCTGAGGAGGCACGCGCGCGCGCGGCAGCGATCCTCGGGATGGATATTAAAGGAGAGCGCGTGCGCCGGCTGCTCGTGGCCGAGGCGGTCGACATCGGCGCCGAATACTATCTGGCCTTCATCATCGATCGCACTTCCCGCCGGCTCACCGCCATCGCCTCGGCGGCCGGGGGCATCGACATCGAAGAAGTCGCCCGCACGACTCCCGAGAAGATCGCCCGGCAGACCGTCCCGCCTTTTGTGGGATTCCACTCCTACCATGCCCGGAAGCTCGGGAGGAGCCTGGGCCTGACCGGAACGCTGCTCTCGGACTTTGTGACCATTGCGGGAGGCTTGGCCAAGTTATGTATCGCCGAGGATGCGGAGCTGGCGGAGATCAACCCGCTCGCCGTTGTCGGCGGGCGGTTACTGGCCGTCGACGCCAAGGTGATCATCGACGACAACGCCATATTCCGCCATCCGGCCCTGCCTGCAAATGAGGAGCTGACCGAGTTGGAACGGCTCGCCCGCAGCGCGGGGCTGGCGTATGTGGAGTTGGATGGAGACATTGCCATCATCGGAAACGGTGCCGGGCTGGTCATGTCCACGCTGGACGTCGTGGCGCACTATGGAGGGCATCCCGCCAACTTCCTTGACGTCGGGGGCGGAGCCAGCACGGAGAACATGCGCCAGTCCCTCGCGATCGTGGTCCGCAAGCCCGGCGTGCGCGCCTTGTTCATCAATATCTTCGGGGGGATTACGCGCTGTGATGATATCGCCCGCGGCATCGTGGCGACCCCGCCGCCGGTAGGCATGGTGGTGCGACTGGTCGGGACGAACGAGGCGGAGGGCCGCAAGATTCTGGAAGCGGCCGGCATTAGCGCCTACAGGGACCCGCAGGAAGCCGCGCAGGCCGTCGTGGCCCTCGCGGCCTCTTCCACGAATCAGGTCGGGCGCGTGAGGAAGTAGGCTCCTCCCCATGGGCGTGCTGATCTCCGCCAAGACGCGTGTGCTTGTCCAAGGCATCACCGGCTATCAGGGCGAGTTCCACGCCGCCCGCATGCGCGAGTTTGGGACGCAGATCGTAGCTGGCGTGACGCCCGGGAAAGGCGGGACCAACGCCCAGGGCGTCCCGGTGTTTGAGACCATCGCCGAAGCGGTGGCCGCGACGGGGGCCACCGCCGCCTGTCTGTTCGTTCCGGCGCGGGCTGCGAAGGATGCGGCGCTGGAGGCGATCGAGGAACGGCTCGATCCCGTCGTCATCATCACGGAAGGGATTCCGGTCCACGATTCGGTGCAGATTGTGGCGTGGGCCAGTCAGACCGGCGTACGCGTGATCGGACCGAATTGCCCGGGGTTGACCTCTCCCGGACAGTGCAAGATCGGCATCATGCCCAACCCGCTGTTCACCGAAGGGCCCGTGGGGGTGATCTCGCGCAGCGGCACTCTCACCTATGAAATCGTGGCCGCCCTAACGCAGCACGGCATCGGCGAGAGCACCGCCCTGGGGTTGGGGGGAGATCCGGTCGTGGGGATGAGTTTCACCGAGGGACTGCGCCTCTTTGAGGACGATCCGCAGACAAAAGCCGTCATTCTCATTGGCGAGATCGGCGGGAGCGCGGAGGAGGATGCGGCGCAGTTCATTCGAGCTCACATGACCAAGCCAGTTGTCGGCTATATTGCGGGGCGCACCGCACCGCCCGGCAAACGGATGGGACATGCCGGTGCCGTGATTTCCGGCACCGCAGGCACGGCTGCATCCAAGATCGCCGCCCTTGAGGCGGCGGGGGTCAAAGTCGCCACCCTGCCCTCCGACGTCGTGCGCTTAGTCCGGGAGGTGCTGTAACATGGATCGGTGGCGGGAGGCATCCACCGCGGCCCCCGGCGGGAGTACACGAGGAGGTGACGTAGTGCAGAGTTTCTTGTTGCGTTGGTTGTTCAATGCGGTCGCGATTTATCTGACGACGCTGATCATTCGGGGGATCACCGTCCCGGATTTCAAAGCGGCCGTGGTCGCGGCCCTGGTCTTGGGCATCGTCAACGCATTTATCCGTCCGCTGGTGTTGATTCTGACCCTCCCCGTCAACATCCTCACCCTCGGGTTGTTCACCCTCGTGGTGAACGCCCTAATGCTCTACATCGTCTCGGCCATTACCCCGCTCCAGGTGACGACATTCTGGGCCGCGCTCGTGGGCGCGCTGCTCATTGCGCTGATCAGCATGGCACTGAGCTACGTCCTCGTGCGGTAGGGGTGGTAAACTTGAAACTATCGCGACGCCTGCGGTCGGCTGGACCAAAAGACCGGCGAGCGGCGCAAAAGAAGATTACGCGAAGCGGAGGTCCCGTGGCGCGAGAAACGATCCTCCGGCCACCGGCGCCCGTGCCGGTGGCCGACCTACAGTTAGTGATCGTCACCGGGCTGTCCGGGGCGGGGAAATCGAACGCCATGAAGGTGTTCGAGGACCTGGGCTTCTACTGCGTCGACAACCTCCCCCCCGCTTTGCTCCCCAAGTTCGCCGACTTATGCCTGCAGTCGGAAGGGCGGGTGCGTCGCGCGGCCCTGGGGCTGGACATCCGTGGCGGTGAGTTCTTCAACGACTTCTTCGGCGCGCTCGGACAGCTGGAGGCGATGGGCGTCGACGCCCAGATCATTTTTCTGGACGCCGCGGATGACATTCTGGTTCGCCGCTACGAGGAGACGCGGCGCAAGCATCCCCTGGCGCACACCGGCGGCGTGCTGGAGGGCATCCAAGCCGAGCGGCGCCGCCTCGAGGCAGTCAAAGAGAAAGCCGACAAGATCGTGGACACCTCCACCCTCAGCGTGCGCGAACTGCGCAATACCATCGTCGAGACCTTTGTGCGTGGCGGCGAGGCCTCCACGCTGTCTGTGACCGTCGTCTCGTTTGGGTACAAGTATGGGATTCCGCTCGACGCCGACCTAGTTTTTGACGTCCGGTTTCTCCCCAACCCGCATTACGATGAGGCGTTGCAGGCTCTGCCCGGGAGCAGCCCGCAGGTGCGGGCCTTTGTGTTGGACGCGCCGGCGACCGCGGAGTTCATGCGCCATCTCACGGAGTTGATGAATTACCTTCTCCCGCAGTTTGTGCGCGAGGGGAAGTCCCACCTCACGCTCGCGTTGGGATGCACCGGCGGCAAGCATCGTTCGGTGGTGCTGGCCGACGAGCTGGGGCCTTTCTTCACGCGCGCCGGGTTTCGCGTCGCCATCCACCACCGCGACATCGGCAAGGAGTAGCGAGTGCGGCTCCGATTCCGTCGCTTCATCTCGTGGTTCGTGCCAGGGCTCGGGGTGAAGCGGTGGGTCTTTGCGATGGCCGGGGGCTTGCTGTTGCTGGCCGCGGGCGTGATGCTCATGGCCAACGTCCGCCCGCTCGGGTGGCTGGACGTCACAGTCTACCGCGTCGCGGTGTCCGTGCTGACCCTCAGCCGCGGGGTGTTGTCGCCCGTGGAGCTGGGCACCGCTCTGATTGTCGGCGGGCTGGCCGTGGTCTTCTGGAGCTTGCGCGGCGCGGTGCGCGCGGTCGCCACCGCGCTGTTGCCCCCGGGACGGCAGCAACTCGTCGAGGTCCTCGCGAAGCAACGCCAGCGTCGCCGGGGGCCGCACGTTGTCGTCATCGGTGGCGGTACAGGGCTCTCTACACTACTGCGGGGATTGAAGTCGCACACCACCAATCTCGCAGCTGTCGTCACCGTGTTTGATGACGGGGGGAGTTCGGGTCGCCTGCGGCGCGAGTTAGGCATCCTCCCGCCCGGAGACATTCGAGACTGTCTGGTCGCCCTCGCCGAGTCCGAGCCCCTGATGACCCGACTGTTTGAGTACCGGTTTCACGGCGGTGCCCTCGACGGTCATGCCTTCGGCAACCTGTTCATCGCCAGTCTCACCGGCGTGACCGGCGACCTGGAAAGCGCGATCAAGGAGACGAGCAAGGTCCTCAACATCCGGGGGCGTGTCCTCCCATCCGCGGTCGAGGACGTGACCCTATGGGCAGAGTTCACCGACGGCACGATCGTGGAAGGTGAGTCGGAGATCACCCACACCCACAAGCGGATCCGCCGCGTGGGCCTCAAACCCACCGATGTGGGGGCCGTGCCCGAAGTCTTGCAGGCGCTGAGTGACGCAGAGTTGATTGTGCTCGGCCCGGGAAGTCTGTACACCAGCGTGATCCCCAACCTGCTGGTGCGCGGGGTGTCGGATGCCATCCGCGGCAGCCGGGCGCTGCGGGTCTACGTGTGCAACGTGATGACCCAGCCGGGTGAAACTGACGGATTTTCTGCGAGCGACCACGTCCGGGTGTTGCGCGAACTTATTGCCCCGGACATCATCACCCATGTGCTGGTTAACGTCCAGCCGCCGCGCAACCGGGCCCTGGTAGCGCGCTACATGGCGGAAGGCTCCGAGCCCGTCCGGCCCGATCTCGATGCCATCGCCGACCTGGGTGTCGTCCCCGTGGGCGAGGCGCTGATCAGTGAAGAACACCTGGTCCGCCACGACCCTCGTCGGCTGGCTCTCGCCCTGCTGCGCGTGGTGGAAAGCGCTCCCGCGATGACGGTCGCCGTCCGCTAGTCGTTGTACCTCCGCCCCTCCTCCGCGCCGCGGAGGAGGGGACGGCCCGGGTCGCGCGAATCAGTAGTCCCGGTGCGCCGTCAGAATCTTTCACCAGATGCTGGCGGAGTCTGCGATCATCTCAGCGTCCATGCCTAAAGTCCTACTGGATTGGTTTTACGTCGCGGTCTTTGCGGTCGTCGGTACGCTGATGGCCGTATTGCCGTTGGCCGTGGTGTGGGTGCTGGCGCCGCGACAGGACTCCCCGCAGAAGACCACCACGTATGAATCGGGTGTCCTCCCCTTCGGGCAAGCGTGGGCCCAGTTCAACGTCCGCTACTACTTATTCGCCCTCATCTTCGTCGTGTTTGACGTCGAAGTGATCTACCTCTATCCCTGGGCGGTGGTGTTCCGACAGCTTGGCCCGGTTGCCTTTGTGGAGATGCTGGCGTTTTTGCTGATCCTGCTGATCGGGCTCGTCTACGCTTGGAGAAAGGGAGCGCTGGAGTGGGTCTGATCCCCTCGCCCCGTGCGCGCCGTCGCCTCGGCACCGGTGCGCGCGGGCCTGTTCTGCGACCCGGGCTGGCGAGCTAGAGCATGAGTTGGGCGCTGGAGCTCCTCAAGGCCATCGGCCTCACCCTTGTCATCTTTACCTTCCTCGCCGTTGTGACCGCAATGATCGGCGTCTACGCGGAGCGCAAGATCGCCGGGTGGATCCAGGCCCGCCTGGGCCCCAAGCACGTGGGGCCGCAAGGGTTGCTGCAGACCATTGCCGATACGGTGAAGTTGCTGCAGAAAGAGCACATCACCCCCCGCCGTGCCGATGTGCTCATGTTCAACGCCGCACCGGTAGTCGTCGCCGTCGCCGCGTTGCTGGACTGGGTCGTCATTCCGTTTGGGACGCTGGGCTCTCGCGTGCTGGTTGTCCGCGACATCAACATTGGCGTCTTGTACTTTTCAGCCATGGCGTCCATTACCGTGCTGGGCATCCTGACGGCCGGGTGGTCGAGCAACAACAAGTATGCGCTGCTCGGGGGATTGCGTTCTGCGGCCCAGCTGATTAGTTACGAGCTTCCTCTCGCGCTGGGTATCATCTGGGCGGCGATGGTGGCCGGGACGCTCTCGACGGTGGGCATCGTCCAGGCCCAGATCCAGCAGGGCGGGTGGTTTTTGTTCACGTTGCCCCCGCCGATAGGACGGCTGGGCGCGCCGTTTGGGATTCTCGCGGCCGTCACCTTCCTCGTGGCGGCGACGGCAGAAGTGAATCGCGTGCCCTTTGATCTGCCGGAGGCGGAGTCTGAACTCGTCGCTGGATACTTCGTCGAGTACACCGGGATGCGCTTTGCGCTGTTCCAGCTGGGCGAGTACGGGGAGATGTTCGGCATGGCGGCCCTCGCCGTCATCATGTTCTTGGGCGGGTGGGCAGAGCCACACCTAGCACCGTACCTGTGGGTCGCCGTCGCGCTGGGCGCGGTCGTACTGGCCGCGGTGATCCTGCTGACCGCCCGGCACAGCCTCATCATCCGGCCGGTCCTGATCCTGGCGGTGTTGACTGCTGCAGTCAGCCTGCTGATGTCGGTCGGCATCCATCTTCCCTCGATCGTGTGGTTCTTGCTGAAGCTGTTCACGTTGGTGTTTTTCCTAATGTGGGTCCGGTGGACGTATCCTCGGCTGAGGCTGGACCAACTGCTGAACCTGTCTTGGAAAGTCTTGTTGCCGCTGGGCCTGCTCAACCTCCTCGCGACCGGGCTGATCCTCACCCTGGGAGGGCGGTAGCCGATGGGAGAGCTAGGGGTGTTCATCATCCTGGCGCTCGTGACTCTCATCCCCGCCGTGGTCGTGGTCACGTCGCACAACATCGTGCGGGCCGCCCTGTCGCTGGTGCCCTCGTTCCTGGGGGTGACGGGTCTGTATATCCTGCTGCAGGCCGAGTTCGTCGCCGGGATTCAAGTGCTCATCTACGTCGGGGCCATCACGGTGCTTCTGCTCTTCGTCATCATGCTCACGGAGGGCGGCACCGGGGTCCGCCTGCGGCAGGTGAACGAGCAGGTCCCGCTCGGCGCGATGGCGGCAGTCTGGCTGGCGTTTGTCATCATCGTCATCCTGACGCGGACGGTGTGGCCGATCGGGGCCGGCTCTCCGCCTCCTTACAATGCAGTCGCCATCGGGAATGCGTTCATGACCGACTACGTGCTGATCTTTGAGGCCACCAGCCTCGTCTTGTTGGTGTCGTTGATCGGCGCGATCGTGACGGCGCGGGGAGAGGAATGATGCCGGCCTGGCGGCAGGCAGACCGCGCGGAACACGGAGTACACCGATGCAGGTAGGGCTCATGCACTACCTGGTTCTAAGCGCCCTACTGTTTTGTACCGGGCTCTATGGTGTGGTGACGCGCCGGAATGCCGTAGCGATCCTGATGGGGATCGAACTAATGCTGAATGCGGCCAACATCAACCTGGTCGCGTTCAACCGCTATGTCACCCCGACGGCGGTCGGCGGACAGGTTTTCGCCCTGGTCATCATTACCCTCGCGGCCTGTGAGGCGGCCGTGGGGCTGGCGCTTGTGCTCGCTGCCTACCGCAGTCTGGAGACCACCCAGGTGGACGAGATCAACATCATGAAATGGTGACACCCGTGTCTGAGCACTCAGGCATTTCATAGCAGCGATGTTATCGGTAGCCTGGCTCATCCCCCTCCTGCCGTTCATCGCCTTTTGGGCGATTCTCTTCCGCGGGCGTCGAGTGCCTGGCGAGGGGGCATATGTCGCCATCGGCGCACTCGGGCTCTCGGGGCTCATCTCGCTTGTAATCTTGGGCCAGGTCATTGCCGGGGCGACCTACGAGGCTTCCCGGACCTGGGCGGTGATGGGCCGGTATGCGTTCGAGATCGGCTACCGGATCGATCCCCTGGCCGCCGTGATGCTGTTTGTGGTCACCGTCGTGGGGTCGCTGATTTTCATCTATTCCACTGGGTACATGCACGGCGACCCCCGGTACCCGCGGTTCTTCGCCTACCTGTCCCTGTTCGCGGCATCGATGCTCACGCTAGTGCTGGCGAACAACTTTCTGCTGCTGTACGCGGGCTGGGAAGGCGTGGGGCTGTGTTCGTACCTGTTGATCGGGTTCTGGTTCGAACGACCCGCGGCAGCTCGCGCATCGATGAAAGCGTTCCTGACGACGCGCGTGGGCGACTTGTTCATGTTCGTGGGCATTTTGGTGCTCTTTGCCTCCGTGGGGTCGCTGCACTTCGGGACGCTCTTTGCCGCGGTGACCGCCGGCCAGCTCGCCGGACCGCTGCTGACCCTCGCGGCCATTCTGGTCTTCGGGGGAGCGGTGGGGAAGTCGGCGCAGGTGCCCTTGCACGTGTGGCTCCCCGATGCCATGGAGGGCCCGACGCCGGTGTCGGCGCTGATCCACGCCGCCACCATGGTCGCCGCCGGCGTATACCTGGTGGCCCGCACCTACCCCCTGTTCTTTGGTAGTCCCGACCACACCGCGCTCACAGTGGTCGCGTACATCGGGGGAATCACCGCGATCATGGCCGCCACCATTGGCATCGTGCAGGATGACATCAAACGCGTGCTGGCCTACTCCACGATCAGTCAGCTCGGGTACATGATGTTGGGGTTGGGTGTTCTGGGCTACACGGCCGGGGTCTTCCACCTGATGACGCACGCGTTCTTCAAGGCGCTGCTGTTCTTAGGGGCGGGCTCGGTGATCCACGCCATGGACACGAATGACATGAAGGCGATGGGCGGGCTGGCCCGCGCGATGCCGACCACGTTTGCGACCATGCTCATCGGGAGCCTTGCCCTCGCAGGTGTCCCTCCGCTGGCCGGATTCTGGAGCAAGGATGAAATCTTGCTGGAAGCATTTCATCACGACCGCGTCCTGTTCTACCTCGGGGCGGCGGGGGCGTTCGTCACGGCGTTCTACGTGTTCCGCATGATCTTCCTCACGTTTTCCGGCTCCCTGCGCAGCCAGGGTGCGCACCCCCACGAGTCCCCTAAAGTCATGACCGTCCCCCTCACGATCCTGGCCTCTTTCTCGGTGGTGATTGGACTAGTTGGCGCGCCCTGGCCGGTCGTCGGAAACCTGTTTCATCGTTTTGTGCATTTCGAGGCGGCGGAGGCGGTGCCGTTTGACCTCTCCTTCGCCCTCCTCTCCACGGGGATTGCACTAGCCGGTGTTCTCGCCGCCTCCGTAATCTACTGGTGGAAGTGGGTGCCTTCGGCGTCGCTGCGCCGCCTGTTCGCGCCGCTGTACAGCCTGCTGGTGCACAAGTACTGGTGGGACGAGCTCTATACGTTTGCCATTATCCAGCCGACGCTGTGGGCCGCGCGCCAGCTGCGCACCTTCGACATCTACGTGATCGATGGGGCGGTCAACGCCGTGGGCGTGATCTTCGTGGGATTGGCGCGTCTGTACCGCATCGTGGATCTGTACGTGGTGGATGGCGCCGTCAACCTCGTGGGGTGGATCACCCAGGCCATCGGCAATGCCCTGCGCCCCATCCAGACGGGGCGCGTGGAAAATTATTTGTTGGTCATCGCGCTCGGCGTGATCGCTCTCGCGGTCCTCGGAGTGATTCGCTAGCGCGCCCCCAGCAGAGAGGTGGCGACAAGAATGCGGAGTCCAGTCGGAGGCGCACGATGCTCAGCCTGATCATCTTTCTGCCGTTGGTAGGCGGAATCTTCATCCTCTTTACCTCGAAGGCAAACGAGTCGCTGATGAAGGGGGTCGCGCTGGGGACCTCGCTGGGCTCGACGATCCTCCTGCTGTTCGTGACGGTGCTGTACAAGATCGGCGGCGGGATGCAGTTCGTCGAGCAGCACAGTTGGATTCCCACTCTGGGCATCATCTACCACGTCGGCGTCGATGGATTGAGCCTGCCGCTGGTCGCGCTGACGGCCCTGCTGAGCGTGCTGTCGATCGTGTACTCGTGGCGGATCGAGGTCCGGCTGAAAGAGTACCTGTTCTTGTTCCTGTTGCTCGAGACAGGGATGCTCGGCGTCTTTGCCGCGCTGGACTTCTTCCTCTTCTATATCTTCTGGGAAATCACGCTGGTGCCGATGTACTTCCTGATCGCCATCTGGGGGGGCCCGCGCAGAGAGTACGCCGCCATCAAGTTCTTCCTGTACACGCTCATCGGCTCGCTGGCCATGTTGCTCGCGATCTTGCTGATGTACTTCAATTCCGATCCCCACACGTTCAACATGCTGGCGCTGACCCAGCAGCAGCCGCTTGCCGGCAAGCCGGTTCTGGCGGCGCTGGCGTTCTGGGGGTTCTTCCTCGCGTTCGCCATCAAAGTGCCCATGTGGCCCTTCCACACCTGGCTGCCCGACGCGCACGTCGAGGCTCCGACCGCGGGCAGTGTGATCTTAGCCGGCGTGTTGCTGAAGATGGGGACCTACGGGTTTGTCCGCATCAGCCTGCCAATGCTGCCAGACGTGTTCCGCACCTACGCGCCCGCAGTCGCGGTTCTGGCGCTCCTGGGCATCGTGTACGGCGCGTTGGTGGCCTTGGCCCAGACGGACCTGAAAAAGCTCGTCGCCTATAGCTCCGTCAACCACATGGGGTACGTGATGCTGGGTGTGGCCGCCGCTGCGGCTGCGTTCGGGGTGCCGGAGAAGGCTGCCGCCGCAAACACCGCCCTCAACGGCGCGGTGTTCGAGATGGTGGCGCACGGGATCGTTACGGGCGCGTTGTTCTTGATCGTCGGTGTGCTCTACGACTACCGTGCGCACACACGCGGGGTCGACGAGTTTGGTGGCTTGGGCGCTCGGCTACCCGTGTACACCGGCATCACTACGGTCGCGATGCTCGCCTCATTAGGATTGCCGGGGCTCATGGGATTCGTAGCTGAGTTCTTCATCTTCGTAGGATCCTTCGGGATCTTCCCGTACCTGACCGCGGTCGCCGTGACGGGAGTGGTCTTCACCGCGGCGATGTTCCTGTGGACCATTCAGCGCATCTTCCTGGGCCCCGTCAACGAGCGGTGGGCCGCTCTCCCGGACATGGACACCCGAGAACAGGTGTCCTTAGTCCCCCTGGCTGTGCTCATGGTCGTCTTCGGGCTGTTCCCCAAGCCGCTGCTGGATGTCATCAATGGCGCGATGGCTGTGCTCGTGACCGCCGTGCGGTGAGGCGATGAATCTCGCAAATCTGCAGGCCGACCTGTGGTCGCTGGTCCCGGAGTTGTGGCTGGTGGCCGTCGGACTGCTCGTGCTGCTGGCCGATTTGGTCATCCCGCCCGGCCGCAAGGCCGCGGTCGGCCTCCTCGCCATGACCGGGGTGCTGATGGCCCTCATCCCGGTGACCTCGATGATTCCCTGGCAGGCGCGCACGGTGCTGTTTGGCACCTACGCGGTGGATGGCTTCGCGGTCTTCTTCAAACTCATCGCGATCGTGGCCACCGTATTGGTAATCCTCTCCGCGATCGACGCCATCGGCAAGCAAACCCCCTCTGAGGGGGAGTTCTACGCTTTGCTGGTCTTCACCGCCGTGGGCCTGATGATGATGGCGGCCGCCACGGATTTGATCTTGCTGGCGCTGGCCATTGAGTATGTCAGCCTCACCTCGTACGTGCTGGCGGGGTTTCTGAAGACCAACCCCAAGAGCAATGAGGCAGGCATCAAGTACTTCCTGTTCGGCGCAGCTGCCTCAGCGGTGATGTTCTACGGGTTCTCGTTCGTCTACGGCCTGGCCGGGTCCACCAACCTGAGCCAGATCGCTGTGCGTCTAGCGGGCGCGCCCGCCCCGGCGCTGTACTTGGCCCTAGCATTAATGTTGGCCGGCTTCGGGTTCAAGATCTCCATGGTGCCGTTTCACCAGTGGACGCCCGATGTCTATGAGGGTGCCCCCACACCCGTCGCCGCGTTCTTGTCTGTAGGCTCGAAGGCTGCAGGATTTGCGGTCCTCGTGCGGGTCCTCGTCGGCACGTTCGATCCGGCCCGCGTGAACTGGGTGCTGTTGATTGCGATCCTGTCGGCCGTGACGATGACGCTGGGAAATCTGCTGGCGTTGCCGCAACGGAACATCAAACGGATGCTCGCGTACTCCAGCATCGCGCACGCTGGCTTCATTCTGATCGGGGTCGCCGCGTTCCAAGGGAACTTCGGCATGCCGGGCTTGCTGATCTACCTGCTCGGCTACACGTTCACGCAGCTGGGTGCGTTCTTCGTGGCCACCCTCATCGGCTCGCGACTGGGGACCGATGAGATCCCCGACTACGCGGGCTTGGCGCAGCGGGCGCCGGTGTCGGCACTCTTGATGACGATCTTCATGCTTTCATTAACTGGGATCCCTCCGACGGCGGTTTTCTTCGGCAAGTTCTACGTCCTGGCCGCGGCCATCGACAACGGCCTGCTCTGGCTCGCCGTGGTCGGGATCGTCAACAGCGTGATCTCCCTCTACTACTACGTGGGCGTGATTCGGGCCATGTACGTGATGCCGGCCTCGTCGTCTGCTCCCCTGGTGGAACCGGCTGCGTTGCAGGTCGCCTTAGGGGTCGCGGGTCTGGGGACGCTCGTCATCGGACTCTATCCGGATCCGGTCATTGCCCTCGCCCGTTCGGCGGCGTTTTTGCTCCGGATGTAATCTGCGGATCAATCCCCCTCCGATCAGTGTGTCATCATAGGGAGGCAGAAACCGCGGCCGCGGTGTGCGGATGTGGGCCAGTTATTGCGGCCTTTTCACTCGTCTGATATGATGTGCGCGTACATGCAGAACCCAGGACGATGCGGGACGACCCGCCGTACCTGGGTTTTCTCGGGATAGCAGGTTCCGGGAACCCGCGAACCCGCCCCCTCTGATCGGGGGCGGAATTGTCTTCTCACCACTCCAGGGTGCGGTCACCACGCGATGGATCGGGTAACGGCGATGACGGACAAGCATGGCCCTGCGGAAGACAATCTCCTGCAGCTAATCGCATCTAAAGAAAAAGAGCTTGAAGCGAAGGTCGCGCAAGCCAAGGCAGAAGCCCGCCGTGTCGTGGACGAGGCGACCCGGCAGGCCCAGGCGATCCGCGAGCGCGCCCGCAGCGAGGTTGCAGACCTAGAGAGCGCGGCGCAGGCGGCAGCTGCCCAGGAAGCCCAAACTCTGGCCTCACGGCGGCTCGCGGCGGCGGAGGCCGAGGCGCAGCGGGTGGGCTCGCGTGCATCCGAGCGGATGCGTGAGGCCGTGGCCCTCGTCGTCCGCCGCGTCCTGGAAGGTCTGGAGGAGCAGACGGCGG
>DATGVF010000212.1:0-7260 GCA_035300645.1 bacterium
TGAACTCCAGCCCTCCCAACAAGAACTTCGTTCCTGGTTCGGGAATCGTCCCCAGGTGGTAGAAGATGAATCCGCCTAGCGTGTTGGCTTGGTCGCTAGACAGCGCCAACCCGAATAGGTCGTTGAGAGTGGTCAAGTCGATCGCGGCGTCCACCACAATGCGGTCGGGCTCCTTCAGGTGCACAAGGGGCGGCCGAGACTGATACTCCCCCGGAATTTCCCCGACAATTTCCTCGAGGAGGTCCTCAATAGTCACGATCCCGGCCGTGCTCCCGTATTCCTCCAAGACGACGGCGAGTTGCGAGCGGCCATGCCGCATCTCCTCGAGCAGGTCAACCACCGGTTTGGTCTCAGGTACGTAGAGGATCGGCCGCGCCACCTCCGCGACAGGATGATCGGTGCGACCGTCGGCGAGGGCGATTAACAGATCCTTCGCGTGGACTGCCCCGATGATCTGATCGAGGTCGTCGCCGATCATCGGGAGAAGGGTAAACCCGCGTTGTCGGACGAGGTCAACCGCTTCCCGCACCGTCTGGGTTTTCCGCACGGCGGCGATCGCCGTGCGCGGGGTCATGACCTCACCTGCGGTGCGGTCGGTGAGGCGGAAGACACGGCGCACCAGAGATGCCTCCTCACGCTCCAGCACCCCAGCCCGGCGGGACTCACCCACGAGCATGACGAGTTCCTCCCTCTGGTACGCCACGTGCCGCCCCGCAGGGGCGCGGATGCCGAACAAACGCAGGGACCCGTTGGCTACCGTGTTTAACGTCCAGATGACAGGCCGGAAGAGGCGCGAGAGTGCCACCGTGGGCGGCAAGACCAACATGGCGGTGGATTCCGCATTCCACAAAGCCATACTCTTGGGCGCCAGTTCTCCGAACGTAATGTGCAAGATCGTAATGAGAGCGTACGCGAGCGTGGCCGACACGGTGTGGAGGGCCACCGATCGCCAGCCGGTGGGGAGATCTGAGACCAGAGGCTCGATGACCGCGGTCAGGGTCGGCGTGCCAATCCATCCGAGGGCCAGGCTGGCCATCGTAATGCCCAGCTGCGTGGCCGCCACATAGGGCTCCGGGTGATCGATAACACGCTGCACTAATCCCGCGCGGCGGTGGCCCTGACGGACAAGTTGCGCAATGCGCGTTCGGCGCGTCGTGACGATGGCAAACTCCGCGGCGACGAAGAGCGCGTTGACCGCCACGAGGCCGGCCACGCCCAGCAGGCGCAGCGCGATCAATCCCGGGGAGAGCTCCATGCTGATCACCTCGTTCGTGACTTCCGCGTAATCGCCGCGGCTTCCCTGCCAATCCCGCCTCATTAGGCGTCCTTGACGCTACGTAAACGGCGACGATACAATCAAGATGGCATGACCGACCCGCACGCCCTGCCTCCCGACGATCCCGACCAGCTCGCTACATTTGAAGCCCACCTTGCCGCCGGAGACCGCATCGACGCAGGGGAGTGGATGCCCCAGCTGTACCGGGCCGAGTGCCTCCGGCTTATCCAGATGCACGCCAACTCGGAACTGATGGGGGCGTTGCCGGAACGTGAGTGGATTCCGCGTGCACCCACCCTGGCACGGAAGATCGCCTTAGTCGCAAAAGTACAGGATGAAGTCGGGCACGCCCAGCTCCTCTACCGGGTGGCCGAAGATCTCGGCAAGCCCCGCCGCCAAATGATCGAAGATCTCCTCGCCGGGCGCAGTAAGTTCCACAACGTGTTTCACTATCCGGCGGACACCTGGGCGGATGTGGCGGTGATTCAAGTGTTTGTGGATGGCGCGGCGATGCAGACTCAGGGCTCGTTGCGTGCCTGCAGCTACGCGCCCTACGCGCGGGTCCTAAAGCGCGTCTGCTACGAAGAAGACTTCCACATCCGGTTGGGGATCGATGCCCATCGCGCCCTGGCCGAAGGGACTCCGCGCCAGCGCGCCATGCTGCAGAACGCGATCGACCGCTGGTGGCAACCGATTATGCACTTCTTTGGCCCGCGCGATCAAGCTTCGCCGCACCTGGAGACGATGATGCGCTGGCGGATCAAGGTCAAAACCAACGATGAACTCCGCCAGCAGTTCCTGCGCCAGTTTGTCCCGCTGATCACTGACTATGGTCTTCAGGTCCCCGACGCCCAGTTGCGATGGAATGAAGCCGAGCAGCGCTACGAGTATAGCGAGCCCGACTGGGAAGAATTCCGCCGGGTGATTCGGGGGGAAGGCCCGAAGAGCGCTGCGCGATTACAGCTGCGCAACGAATACTGGCGCAAACACCAATGGGTGCGCGAAGCCATGGACTCCTGGGGGTTAGCCGCATGACGATCGACACGGCCGGGTTCACCCCGGCATACTTCTACGAATACTTGGTGAAATCACGCGCGAAGCTGTTGGACTGGGTCCGACCGCTGACACTTGAGCAATACACAAAGGAATTTCCGTTTGGGCGGAAGTCGCTCCGTGCCACGCTCGTCGAAATTCCGATGTCGGAGTGGTCGTACATTCGACGTATGCGCGAGGAACCCCCGGGCCTGAAGTCGCAGGAAGACCACCCCTTCTGGCAGTACTACAAAACGGACTTTGCGCCCCTAGAAGACGCATGGCGGGAGCTCGTAGAGGATACTCGACGCACCCTACGCCGGATCACCGACTGGTCAAAGCCGGTAGAGTATTTACCGAACCCGAAGGTACGCGTCAGGACAATCACCGGTGGAATCGCCGGCCAACTGTTGTTCCATGAAATCCACCACCGGGCTCAGGCCATGGCGATGCTGCGCATGCTGGGGGTCCCGGCAGAAAATCTTGACTACTCGATCCTCATGGTCGAGCGGACTCAGCTGCCGGCGTGACTAGGTAGGGGAGGGGAGATGCCCCGACTCGTCGCGTTGCTGGGCAAACCGGACGCCGACGCCGCACGTCTCTTTGCCGTTTTTCGCCAAGATACGAAGAGCGAGTCACACGTCCACGTCGGGGACGTGCATGCCCCCGATGCCGAGATGGCGCTGATGCTGGCGAAAGAACAGTTCACGCGCCGTGAGCCGTGTGTGAGCCTGTGGGTCGTCCCATACAATGCAATCACCGCCACATCGTACGATGACGCCGATCTGTTCACCCACGTGACTGACAAGAGCTACAGGTTCGGGGGCTCCTACCGTGAACAGCAGCGTCCGGCAGGCCCCCGCCGAAAGGACCGATGAACGGGATCACTGGGCCGGTAGATCTAGCGCGTCGCGACGTGCGTGACGCGCTCGCCGTCTACCTGGTCGCTCTCGCCGATGACGAGCTCCTCATTGGCCATCGCCATTCTGAGTGGACTGGGTTTGCCCCCGACATCGAGTCTGACATTGCGCTGTCCTCGATCGCCCAGGATGAACTCGGACACGCCCGCCTCTTTTACGACCACGCCGGCACCCTCCTCAGTCAAAGCCCCGATGAATTGGCGTTCGGCCGGCAGCCCGGAGCGTTTCGTAACGCCATTCTGGTCGAACGACCCAATGGCGACTGGGGCTACACCATTGTGCGGCTGTTCCTCTACGACCTCGCGGATCAGGTGCGTTTGGAGGCGCTCGCTTCCGGATCTCACCGGCCGCTGGCGGAGTTGGCCGCGGCTGTGCGACGAGAAGAGAAATACCATGTGAGCTACGGAGAGCAGTGGCTGCGGCGGCTGACGGGCGGATCGAAGGACAGTCACAGTAGGGTACAGGAGGCGCTCACCAGGGCATGGCAGGAGGCCGTAGGACTGTTTGAGCCGATTACCGGGCAGCAGACCCTGCTAGAGGCCGGTGTGGTCTCGGGATCGGCCTCCGAACAGCTGGGGCGGTGGCAGCAGTCGGTGCGGGATGTCGCCACCGACGTAGGACTACAGGTACCGAGCGCAGGACCGCAGGCTGGGGGTGGGGGGCGGACCGGTCATCACAGCGAGGACCTACAAATCCTTATTGATGAGATGACCTCGGTGTGGCGATCAGACCCCAAGGCAAAATGGTAAGGCAGACACTAGAAAGCGCAAGATCCGGCACGGGTGAGGCGATGCCTACGAGTCAGACGCTGAACGATCAGATCTGGGAGGCACTCGGAACCGTCCAGGATCCGGAGCTACCGGTGACGGTGACTGATCTTGGTCTTATCGATGCGGTCACCGTGGATGGCGGACGGATCCACGTGACGATGATCCCCACATTCAGCGCCTGCCCCGCGATCGACGTGATGCGTCAAGATATCCGAAAAACTCTCCTCAACCTTCCCGGGGTGCACTCCGTCGAAGTGGAGCTCTCATTTGCGGAGCCGTGGACGATGGCACGAATGACCGAACGGGGGCGGCAGCGCCTGATTCACCACGGGCTCAGCGTCCCGCTCCGCCACGCGGGAGCGCCTGTGACGTGCCCGTTCTGCGGGTCAACTAACACTGTGTTAGAGAGTCCGTTTGGCACCACATTGTGCCGGTCGATCTATTACTGCCGAGACTGCCGGAATCCCATTGAGCGGTTCAAGCCACCCCCAGAATGATCAACCTAACCCAGACAGGAGCGCTCAAATGCTAGCCGTTCGTGAGAAGTCCACCGACCACCAAGGCCATCCGTTGACGCCCGGGGCTCGAGTGCGAGTTCTGGCGGAACAGGGGCACCCCGAGGCGTCCGTCGTGCGGGTTCTCGATGATTATGGCGCGTTGACAGTGCAATTCGAGAAACCCACGAAAGTGGAGCGAATGTACAGGACATCCGAAGTCGAAGTGGTCTGAAAGAACAATGTCCCCAGTCACGCTCAGATAGTACCCGCTGGCGCATTGACATCTAATCCAAAGAAACCGGACTCAGTTTCCCAAGTGCCAGACGGATCCCCGTGTTTAGATGAGGCAGCTGTTGCTATGGTTTCCTGAGGGGCAAGTTTACATAACCGCCATTATCGGAAGTAAGCGCTCACCCGTCTAGGGACGCAATTCAGAGAGGACCTCGCACGTTTAAGGGACGGAGGGCTGGGTGGGGTCGGAATGGTCTGACTGGTTGCTTTCGTCGCTCTGCTGGGCTCGGTTGTCCTTTTCCGCTCGGTCAATGTCCTGCCACCGAGGCGTCAAGTCAACTTTGTAATCGGCAAAACCGAGCCTCAGTTGCCCTTCGAGACGACCCAGTCCTTTAGCGTTGCTGTTGACGAATGTCGAGAGAACTTCTTTCCATGCCGCTTGATCACTGACCGTGAGGTAGGAGAACTTCATCCCCACCTGGCTCCGCTCGTAAGACACTTGCAACTCGTGGACCAAGCCCGATTCATCTGTCACCACTTTGAGCACATAGGGTTGGCCGGGTCGGGTGATCCAGCTCCGCATTGAGGGGGCGGTGAACAGCCACCGAGCGATCGCCCGTCGCGACGCCACGTCCTGCTTGTCGACCGATCTGCCGAACCGCGTGATCGCCTCATCGACTAGGTCGCGCCGGAGGCCGACGAGAACGTACTGGCCTCCCGCCAGTTCTTCGGAGATAAACACATCGTAGTTCTGGAAGCTCTCGAAGGCTTCGGATTGCGCCTCAACCCTTTGTTCGATCGAAGAGCGTACCGCTCCGGAGAACGGTCGCAACAGCCATGGCAGCTCAAGTTCTTGAACGGTGACACTCCACCGCCTTGACCCCGGCGTGCGCCATTCACGGAAGATGCCGGCCGCCGTTCCGGCGATGAAACCTCCACCAGCTGTCAGCGAGAACATTCCCCGAACATGGGCCTGAAGTTCATAGGCGGCCGCGTCCTTCGTGCCGAAGATTTGAGAGACAAGCGTCTCCACGGGCTCTTGCGCACGCGCCGGCACTGCGACTTGAGCCGCCAGCATGAGGACTGCTGCGAGGAAGTATAGAACCTTCGCTAGATTCGGTAGCCAGTGCAGCCTGCGCTTCACAAGACGCCCGTCCGGCTTACTTGGAGCTCCCAGTGGTTGGTTATCAACAAGATCGTTGCCGCCACTGGGATCTCCCTCAGCAGTCATTTGCCCCTCTCCCCAGGGAAACCTACCTCATTGAGAGACAAAGTAGGGCCGGTGGGAACTCACTTTCTACGAACAGGTGTTTGCCAATGGCGGGTTCTTATGCTATACTCCCGGTGCAGCATTCACAGGTTCATAGACAGGGAGTTTCGGCCAAACGCGGAGGGAACGAGGCATGGGCAAAGGCCTCACGCGGCGCCAGCGCGAGATCCTGACATTCGTGCAGAGGTACGCGGATGCTCACGGATATCCGCCCTCGGTGCGCGAGATCGGTCAGGCCTTGGGGCTGACTAGCAGCTCAACCGTGCATAGCCACCTTGCAGCTCTGGAAAGAAAAGGGTACCTCCGACGCGACCCGAGCAAGCCGCGCGCACTGGAAGTCCTCCGAGACGAGCGAGAAGTTCCCCTTAAGAAGGTCGTGCCAGTTCCGATCATCGGCCGGGTCGCCGCCGGCCAACCGATCCTTGCCCAGCAGAACATCGAAGATTATTTTCCTTTGCCAGTCGATTTCGTCCCCACGGACGAGTGCTTCATCTTGCGCGTCAGCGGGGACAGCATGATCAACGCGGGCATCTACGACGGGGACTTGTTGGTGGTCCGTCGGCAGCAGACGGCAAACAATGGCGACATCGTCGTGGCGCGCCTCGAGGATGAGGCCACGGTGAAGCGATTTTTTAAAGAAGCGGACCGGGTACGTCTACAGCCCGAGAATCCGACGATGGAACCGATCTACACCCGCGATGTAGCGATCGAGGGCGTCGCCCTCGCGGTCATACGCAAGCTCCACTGACCCCCAGCGAGTCTTAAGAGGACGGGGGGGTCTCGACTTCCAAGATGCCCGCGGGGCCCCGGAGCGTTGCGACCCACTGGTTCAGCAAATCACGCCCCACTAGCGCTTCTCCGCCCACGGCGAGCACTTGAATCGGCCACTGGGATCCGCCAACCTCTACGACGGCCGCATGGACCCTGGCCCGCTGGCTAAACCCACCAGTCCCCGCCACGGCCACTTCGGCCAAGATGGGCAGGTCAAGACGCATGGCAAGAGCCGGGGGAATCACAGTCGCGTCAGCCCCTGTGTCGACAAGGGCGACGAGGAGTACGTTCGGCTCAGTGCCCGGCCGACCCAACCGGATCGGAAGAATCGGCGCCGGCGGGGTACGCTGCGGATCGTAGGCGACGCGGATCCTCACCGTGCGATTCTCGGTGAGCGGAGGTGCACGACTCGTTCCTGTGCCGTGACTTGGGGCATGGCGATCGACCGCACGCCGTACTTGGCGAATACGCGCTGCGCGAGGCCTGCAAACTC
>DATGVF010000213.1:0-2053 GCA_035300645.1 bacterium
CGAGGAGGAATAACCCCACAGTGGGCAGGAGCAGGACGCTGACCACAACAGCGGCGCCGCTCAAGTCCCCGAGTCCCTCGATACGGAACCACGCTTCGGTCGCGAGCAGCGGCATGTCCCCGACCAGGACCACTGCGTTACCGAAATCCGCCAGCACCGAGATCGCGACAATCAGCATCGCGGCCGCCACGCCGGGGCGGGCCAAGGGGAAGGTCACTGTTCGAAACAGCGTCCACTCGGACGCGCCCAGGTCACGCGCCGCGTACTCCAAGGTGGGATTAATGGCCTCGAGCACCTGCGCGATGATCAGCGCCGCGTAGGGAAAGAACGCGACGGTCTGGACCAACCACAGACCTTGCCACCCGAACAGATTCACGTTTAGTCCCAGCAGTTGCTTGGTGATAAGTCCCTGCCGGCCGAACAGCAGGATGTAGGCAAACGCGACCATGAAGGGCGGCGCGAACAACGGGAGGAGAGCCACCTGCCTGAACGCCGTCCTCCCCGGCAGGTTTGGGCGGGTGGTGGCATACGCGTATACGAACCCGACCAGCGTGGCGGACGCCGTGGACAGAACCATCATCATCAGGCTGTTGCGCATCGCCGCGATCCAGCGGCTGTTATGCGGCGCGGCCAAGTAGTCCGACACCGCCGGATACGCGAGGACGCGCAGCGTCGGATACAGCACGAATCCCACCAACGCGGCGGCCACGACGAGAAACGCCGCTAGCAGGCCGGGATCGCCGACCCGCAAACTGATTCGTGCACGTGTCCCGCTAAGCTGCACTCCGCCTCCCCCGTTGCGCCCCGGGCGCCGCCGCCGACTTGATCGACGAGGCGGCGGCGCCGGGGATTATTTGGCGATCACGCTCTGCCACTTCTCGCGCAGGCGCTGCATGTTATCGATCGCCCACTGCCGGTTATAGGCCACGAACTTGAGCGACGTCAGCGCGGGCATTCCCATGGGCACCGGAGCGTCGGTCCGCGTGGGGTAGCGCAGCCCGTACTTGGCATTGATGTCTTGGGGCACACGACTCAGCATGAAGTCGACAAAGCGACGGGCGCCGTCTGGATTGGGGCTGCCCTTGATGATGGACACTCCGCCGATCTCGGTCGCGGTGTCCGGTGGGAACACGAGCTCGACGGGGAAGCCCTGGTTCACGGCCATGGCCCGAATGTCGTGGCCCCAGTTCATGCCCACCAGCGCCTCTCCCCGCGAGACGAGCGTGATCGGCGCAGGGGCCGTAGGCGTAAACGTCGCGTTCTGGGCGAGTTGCTTCAGCCACTCGAAGGCCCGATCCTCATTGGCAAAGCGGAAGATCTGGGCGGCGGTAAAGATGAAACCCCCACCGGTCGTGATCGGGCTGGGCAAGACGACCTGGCCCTTAAACGCGGGGTTGAGAAGGTCGTCCCACGTGGCCGGAGGCTTGATCCCTTTGGGAGCCATCTCGCGCTCGAATCGGTCGCGGTTATACATGATGGCCAATGCGCCAATGTACCACCCGGTCCAGTAACCGTTGGGATCATAGAACTGCGGGGCGAGGTTAGCCTCAGCCAAACGCGGGGATTTGTACGCATCGAGCAGCCCCTCTTTGGCAAGCGGAGCGTGGAAGTCGATCGACCCGCCCAGGAAGACATCGGCTTGCGGCCGCACCTTTTCGGCTCTAATGCGTGTGGCGAGCGTCCCTGCCGCAGCGAGGGTCAAGGCCTCGGTCTGAAGTCCTGAGGTGCGCTCAAAGGCTTTCAAAATCTCATTCGTCACAGGCGCGTCCAGGGCAGAGTAAATCACGACCTTGCCCCCCTGCCCCTGGACCCTGGGGCTCATGATGACCGCGCCTAACACTAAACACGTAATAACAACAAGAACTCGACGCATGCTCACTCCTCCTTGTCGTATCCGAGACACGACTTACATCCCGTACCGTGCTCCGACTCCGTCTTGAAACCGAATCACCCCTTCCTCGCCTTCTTAGGCGCGGCGTTGCTACTGGCACGCCCGTCGGCCAAAATGAACCGCTCAATGACGACCGCCAGCCCTTCGTTGTCGTTGGTCGCG
>DATGVF010000214.1:0-3035 GCA_035300645.1 bacterium
AACTCTTGGGTTCGGACGCCGGGATTGGCTTTCTCATCTGGCGCGCGTATCAAATTTTTGCCATCGATGTGATGTTTGCCGGGCTCTTGATCACCGCTCTGCTGGGTTGGCTGGCGACCGCGGGACTGGACTGGCTCGAACGCTGGGCGCTTCCCTGGCGGGCGTGAGGACGGCTACGCCCACACGGAGGTCAGGCGAGCGCTCGATGTCTAGGGTGCCGCCGGCGATCCCGTGGTGGCAGGTGTGGTGGCGGGCCGTTCGTCCGTTCTCTTTCACGGCGTCGATGACACCGGTCCTCGTGGGAACGGCGGTGGCCTTCGCCTCCGGCCCCGTCTCCGTCTGGCTCTTTGCGGCGACGCTGATCGCCTCCATCGCCATCCACGCCGGCGCCAACCTCATCAATGACTACTACGACCACGTACGCGGGGTCGACACCGTTGATGCCATCGGCCCCAGCGGGGTTATCCAACGCGGGTGGCTCTCCCCCCAGGCGATGCACACTGGAGCGTTGGTCCTGTTTGCGTGTGGTGCGGTGGCGGGGGTTGGGATCATTGCCGTCCGGGGGCCGATCATTTTGATTCTGGGAGTGCTGAGCGTCGCTGCGGGATACGCGTATACCGGAGGTCCGCTGCCGCTGGGCTACCTGGGATTGGGCGACCTTGTTGTCGTCATCTTCATGGGCGGGGTCATCACGGTCGGCACCTATTTCGTGCAGACCGGCGGCATTTCTGCAGCGGCCATGTGGGCATCCCTGCCGATTGCCGTCCTAGTCGACGCCATCCTGGTCGCGAACAACTTGCGGGATATCGAGGGCGATCGAGCGCGGAGCAAGCGCACGCTGGCCGTCGTCTTGGGCACAGCGGGGACGCGCACTCACTACCTTGTACTTCTGGTCGGCGCCTATGCCGCTGTGGTTGCCGGCGTCGCCCTGCGGGGGTTACCCGTCTGGGCGCTTGCCACAGTGCTGACGATCCCGTTGGCCCGACGGACCTGGGAGGCGGTTCGGTCGCAGCAGGATCCCCTCAGGCTGACCGCAATGGGCATCAGGGGAACCGCGCGGTTGCACCAGTCTGTTGGGCTGCTGCTGGCGGCGGCGTTTGTGATGTCCCGATTCCTGTAGGGACTGGTCACGCGGTGATGTCCCCGGTCCTGACGAGGACGGCTTCGGTCAGGTCCTACCTCACACGATGTGCACCGTCCGTGCGAGGCGGCTGAGGACTTCAGCCCCACGCGCGGTGACGACAACAATCTCCTCAAGACGTACCCCAAACTCCCCGGGTAAGTAGATCCCCGGCTCCACGCTGAACGTCATCCCCTCTTCGAGCAGGAGGTTATTCGTGTTCGTAATCGACGGCGGCTCGTGTTCAGACAGTCCGATCCCATGGCCGGTCCGGTGGACGAAGTTCGGCCCGTATCCGGCACGCTCGATCACGCCCCGGGAGGCGATATCGATCGCCTTGCTGGGGGCCCCGGGTTTGATCGTCGCAAGCGCAGCCGCGACCGCCTCGTCGACGATTGCGTGGATTTCTTGGTAATGCGCCGGGGGCTTCCCCAGATAGGCCATGCGCGTGATGTCTGAGCAGTAGTGGTCCACACGGCTGCCCAGGTCGAACAAAACCGGCTCTCCAGGCTTCGCCTGCCGTGTGCTGGTGTGATGGTGGGGGAAGGCGCTATTGGGCCCACTGCCGACGATCGTAAATGTCACCTGCGCTGCTCCCGCCGCGCGAAACCCCGTCTCCGCCGCCGACGCTAGTTCCGCTTCGGTGACACCGGGGTGGCACGCGCGCCAGGCCGCTTGCACTGCAGCGTCGGCAGTAACCGCTGCTCGGCGGAGCGCCTCGATTTCCGTGCGCGTCTTGCGCATGCGTAACGGGGCCAGCACCGAAGAGGCGAGGACGAACTCCGCCTCGCGCCACTGCTGCTGTAGCAGGAGCATAGCGTCAGCCCGCATCGTATCGCCCACGCCGACGCGCCGCCGTGACCCGAAGCGCTTGCGCGCCTCGGTGAGGACGCGGCCTGGACCGTCCGCATCCACGTAGGTCAACAGGGGATCGGAGACGTAGGAGGCAGATTGCTTCGCGTTAACTTCTGGGACGAGGAATACGACCGCCTCCGTGGTGAGAAACAGATAACACGGGCGTTCGTCGGGGTGCGGGGAAAAGCCCAGAAGGTACTGCAGGTCGTCGCCAGGGGGAACCGCCAGCAGGTCGATCGCCTGCTGGACCATGGCGTCTCGTACCCGGTCAAGACGGTGCTGAGAATCCATCTAAGGACCTCCATCGCCTGTGCGGGGAGAATGTTGCGAAAAATCTCGCTGCGCAGGGGCAACTTGGGCTGCGCGCTGTTTTCCGAATCGCACCCAGAGTATCAGGAAGAGAAGGAGAGGGCTACACGCACCCTGCGAGTGAACCACCACACCGCCGTGTCCTGCGCCCTCCAACCGACCTCTCGCGGGCGTTGCCCGCGGTGCATCGTTGTCGATGTGACCTAGGGCGGGAATGGGCAGGGGATGCGGTGAACGTACACCGCGCTTCCTATGCCCAGCTCATCCGGCACCCGGCGGTTTCGATCTCCCCTGACCGAACGTCCGGCCTTACGCGCGCGCCGGGTGGGCCAGATCATTGAGCGTCTGCAGGCCCGGTATCCCGATGTCCAACTCCCCTTGACCCACCAAGACCCCTTTCAACTGTTGGTCGCCACGATTCTGTCCGCGCAGTCCACCGACGCCGTGGTTAACCGCGTGACGCCCACGTTGTTCGCGCAGTATCCGACCGCGCAGGCCCTGGCCGCGGCTCGTCGCCGCGACGTGGAGCGGATCATTAAACCAACCGGGTTCTTCCGGCAGAAGACGAGGGCCCTCATCCACATGAGCCAGTCCTTGGTGGAGCGGTTTGGCGGTCGGGTGCCGCTGACGATGGAGCATCTGCTCACCCTCGAAGGGGTGGGCCGCAAAACAGCCAACGTGATCCTGTCCGCCAAGCGGCTGGAGGCCTGGGAGGGTGGGGGTGATCCCTCTGATGGTATGGGGATCGTTG
>DATGVF010000215.1:0-24502 GCA_035300645.1 bacterium
GGGGTCGATCAAGCCGCACACGAAGTGCCTGGCGGAGGTGTACGTGCTGACCAAGGAAGAGGGCGGACGGCACACGCCGTTCTTCACGGGGTACCGGCCGCAGTTTTACTTCCGGACGACGGATGTGACGGGGGATATTAAGCTGCCGGACGGGGTGGAGATGGTGATGCCGGGAGACAACATCACGATGGAGATCTCCCTGATCACGCCGGTGGCGATGGAAGAGGGGCTGCGGTTTGCGATCCGCGAAGGCGGGCGGACGGTCGGAGCCGGCGCCGTGACCAAGGTCACCGAGTAACCGAACCGGCAATCTACAAAAGGCGCGACCGTGAAGGACTCAGGAGTTCTGGTTCGCGCCTGGGAATTCTAGCGAAGTGAGGGGCTAAACTAGAAAATGGCGAGAGACATTATCACGTTGGCATGTACGATCTGTAAACGGCGCAACTACACCACGACAAAGAGCAAGAAAAACGATCCGGACCGGATTGAGATGCAGAAGTATTGTCGGTGGTGCCGGAAGCACACGTTGCACAGGGAGACGCGATAACACTACACTGGTGGCCACGGGCTGACCGCCCATGGCCCAGGTGATCAACGCAGGGGCGTAGCTCTAACTGGCAGAGCGCCGGTCTCCAAAACCGGATGTTGTGGGTTCGAATCCCTCCGCCCCTGCCAACTATCTTATCTATCCGTAAGGGGACTATTTCACGGTCCCGCCTATTTGTGCTTGAGATGCGGTCCTCCTGTTCCGCTGCCACTCCGAGCGCTTCGAATCGCGTCCGAAACCTTGATGACGATGGTTGCAGTCACGAGCAGCCCGATGAAAAGGTTAAGCGCGGTGGGTACGGTTCTTCCTCGCATCGTGAGCAAGATGATGACACCCACGAGCAATGGGGCGAGATAGATTAAGCCTTTGGTGATTATCGTTCGCGCGTTCGCTCTGAGTGATCCCTCTTTGCGCCAAATTACGTAGACCGAGATCGCAAACAGCACGGGTGGGACGAAAAAACAGCGGCAACAATGAACGGAATGAATCGCACTTTGTGTAGTTACTCCAAATGCGAAAAGACTTTCCTCTTGTAGCGATGGGTACTGACCGTCTCGACACGTTCTGGGCGGTTCCGCCCGAGGCTGTCTTGGGCGCGCTCTCCACGTCTGCTGATCGCGGTCTGTCGGCCGCCGAAGCTGTCGCCCGTCGCGCACGCTACGGTCCTAATGTCCTGCACGCCGCGCCCAAACGCAGCGACCTCACGCTCTTCCTCGGGCAGTTTACCAACCCCATTGTCCTCATCCTCCTTGCGGCGGCCGTGCTCTCGTTCTTCCTCGGCGACCGTCCTAGCGCGGCGATCATCCTCGTTATCGTCCTCGCCAGCGGCGCGCTGGGATTTTGGCAGGAGCACTTTGCGACCGACGCGGTGGCTAAATTGCTCGCCATCGTCCAGGTTCAGACTACCGTCTTGCGGGACGGTCAGAGCCTCGATGTTCCGGTGACCGAGGTTGTGCCCGGCGACATCCTGATCCTGTCGGGGGGGGATGAGATCCCCGGCGACGCGCGCTTGCTGGTATCGAAGGAACTCCACGTCGACGAATCCACGCTGACCGGTGAGGCCTACCCGGTGGAGAAGCAGCCAGCGTCGACGCCGCCAGAGACGCCGCTGGGGAAACGCACCGGTGTACTTTTCATGGGCACACATGTCGTCTCGGGCAGTGGCACCGCGGTCGTTGTGCGCACGGGCGTGGCGACCGAGTTTGGCAAGGTCTCCCAACGTCTCGCCCAGCGCCCCGAGGAGACGGACTTCGAGCGCGGCATCCGGCGGTTCGGCAACTTCCTCGCCCAGGTCGCCCTCGCCCTCGTGCTCGCGATCTTCGGGATCAACGTCTACTTGCACAAACCGGTGGTCGACAGTTTCCTGTTCTCTCTCGCCCTCGCCATCGGCATCACGCCCCAGCTGCTGCCGGCCGTCGTGTCCATCAACCTCGCGCATGGGGCGCGGACCATGGCCAACGCTAAGGTCATCGCGAAGAAGCTCACCGCCATTGAGAACTTCGGTTCGATGACCGTGCTGTGTTCGGATAAGACCGGGACGCTGACCGAGGGCGTCGTGCACCTCAAGCAGGCCCTCGATGCCCGCGGACAAGACAGCGCCGACGTGCACCGCTGGGCGTACCTCAATTCACACTTTCAGGCCGGCTTCGCCAACCCTATCGATGACGCCATCCGCAAATCGGCCGACCTCGACAGCTCAGGGTGGCGGAAGTTGGACGAGGAGCCCTACGACTTTGTGCGCAGGCGCCTGTCTGTCTTGCTCGAGCATGACGGGCAGCGGGTGCTCGTGACGAAGGGCGCGCTCACCAAGGTGCTCGAGGTTTGCACGCAGCTGCGGCTGCCAGACGGAACGAGTCAGCCGATCGGCGCAGTGGCCGAGTCCGTGCACGTGTTATACCGCGACCTGTCGGCGCAGGGCTACCGCACGCTCGGCGTGGCGGTGCGCGAGGGCGTGTCCGAGGAACGCATCGACAAGACGGCCGAGCACGAGATGGCGTTCGTGGGCCTGCTGGTGCTGTTCGACCCGCCGAAGGTCGACGCCAAGGCAGCCGTGGAGGAACTGTCCCGCCGCGGCGTGACCTTCAAGATCATCACGGGGGATAACGCCCTCGTCGCGGCCACCAGTTGTCGGCTGCTAGGATTGCAGAGCGCGCGTGTGCTGACGGGGAGTGAGGTCGGTCACCTCACAGGGCTCGCGCTCGCGCGTCTCGCACCCCAGGTCGACGTCTTCGCGGAGGTGGAACCGCATCAGAAGGAGGACATCATCCGGGCGCTGCAGGCGGCCGGGGAGGTCGTAGGTTACCTGGGGGACGGGATCAACGACGCGAGCGCTCTCCACGTCGCCGACGTCGGCATCTCCGTAAATACGGCTGTAGATGTGGCGAAGGAGGCGGCCGCCATCGTGCTGCTGGAGAAAGACCTCAGTGTATTGGCCCGCGGCATTCAGGAAGGGCGCACGACGTTCGCCAACACGCTGAAATACGTGTTCATGGCGACCAGCGGTAACTTCGGCAACATGATCTCGATGGCGGGGGCCTCGCTCTTCCTGCCGTTTCTGCCCTTGCTGCCCACGCAGATTCTCCTGGGGAACCTCCTCACTGACTTCCCGGCGATGACGATCTCGACGGATAGCGTAGATCCCGAGCTCGTGGCGAAACCGCGCCGCTGGGACGTGAAGTTCATCCGGAACTTCATGCTGGCGTTCGGCCCCATCAATTCGGCGATGGACTATCTCACCTTTGGCATCCTGCTGTTCGTGCTGCGCGTGGGTGAGGTCGGGTTTCACACGGGTTGGTTCCTCGAGAACGTGTTTACCGCGGCGCTCATCGTGCTCGTGATCCGGACGCGCCGCCCATTCTGGCAGAGTCGCCCCGGGCGCTGGCTCGTTGTCGCAACGGTCGCGGTCCTGGCCGTCACCCTCTCCCTGCCATTCACCCCTCTGGGGCCATTCTTTGGCTTCGAGCCCATCCCGCTATCGTTTGTCGCGATGCTCGCCGCGATCATGGTGGTCTACATCTTCTTGGCTGAGGTGACGAAGCGCATGTTCTACCGCCATGCACAGAGCGGACGCACCGCGTGAACAAGCGGGGAGGGTAGCGAAGGGAATTTACGCTGGCCGCCACGATCTCCCCTCAAACGCCCTCGACTTTGTCTGTACGCTCCAGGGGCCGGGACTGGCACGTTACCCTCGCCCCTGATGCCGCAGAGGGGTTCCCTCAAGAACGTGGAAGGACCCCCAGCGGCCAGTGTAGTCGGACTGCCATCTAGTACGAGGGAGGAGTTAGCGAGATGCGCAGGCAGAGGGGCGGTCAGTGGGGAGTTCTTGCACTTTTCCTCGGCATCGTTGTGACAGCGACGGTCTCAACCGCGGCGACTCCGAGTCCTAAGCGCGGCGGGATTCTCAACGCGATGCACCGCGAAGATCCTCCCAGCCTGAGTATCCACGAAGAAGCGACCATCTCGACGAACTGGCCGATGATGCCCTGCTACAACAACTTGGTGCTCTTCAACCCGCTGTTCGGGCAGGAGACGGTCAACACGATCGTGGGCGAACTGGCCGAGAAATGGACCTGGCAGGAGGGCGGCAAGGCGCTGGCGTTCACGCTCCGCCAAGGCGTGAAATGGCACGATGGGCGGCCGTTTACCAGTCGCGATGTGAAGTACACGTTCGACATGGTGCGCGGCGTCCCCGAATTGGCCTCACATCTCAAGCTCAATCCGCGCAAGGGGTGGTATGCGAACATCCAATCAATCGACGCCCCGGATCCATTCACCGTCATCTTCCGGCTGACGCAGCCGCAGCCGTCGCTGCTGCTGATGTTGGCGTCCGGCTACTCCCCGATTTACCCCGCCCACATCGACGCAGCGGAACTGCGCAGCAGGTGCGTAGGCACGGGTCCGTTCCGGCTCAAGGAGTATCGCCGGGGCGAGCTGATCGAGATGGAGCGGAACCCCGACTACTTCATCAAAGATCGCCCGTACCTTGATGGTATTCGCTTCATTATTATCCGCGAACGCGGCACGCGCATCGCCGCGCTCCAGGCCGGCCAGCTGGATGTCACCATGCCCCAAGAGGGCAGCAAGACGGCGGCCGAACAGCTCAAGCGAGCCGTGCCGAGTTTGGTCGTGGTTGAAGCGGCGCACAACGTTAATGACAACATCTTAGTGAACTTTAAGCAGCCACCGTTTACGGATGCACGCGTGCGCCGGGCGGTCAGCATGGCCATCGATCGGCAGGGGTTCGTGCAAGCCGTACGGCAGGGCGGGGCCGTGGTCGGGGCGTCCATGCAACCGCGCCCCTGGGGCAGCTGGGGCTTGCCCAACGACCAGCTCGCCCAACTCCCTGGATTTGGCGATCCCACCCGCCAGAGAGCGGAAGCGCGCCAGTTGCTCGCAGAGGCCGGGTTCGGCCCCGGCAAACCGATCCGGGTCACGGTCAGCACACGGGCGATCGCGCTGTTTGTCGACCTCGCGACCTACGTCATTGACCAGTTGAAGCAGGTTGGGATTGACGGCACGTTGGAGCAAGTAGATAGCGCGCAGTGGTACGCGAAATTGACGCGCGGCGAGTACGCCCTGGCCGGCAACCTCACCGGGATCGGTGTGGACGACCCGGACGCGAACTTTTATGAGAACTACGTCTGCGGATCACCCCGGAACTACTCTCAATACTGCAACCCCGAGATCGACCGGATGATCGCGCAGCAGTCCCAGACCCTCGACCCTCTGCAGCGGCGGCGGCTGGTCTATGAAATTCAGAAGCGCCTGGAGATCGACGGCGCGCGTCCGATTCTGGGCTGGAGCGTCGATTCGTACGTAATGTGGCCCTATGTGAAGAATTTGGTCCCGCACCAGAGCATTTACAGCTACGCGCGCTTCCAGGAGGTCTGGCTCAACAGGTAGCGGGCCGGCGCCGCGTCCCCCCAGGTCACCGCGATGTGGCCGTTCGTCGCACGTCGGCTGACCCTCGCTGCCCTCACCCTCGTCGGGATGTCGCTTGTCATCTTTGTGTTGCTCCGTGTGGCCCCAGGCAACATCGTCGACCTCCTCTTCCAGTCCGCCGGCTACGTGGACCCGGCGGCGAAACAGCGGATCGCGCATGAACTCCAGATTGATCGCCCGGTAGCGGTCCAGTATCTCCTGTGGATCCGCGATTTGGCCCATGGCGATCTGGGGATTTCGTACCGGTACGGACTCCCCGCCTGGCAGATCATCCGGCCGCGTATTCCCACCACGGTCGAGCTCGCCACGTTGGCTATGGTGGTTGCTGTGCTCATCGGTGTCCCCACGGGCATCCTAAGCGCCACCCACCAGGACACCGCAGTCGACTTTGGCCTGCGGGTGTTCAGCCTCGCGGGGCTCTCTATGCCGGCGTTTTGGCTGGGGATGGTGATCTTGCTCTTCCTCGTGCGGGAGTTCCACTGGATTCCCTCCATGACGTATGTCTCGCCGTACGTCGATCTGCGCGCGCACTTGGTCCAGTTCGGCTTTCCCGCCCTGGCCGTCGGGTACCGGAGTGCCGCGCTCATCAGCCGCATGACGCGGTCGTCGATGCTCGAGGTGTTGCGCGAGGACTACGTGCGCACCGCCCAGGCCAAGGGGCTGCCGCGGCGGATCGTGGTCAACCGGCACGCGTTGCGCAATGCGTTGCTCCCTATCGTGACGGTCATCGGTACGGAGTTCGCGTTTCTGATCGGCGGGTTAGTCGTGACGGAAACGGTGTTCAACCTCCCCGGGGTCGCCCGATACCTTGTTGAGGCGATCACCTGGCGCGACTACCCGATCGTGCAGAACCTAGTCATGTTCATCGCCATCGTCGTCGTGTGCTCGAATCTGGCCGTCGATCTGTTGTACGCGCGTTTGGATCCCCGGGTCCGCTTCGAATGAGAGCGGTCCTCCGCGCGGTCGGGAGCCGGCTGCATCCTGTAGGGCGGCTCGTCCGCCGATATCCTCTGGGAACGGCGGGTGCTGTGATCATGTTCGTGGCTGTGGTCGCGGCGGCGGGCGCAGATGTCTTGGCTACGCATGATCCGACGCGGATAGATGCTGCTCATACGTTCCTCGCGCCGTCTGCGGGCCATTGGTTGGGCACAGATTACCTCGGTCGGGATATCTACAGCCGGCTCATGCACGGCGCCCGCGTGTCACTTGCGGTCGGGATCACGTGCAGCCTACTCGGGGGGCTCGTGGGGGGAGGACTGGGCTTGGCGAGCGGATATGCGGGCGGGGCGGTAGCGTTCGTGATCCAACCGGTGTTGGACATCATGCAGGGATTTCCGCTGCTGGTCCTGGCCCTGGTGATGACGGCAGCCCTGAGTCCATCCCTCGCCACGACGATCATCGCCATCTCGGTCCCGTTTGTTCCCCGCGTCGCCCGTGTCGTGCGCGCGGCGGTTCTTTCGATTCGCGAGACCTCCTACGTCGAGGCGGCAACGGCGCTGGGGATGAGTCGCCTGCGCATCGCTGTGCGGCACATTTTCCCGAACACCGTCTCTCCCCTGATTGTCATGACCACCGCGCAGTTAGGGACTGCTATTCTCGTGGAGGCCTCCCTGAGCTTTCTGGGGCTCGGCGTCCCCGAACCCTATCCGTCCTGGGGCCGGATGTTGTCTGTGTCCGCCGCAGAGTTCGCGCAGAAAGCGCCGTGGCTGGTGATCTTTCCCGGGGTGGCGATCAGCCTGGTGGTGTTTGCCAGTAACCTGCTGGGAGACGCGTTGCGGGACTTCCTCGACCCCCGGCTGCGTCTTTAATAAGGAAGATCCCGAGACACCCTGTCGCGAGGGATAACCGCGATCTTGCCCAGCATCCATAGGTGGGGCGGCGGGCGGTTAATTGACATCCCTCCCCCCCTCCGATATGATGAGCACTGGCTGTCAAGTCTTTTTTATTTTTGGCGAGGTTTCGTGGCCCGTCTCACGCAAGCGAACGTCAACCAGCAGCCCGCCCGCGCCATTCCCCGCGCCGTCCGAGAGCCGAAGGGCCCGGGGGTCCGGGAACGCGTGGTGCGCTACCTGCGGGAGGTGTGGGCCGAACTCAAGCGGGTCGACTGGCCCAGCCGGCCGGAGTTGATCGCGTCCACGATCGTGGTCGTGGCCGTGTTGCTGGCGATGGCGCTGTATCTGGGTGCGTGGGACGCGCTGTTTACGTGGGTATTCTCGCGCGTCTTGGTCCGCGCTCCGTAGCCGCTTGCCGTCCTAGGTGGTCCCCATGCTTGAAGATCCGAAGATGGAAGAAAAAATCAAAGAGATCTTTGTCGATGAACCCGTCCCCGAGCCGGTCCCTGTCGAAGAGGCCCCGACGGCGGTCGAGACGGCCGTCGAGGAGGCTCGCGATCCCCGGCTGAAGTGGTTCGTCATCCATACGTATTCCGGCTACGAGAACAAAGTGAAAAACAACCTGGAGCGCCGCCGGCAGTCCATGCGCACGCAGGGCGGCGAGAAGATCGTTCAGGTCTTGGTCCCCACGGAGAAGGAAAAGGAGATCAAGGGCGGCAAGCGCCGGGAAGTCGACCGCAAGATCTACCCCGGGTACGTGCTGGTCGAGATGATCATGGATGATGACTCCTGGTATGTGGTGCGCAACACGCCCGGTGTGACAGGGTTTGTCGGTTCGGGCGCGCGGCCGGTGCCGCTGGAGGACCAGGAGGTCAAAAAGCTGCTGCGCCAGCTCCGCGACGAGACCCCCAAGTATCGGATTAGTTTTCAGAAGGGCTCGCAGGTGCGCATTACCGCTGGTCCGTTCATGGACTTCACCGGGGTGGTCGACGACGTCATGGTGGAGAAGGAAAAGGTCCGCGTGCTTGTCTCGATCTTCGGGCGCGCCACCCCCGTGGAACTCAACTTCGGGCAGGTCGAAAAAGTCTAGCTCGCGACAGAGCTAAAGGATCGGGTATGGCCAAGAAGATTCTCGCTGTGGTGAGGTTACAAATCCCCGCGGGCAAGGCCACGCCGGCCCCCCCGGTCGGCCCCGCCCTGGGTCAGCACGGCGTCAACATCATGGAGTTTTGCAAAGCGTACAACGAGCGGACCGCCGCGATGGTCGGGACGATTGTGCCCGTCGAGATCACGGTGTACGCGGATCGGACCTTCTCGTTTATCACAAAGACGCCCCCCGCTGCGGTTCTGCTGCGCCAAGCGGCGGGGATCGAGAAGGGTTCGGGGGAACCGAACAAGACGAAGGTGGGCAAGGTCACGCGCGCCCAACTGCGCGACATCGCCCAACAGAAGATGCGGGACCTCAACGCCCACGATGTCGAGGCGGCGATGCGGATGATCGAGGGCACGGCGCGGTCGATGGGCATTCAGGTCGTCGGCTAGCGGCGATCAGAGATAGGGGAGTCGGCAATGGGCAAGCACGGCAAACGGTATCTGGAAAGTGCGAAGTTGGTCAACGCGGACACGCTGTACAGTCCGGCGGACGCCATTCGCATCCTCAAGCACATGCCGAAGGCGAAGTTCGATGAGAACGTCGATGTCGCCATCCGCTTGGGGATCGACCCTAAGCAAGCCGACCAGCAAGTGCGGGGCACGGTGGCGCTGCCTGCCGGGACGGGCAGATCGGTTCGTGTTTTGGTCTTCGCTAAAGGCGAGAAGGCGAAGGAGGCCGAGACGGCCGGTGCCGACTTTGTCGGCGCGGAGGAGTTTGTCGAGAAGATCCAGGGAGGGTGGACGGATTTCGACGTGGCGATTGCGACCCCCGACTTGATGAGTCTGGTGGGCCGGCTGGGACGCGTGCTGGGTCCCCGCGGATTGATGCCCAATCCCAAGGCCGGCACCGTCACTTTCGATATCGCTCGGGCGGTGAGGGAAATCAAAGCGGGCAAGATCGAGTACCGCGTGGAGAAGGCCGGCATCTTGCACACCGGGATCGGGAAGGCCTCGTTCACCGAGGAGCAGCTGCTCGCCAACCTCATGGCGCTGTTGGAGGCGGTGATGCGGGCGAAGCCCGCGTCGGCGAAAGGGCAATACCTCCGTTCCATCACACTGTCGACCACAATGGGACCGGCGGTGCGGGTGGATCCCGCGAAAGTTGAAGCGACGCTTAAGGCGGAGGCGGCGACCGCCTAAGGCGGGGTTGCGTCTGCATGCCGCCTGTGCTACACTCGCCGCCGTTGGGCGTGAAGTGAATACCTGCCGTAGACAGCCGGTCTCCTGGATCACCTCCGGGGGCTAAGGACCCGGTCGGGTCGCCAGCCGAGGCGCACGGTCGGCCACCGAGGTGGCCTAGGACCGATGAGCTTTCGGGGCCTCGTCTACGGGGCCTCGTTTCATTTCTGAGGTGAGAGGGAGCACGATGGCTAAGACGCAGACAAGAGAACGCCGGACCGCCACGCACGCGGCGCGGCCCGCCAAGGTCAAGGACGTCGAGGCTCTCGTGAGCCTACTGGGGCGCGGGTCAGCAGCGATCCTCACCGATTTCCGTGGGTTGAACGTCGCAGAACTCGCCGACCTGCGCCGCAAATTGAAAGAGGCCGGCGCCGAGTTCAAGGTCGTCAAGAACACGTTGCTGCAGCGGGCGGCTCAAAGCGTCGGTGTCGCGGATCTGGGCCCCCTGTTGGAGGGTCCGACCGCGATTGCCGTCAGCCGCGCCGATCCCTCGGTCCCGGCGAAGATCCTGCTGGAGTACATCCGGCAGATGCGCAAGCTGGAGATCAAAGGGGGGCTGGTGGAGGGGCTGGTTCTGACCGCCGCGCAGATCAAGGTTCTGGCCGATCTGCCGTCGCGGCCGCAGCTGCTCGCCAAGGTGCTCGGATCGATGGCTGCCCCGCTGACCGGTCTGGCGGGGGTGCTGAGTGCGCTGCCCCGCAATCTTGTGTATGCACTCGATCAGATTCGCAAGCGACAGGAGCAAGCGGCGGCATAAATTCACACTCGGGCCGCGCTGTCTCCGATACGGGACAGCGGCCCCAAGAGGAGACGACTGACGTGGCGGAGACCAAAGTGAAACTGAGCAAGGACGAGATCGTGAGCGCGATCGGCAACCTGACCGTGCTCGAACTCGCGGATCTGGTGAAAGCCTTGGAAGAGAAGTTCGGCGTGACCGCTGCCGCCCCCATGGCGGTGGCTGCGATGCCGACAGCAGGCGGATCGGCGGGGGCGGCTCAGGCTGAGGAGCAGACGGAGTTTGACGCCATCCTCAAGGTGGTTGGAGAGAAGAAGATCCAGGTAATCAAGGTAGTGCGGGAGCTCACCGGGTTGGGCCTGAAAGAGGCCAAAGACCTCGTGGATGGTGCCCCCAAGCCGGTCAAAGAGAAGGTATCGAAGGCCGAGGCCGAGCAGATCAAGACCAAGCTTGAGGCCGAAGGCGCCCAGGTCGAAATCAAGTAGCCCAGACGGATGCTCGCCCCGGGGGATCCTGCCCCCGGGGGGCACTCGTGCCTCCGGACCGACGTGGCTCTCGCAGGAGCGTCGACGCGAGAGCCGGGTATTGACGGGCCGTATCTCGCCGAGTAGTATGAGGGATACGGCTCTTGACGCTAGAGACGCCTACGACCGGGACTTTGGAGTTTAACGCCGAGAATCGAAAGCGAGGCTTGCCTGCCTTGCTTTCGTTTTTCATTGAAGCCCATCATCCCTGCCGACCATACGCGTCGTAATTCCCTCGGGACGAGACGGCATGTCTCTCCCGGGTGTGGCCGCGTGCCACCCAAGCCGGTGATCACGCCATCACGACTCAGGAATTGTTGCTGGAGGTGACCGGTTCCCCGTGAAAACCCAGACCCGAGGTAAGATGATGCGTTCTCCCACATCTGCTGCCCGCGCCCGGCCGGGCGTCGGCGGACAGGTGGTGACGCGGGGGCGCCGCACCCGCGTGAGTTTCGCCAAGATTCCTGAAATCCTCGACGTGCCCGATCTCATCGAAGTGCAGCGCCGGTCCTTCGAGTGGTTCCTGCGCGAGGGGATCCGCGAGGTGTTTGACGAGGTCTCCCCGATCCAGGACTTTACGGGAAACCTCGAGCTGCACTTTGCCGTCGACCCGAGCCGCAAGCGCGTGGAGCCTCCGGGATTGTTCGACGACACCCCGGTGCTCGATTTCGGTGGGTATCGCCTGGAGCGGCTCAAGTATACCGAGGACGAGTGCCGCGACCGCGACTACAACTACAGCGCCGCGCTCAAGGTCAAGGTGCGCCTAGTCATCAAGGAGACCGGCGAGATCAAAGAGCAGGAGGTCTTCATGGGAGACCTCCCCCTGATGACCCGCCGCGGCACCTTCATTATTAATGGAGCCGAGCGGGTGGTTGTCAGCCAGCTGGTGCGGTCTCCGGGCGTCTATTACAACTTCAGCCCCGATGCCATGGGCCGGCCCCTGCCGGCGGCCACGGTCATCCCGCACCGGGGCGCGTGGCTCGAGCTGGAGATGGACACCAACGGTGTCATCGCCACGCGCATCGACCGGACGCGGAAGATTCCGGTGACTGTCTTGCTGCGCGCGCTGGGGTACGACAGTGACGAGAAGATTCTCAAACTTTACGACGGAGATGCGACGATCGAGGCCACGCTGGCCAAGGACCCTGTCAAGGAACGCAAGGGGCCCAAGGCCGTCGAGGAGGCGCTGATCGAGATCTATCGTCGGCTGCGGCCCGGCGATCCGCCGACCGTCGAGAGTGCGCGCCAGCTGTTGCAGACGCTGTTCTTCGACCCCCGGCGCTATGACCTGGGGAAGGTGGGACGGCATAAGCTCAACCGCAAGCTCGGTCTGGACGCGCCGCTCCCGTTTCGCACTTTGGTTCAGACCACCGGCGGGGAGGTCAAAGACGTCTCCGTGCGGCGGGAGAAGAAAGACTTCACCCTAACCCTCAAAGACGGTCGGGAATTCACGGGTCTGCTCGCGCGCGTCACAGTGCGCGTCAACGGCGAGGCCACGGACGTCAAGAAACTGGATTCGGGTATGCGCGTCGTCTTGGGGTTGGCCCCCACGACCAAGGACGTTCTCTACGCCGTCGTCGACGAGGGCGTGCGCCATCCGGCGGCGGTCCGCGATGACATTGCCGAGGTAGTGCGCTACCTGATCCGCTTGCACAATGAAGACGAAGGGGCCACCGGGGACGACATCGACCACCTGGGCAACCGCCGCGTGCGGTCGGTCGGAGAGCTGTTGCAGAACCAGTTCCGGATCGGCATGCTGCGGATGGAGCGCGTGATCCGCGAGCGGATGACGATCCAAGAAACAGGGCAGATTACCCCGCAGGTGTTGATCAACATCCGCCCTGTCGTGGCGGCGATTAAGGAGTTCTTCGGTTCCAGCCAGCTGTCGCAGTTCATGGACCAGACCAACCCCCTGGCCGAGCTGACCCACAAGCGCCGGCTGTCGGCGCTGGGGCCTGGCGGGTTAAGCCGCGAGCGCGCGGGCTTTGAAGTGCGGGACGTCCACACCAGCCACTACGGCCGGATGTGCCCGATCGAGACGCCCGAAGGTCCCAACATTGGCTTGATCAGCTCGCTGGCGACCTTTGCACGCGTCAACGACTTAGGGTTCATTGAGACGCCCTACCGCCTGGTGCGCGACGGGGTCGTGGGCAAGAAGACGGAGTACCTGACCGCCGATCAAGAGGATCAGTACGTCATCGCCCAGGCGAACGCCAAGATTGATGAGCGCGGCAAGCTCATTGAGCCGCGGGTGTCCGCGCGCCACGGCGCTGACATCGTCTTGGTCCCGCCCGACAAGGTGGAGCTCATGGATATCTCGCCCAAGCAGACCGTGTCAGTGGCCACGGCGCTCATCCCGTTCCTCGAGCACGACGACGCCAACCGCGCGTTGATGGGGTCGAACATGCAGCGTCAGGCCGTGCCGCTACTTTCGAGCGAAGCCCCTCTGGTGGGCACCGGCATGGAGTACCGCAGCGCGGTGGACTCCGGCGCGGTCGTGGTGGCCCGTCATGACGGCGTAATTGAGTCCGTGAGTGGTGACGAGGTCGTCGTCAAGAATGACAAGGGCAAGGATACCTACAAGCTGATCAAGTTCCAGCGGAGCAACCAGGGGACGTGTATCAACCAGCGGCCTGTCGCGCGGACGGGAGAGTCCGTCAAGGCAGGCGACGTGATCGCCGATGGGCCCTGCACGGACCAGGGCGAACTCGCCTTGGGCCGCAACGTGCTCGTCGCGTTCATGCCCTGGGAAGGCTACAACTATGAGGACGCGATCGTCATCTCCGAGCGGTTAGTCCGCGAGGACCTGTTTACCTCGATCCACATTGAGGAGTACGAGGTGGAAGCCCGGGATACCAAACTCGGGCCGGAGGAGATCACCCGCGACATCCCCAACGTCGGCGAGGAAGCCCTGCGCGATCTTGATGATCGAGGGATCGTGCGGGTCGGCGCCGAGGTGCGGGCGGGGGACATCCTGGTGGGCAAGGTAACGCCCAAAGGCGAAACCGAGCTCACGGCCGAGGAGCGCTTGCTGCGTGCGATTTTCGGCGAGAAGGCGCGCGAGGTACGCGACACGTCGCTGAAGGTGCCGCACGGCGAGAAGGGCAAGGTCGTCTCGGTGAAGGTATTCGGCCGCGAGCAAGGCGACGAACTGCCCCCCGGTGTGAATACCCTCGTGCGGGTCTACGTCGCGCAGAAGCGCAAGGTCACGGTGGGGGATAAGATGGCCGGCCGCCACGGCAACAAGGGCGTCATCTCAGTCATCCTCCCAGATGACGATATGCCGAGCCTGCCCGATGGCACGCCGGTCGACCTGGTGCTCAACCCGCTGGGGGTGCCCAGCCGTATGAACGTCGGCCAAGTGCTGGAGACCCACTTGGGGTGGGCGGTCTCGGCGCTCGGGAACTTCGCTGAGTGCCCCGTTTTTGACGGTCCGAAGGAGGGGGACATCAAGCACCTCCTGAAAGAAGCGGGCTTGCCCGAAAATGGCAAGGTGCAGCTCCGCGACGGGCGCAGCGGCGAGTTCTTTGACCAGAAAGTTACCGTGGGCTGGATCTACATGATGAAGCTGTTGCACCTGGTCGAGGACAAGATCCACGCCCGGTCCACCGGCCCGTACAGCTTGATCACGCAGCAGCCGCTGGGCGGCAAGGCGCAGTTTGGGGGTCAGCGCTTCGGCGAGATGGAAGTGTGGGCGCTGGAGGCCTACGGCGCGGCGAGCACGCTACAGGAGTTGCTGACCGTCAAGTCCGACGACGTCGTCGGGCGCGTCAAGACGTACGAAGCCATCGTCAAGGGCGAGAACATCCAGGAACCCGGCGTCCCCGAGTCCTTCAAGGTCTTGGTAAAGGAACTTCAGTCGCTGTGTCTGGACGTGAAGGTCCTCAGCGAGGACAAGAAGGAGATCGAGCTCAAGGAGATCGAGGAGGACATCGCCGAGACCGCCCGCGCCCTCGGCATCAACCTCGAGGGTGAAGAGGCACTGGTCGAGGACTACTAGGCGGTGTCGCGCCGCCGGCGCGCAGACGACATTCCAGGAGGCATGTAGCACCCATGCAAGACGTCAACAACTTCGACGCAGTCAAAATCGGCCTGGCCTCTCCCGAGCATATCCGCGCCTGGTCGCACGGGGAGGTCAAGAAGCCGGAGACGATCAACTACCGCACCTTAAAGCCCGAGCGGGACGGGCTGTTCTGCGAGCGCATCTTCGGTCCGCAGAAGGACTGGGAGTGTCACTGCGGCAAGTACAAGCGCATCCGCTTTAAGGGCATCATTTGCGACCGGTGTGGTGTGGAAGTCACCCGGGCCAAAGTGCGCCGCGAGCGCATGGGGCACATCGAGCTCGCCGCCCCGGTCTGTCATATCTGGTACTTGAAGGGTGTCCCCAGCCGAATCGGACTGCTGTTGGACATGTCGCCCCGCGCGTTGGAGCGTGTGGTGTACTTCGCCTCCTACGTGGTGATCGATCCCGGCACGACGCCGCTGAACAAAAAGCAGCTGCTGACCGAGGCTGAGTACCGCGAGATGCGGGAGAAGTATGGGCAGGCCTTCAAAGCCGAGATGGGTGCTGAGGCCGTGAAGGGATTGCTCAAGGAGATCGATCTCGAGAAGCTCTCCAACCAGCTGCGGGCCGATCTCAAGGACGCCGCGGGCCAGAAGCGGATGAAAATCCTCAAGCGTCTGGAGGTCGTGGAGGCATTCCGCAAGAGCGGGAACAATCCGCCGTGGATGATCCTCGACGTCGTCCCGGTCATCCCCCCCGACCTGCGCCCGATGGTGCAGCTGGACGGGGGACGGTTTGCAACCTCGGATCTCAACGACCTGTACCGCCGGGTCATCAACCGGAACAACCGCCTGAAGCGCCTGCTCGACCTGGGCGCGCCCGAGATCATCGTGCGCAACGAGAAGCGCATGCTGCAGGAGGCCGTGGATGCGCTCATCGACAATGGCCGCCGCGGTCGTCCCGTCACCGGACCCAACAACCGCCCTCTGAAGTCTCTGTCGGATATGCTCAAGGGCAAGCAGGGGCGTTTCCGCCAGAACCTGCTGGGCAAGCGGGTGGACTACTCCGGTCGCTCGGTCATTGTGGTCGGGCCGAAGTTGCGGCTCCACCAGTGTGGCCTGCCGAAGGAGATGGCCCTCGAGCTCTTCAAGCCGTTTGTGATGAAGAAGCTGGTGGACAAGAGCTTGGCGCAAAACATCAAGAGCGCGAAGCGCATGGTCGAGCGCGCCCGGCCCGAGGTCTGGACTGTATTAGAAGAAGTGGTCAAGGAACACCCGGTGCTGTTGAATCGCGCGCCCACCCTGCACCGCCTGGGCATCCAGGCGTTTGAACCGCAGCTCATTGAGGGCAAAGCGATCCAGGTGCACCCGCTCGTGTGTACCGCCTACAACGCGGATTTCGACGGGGACCAGATGGCGGCGCACGTCCCGCTGTCTGCGGCCTCCCAGGCCGAGGCGCGGCTGCTCATGTTGTCGGCCTATAACATCTTGTCGCCCGCCTACGGGAAGGCCATCACCAGCCCGACGCGCGACATCGTGTTGGGATCCTACTACCTCACGCAGGAGAAACCCGGCGCCCCCGGGGAGGGCAAGATCTTCTCCACGCCCACCGAGGCCATTCTGGCCTGCGAGACGGGAGCGGTCTCGCTCCATGCCAAGGTGAAGGTGCGCTTGACCCGCGATTCCCAGCCGATTGAGACCACGGTAGGCCGCGTCATCTTTAACGAGGCCATCCCCGAGGAACTGCGGTTCATCAATGACGTCGCCGACCGCAAGGTGCTGTCGCAGATCGTGTCGGAGGCATACAACCGGCTCGGGTCGACGAAGACGGTCCAGTTGCTGGACGCCCTCAAGGACCTCGGGTTCAAGTACTCGACCCGCTCGGGGGTAGGCATCGCCATCGACGATATCGCGATTCCCCCCGAGAAGGACAAGGTGCTGGCGGTGGCGGAGAAGCGGGTCCAGGATATCGAGCAGCAGTTCCGCCGCGGCCTCATCACGGAGAACGAGAAGTACCTGCAGGTCATCGGGGTGTGGACGAAGGCGACTGAAGACGTCACCGAGGCGATGCTGCAGAACTTTGACAATTTCAATCCCTTGTACATGATGGCGCAGTCAGGCGCCCGGGGAAACATCCAGCAGATCCGTCAGCTCGCGGGGATGCGGGGGCTGATGACCGACCCGTCGGGGAAGATCATCGAGCTGCCGATCAAGGCCAACTTCCGCGAGGGGTTGACGGTCCTGGAGTACTTCATCTCCACGCACGGGCAGCGCAAGGGACTGGCCGATACCGCGATCCGGACCTCGGAGTCCGGGTATCTGACCCGCCGGCTGGTGGACGTCGCCCAAGACGTGATCATCCGGGATGAAGACTGCAGGACGACCGAAGGCGTGACGATGATCGCGATCAAGGAGGGGGCCGATGTCGTCGTGCCCCTCAAGGACCGCATCGTCGGGCGCACATCAGTCGAAGATATTACCCCCGCGCGCAGCCGCAAGGTCATCTTGGAAGCCGATGAGGAGATCACTGAGGAGGCCACCGAGCAGATCGATCAGGCCGGGGTCGAAACAGTCGTCGTGCGGTCGGTACTGACCTGCAAGAGCAGGTACGGAGTATGCGCGAAGTGCTACGGGCGCAACCTGGCGACGGGGAAAAAGGTAGAAATCGGCGAAGCCGTGGGCATCATCGCCGCCCAGTCCATCGGGGAACCTGGCACCCAGCTAACGATGCGGACGTTCCACACGGGTGGGGTGGCCGGGTTCGACATCACCCAAGGCCTCCCGCGCGTCGAGGAACTGTTCGAGGCGCGCAAGCCGAAGGGCCAGGCCATCATCGCCGAGGTCTCAGGGAAGGTGAAGATCACCGAGGCCAAAGGCACGCGCAAACTCATCGTGGTGACCAAGGACGGTCAAGAGTACCCCGCCACCGTGCCGTTTGGCGTGCGGTTGCGCACGGCTGATGGCGACAAGGCCACGGCGGGCGACCAGCTGAGCGAAGGCTCGGTCAACCCGCATGATACCTTGCGCATCCGGGGCATCCACGCGCTGCAGAACTACTTGGTACAGGAGATCCAGTCCGTGTACCGGTCCCAGGGCGTGGACATCAACGACAAGCACATCGAGATCATCGTGCGGCAGATGCTGCGGCGGGTGAAGGTCGAAGAGCCGGGCGACACGCAGTTCCTTCCTGGCGAGCTGGTCGACAAGTTCGCGTTCGAGGAAGAGAACGCGAAAGCCCTGGCCGAAGGGTTGGAGCCCGCCAAGGCGCGGCCGGTCTTGTTGGGGATCACCAAGGCCTCCCTCGCGACCGAGAGCTTCCTGTCCGCCGCATCCTTCCAGGAAACGGCACGCGTCCTCACTGATGCTGCGACCAAGGGCAAAGTCGACCCGTTGCTCGGGTTGAAGGAGAACGTGATCATCGGCAAGCTGATTCCTGCCGGGACAGGAATGGCACGGTACCGCGGGATCAAGATCGGCACCGAGGTATAGCAGGTTGCCGTTTCGTAAACGACGCAGGTAACGGGCCGGGGCGAGGATGCTCCGGCCCGTTACGCATGGGTACGCCTGGCGGCTCAGAATCCGCCAGGGTGGACCTCTGCGGATTCCTTCCTATATAGTGTGTGTCGGGATGGCCATCCTCACGAGTTCTAACCTCGCCAAGTCGCACGGGGCAACCCCCGTGCTCCGCAGCGTGACTTTCAGCGTGGAGAGCGCGGAGAAGGTCGCGCTCATCGGCCGTAACGGAAGCGGCAAGACCACCTTATTGCGTCTGCTCGCCGGCCTCGAGGACCCAGATAGCGGCAGCGTGTCCAGGGCCCGATGGGCGAAAGTAGGGTATCTGGCGCAAATTCCCAGTGGGCCTGGCGATGTCTCCGTGTTGGCCCATGTCTTGTCCGGGGCTGCCGATGTGCACGCGTTCGAGGCGCGGCTGCGGGAGTTAGAACAGCTGATGGCCGATCCCGGAGTGCATGATGACCCGCTCCGCTTGGCAGAGGTCATGGATGAATATGGTCAAGTCCGTCACCACTTTGAGCACGCCGGGGGATTCGCCCTGGACGCGCGAGCGCGCGCCGTGCTGGGTGGCTTGGGTTTTCCCGAGGCCTGGCTGACGGCTGCGCTGTCCACGCTGTCGGGGGGCTGGCGGGTGCGCGCAGAACTGGCGCGGGTACTGCTGGGAGAGCCGGATCTGCTGCTGCTGGATGAACCGACTAACCACTTAGACTTGACGGCGACCGAGTGGCTGGAAGAATACTTGCGCGCGTTCCCCGGTGCGGCGATCATTGTCAGCCACGATCGCAGGCTGCTAGATGTCGTGACCACGCGGACTCTGGAGCTTGAAGGTGGCAGCGTCACCGCGTTCCCCGGCCCGTACTCGAAGTACACGACGCTGAAAACCCAGCAAGTTGAACAGCAGGCCGAAGCTTACCGTCGCCATCAAGAAGAGGTCGAGCGGCTGGAAGCATTCATCCGCCGCTACCACGCCGGGGTGCGGGCCGGGCAGGCGAAGAGCCGCGCTAAGCGTCTGGCGCGTTTGACAGCCTCCCCAGCACCGCCGCAGACGGAGATGCCGGTGATGCGACCGGCCGCCCGGGACGTGCCGCTCTCGGGGCGCGTGGTGGTGCGATTGCAAGGCGTCGGCAAACGGTATGGGCAGACTGACATCCTCTCTGATGTGGATCTAGAGATCTATCGTGCAGAGCGCATCGGGCTGCTGGGCGCCAACGGTGTCGGCAAGACCACATTGCTGAAAGTGATCGCAGGGATTGAGTCTCCGTCGCGGGGTCGTGTCACGGTGGGCCATGGCGTGCGCGCGCATTACTTCGCTCAAGAACCCCCCGCGGACCTGAACGACGAGCGCACGGTCTTAGAGACGGTGCTGGCGGATCGTCCGATGACACCCGAGCAAGTCCGCACCTACCTCGGGCGCTTCCTATTTAGTGGCGAAGACGTCTTCAAGCGGGTGTCGATGCTCTCCGGGGGAGAACGCCAGCGTCTCAGCCTGGCCACGCTATTGCTGGACCGCCCCAACGTGCTCTTGCTGGATGAACCGACCAATCATCTCGACATCCCGTCGCGCGAGGCTCTGGAGGCCGCGCTGCTGGAGTTTTCAGGTACTCTGATCGTGGCCACCCACGACCGGTACTTGCTGGAACGGGTGGCCACCCGCATTCTCACGGTTGCCGGGGGCCGGGTCAGCGATTTTCGAGGGACCTACGGGGAGTTGAGGGCGAAGCGGTCTCCCTCGGTTCACCGCGGGGGCCAGCCGAGGCGCCCCGCGCCCGAGCGCCCCCGTCCGGGCAGGACCGGGCGGCCGCAGGCACCGACCTTTGACCAACTCGCTGGGCAGATCGCGGCTGTGGAGCGCGAACTGGCCGATACCGGCAGGCAGCTGGGCGACCCCGAACTGTACCGTGACGGGGAGCGGGCGAAGGCCACTCGGGTGCGGTACGAGCGTGCGCAACAGCAACTTGAAGACCTCTATCGGCAGCTCGCCTCCCTAGAGTCCGAAGACAGCTAGGCGCGGCCGGGTGCAGATTCTCACGCTGCCCGGAGCCCGCAGCGCGCCCCTAGACACCCCCCAGGCCCAATGCTAGAATGTTCGAGCGCGCGCCGGGTTCCCGTGCGGGACCCGGCGACTGCGTGGAGTGGCGAACAATGACGCAGCCGATGGAGGCGCTCGCGCGTCTTCAGGGTGCGGAGTTCAAAGCCGTCGGGGCGAACCAGACGGCCAAGGCGATCGGCAAAGGCCGGGTCCAGATCGTATTCGTGGCGCAGGACGCCGATCGTCGGGTGATCGAAGGCGTGCTGACCGCTGCTCGGGAGCGAGGTCTCGAGGTGATCGAGATCGCCTCGACCCGCGACCTCGGGCGCGCCTGCGGAATTGCCGTAGGCGCCGCCGCCGCCGCCGTTCTCTTGTCGCCGTAAGGCCGCAAGGTAGCGGGACGAGGGTAGTTCTCCTCGCGAGTCGGGATCCGTTCACCGGATGCGGTGAACCGATTCTACAGTCTGCGCCGCAGGGCATCGGCCTCCGGTGCCGCGTATGGCGCAGCCATCCGCGTCGTGGTTGGACGCCCCCGCGCGTAGAGCGCGATGGCGAACCGAATGCCAGCGATATCCCGCGCCGCATGTGAGCGCTGCGGGATCGCGACGCTTCGCCTCCGATCGGGCACGAATCGATCGACGGGGGTGAGCGCGTGTTCAAGAACGAGAGAGAAGACGGGGGAAACCAGATGCCCACGATCAACCAACTGGTGCGTCACGGTCGGCACCGAGTGCAGTCGAAAACAAAGTCCCCGCACTTAGAGGGGAACCCGCAGAAGCGGGGTGTGTGCATTCAGGTACGGACGATGACCCCCAAGAAGCCGAACTCGGCCTTACGGAAGATTGCGCGGGTGCGGCTGACGAACGCGGCGGAGGTCACCGCCTACATTCCAGGCATCGGCCACAACCTGCAGGAGCACTCGATCGTCTTGATCCGCGGCGGGCGGGTCCCCGACCTGCCGGGGATCCGGTACCACATCATCCGCGGGGCAATGGACTCGGCTGGGGTCACGGACCGCAAGCAGGGCCGCAGTAAGTACGGCGCCAAGCGGCCGAAGCCGTAAGGGGCTGACGGGCAGACGGACATCCTGAACGCGACGCGTCACGGACCCGTCGCGTAGACGGCGAGGGAACAGAGATGCCACGGAAAGGACAAGTACCACGGCGGGAGGTTCTGCCAGAGCCGGTCTACAACAACGCGACCGTCCACCGGCTCATCAATAAGGTCATGGAGCGAGGCAAGAAAAGTCTGGCCGAGCACGTCGTCTACACGGCGTTCGACCAGATCAAAGAAAAAGCCGGCCAAGATCCGGTCAAAGTGTTCGACAAGGCGCTGCACAATATCATGCCGGCCCTGGAAGTTCGCCCCAGGCGGGTCGGGGGCGCTACGTATCAGGTGCCGATTGAGGTACGCCCGGACCGGCGCATGTCCTTGGGCCTGCGCTGGCTAGTGGAGTACGCGCGGGCGCGCAAAGACAAGCGGTCGATGATGGACAAGCTGGTCGCAGAGATCATGGACGCCTCCGCTGGCCAGGGCGGCGCCGTGAAGAAGCGTGAGGATACGCACCGCATGGCCGAGGCGAACAAAGCATTCGCACATTATCGCTGGTAAAGCGGGGCTAGGGGACAACTAGTGCCCGAACTTGTGGTGGCAACGAAGATGAGTATCGAGCTAGCAAAAATCCGAAACATTGGCATCGTCGCGCACATTGACGCAGGTAAGACGACGACGACCGAGCGCATCCTCTTCTACACCGGACGAGTGCATCGCATCGGCGAAGTCGACGAGGGGTCGGCGACGATGGACTGGATGGTGCAGGAACGGGAGCGGGGGATCACCATCACCTCTGCTGCCACGACCTGTTTCTGGCGCGACCATCGCATCAACATCATCGACACGCCGGGCCACGTGGATTTTACCGTGGAAGTCGAGCGCTCGCTGCGTGTGCTGGACGGCGCGGTGGTGGTGCTCAGCGCGGTCGAGGGCGTGCAGCCGCAGTCGGAGACGGTGTGGCGTCAGGCCGACCGCTACCGCGTGCCGCGTATCTTGTACGTGAACAAGATGGATCGCACCGGGGCGGACTTCCTCCGCACCGTGCGCATGGTCCGCGAGCGCTTGGGCGCCGCGGCCGTGCCCGTCCAGCTGCCGGTTGGTGCCGAGGATGCCTTCCAGGGCGTCGTCGATCTCATCCGGATGAAGGCGATTCTCTACCTGGACGACTTAGGGACCCGTTCCGACGAAACGGAGATTCCTGCCGCCATGCGCCAGCTCGCCGAGGAATGGCGCGAGAAGCTGGTGGACGCGGTGGCGGAGATGGACGATGAGCTGACCGCCAAGTACATCAACGGGCGTGCTCTCTCGGAGGAGGAAATCCGACGGGGGCTGCGGCTGGGGACGATCTCGGCCAAGCTGGTGCCGGTGCTAGCCGGCTCCTCGTTCCGCAACAAGGGCGTGCAGCCGTTGCTCGATGCCGTCGTCGACTACCTGCCGGCTCCGGTGGACATGCCGGCCATCCAGGGCTACCACCCTGACACCAAGGCGCCCGTCCTGCGTCATCCCGATCCCGCCGAACCGTTCTGCGCCCTGGCGTTCAAGATTGTCACCGATCCGTATGTGGGCAAGCTCACGTACTTCCGCGTCTACTCCGGCACCCTGAAGGCCGGCTCCTACGCGTACAACGCCAACAAGGGGAAGAAGGAACGGGTCAGCCGCATCCTGCAAATGCACGCCAACCACCGGGAAGATATCCCGGAAGCGACCGCGGGTAATGTCGTGGCCGCGGTCGGGTTGAAGGACACCACGACCGGCGACACGTTGTGCGACCAGGACCACCCCCTGGTTTTGGAATCGATGCAGTTCCCCGAACCAGTCATTGCCGTCGCGGTCGAGCCCAAGACGAAAGCGGATGAGGACAAGCTGGGGATCGCCCTGGCCAAACTCGCCGAAGAGGACCCGACCTTCAAGGTGCGCTTCGACCACGAGACCGGCCAGACCCTGATCGCCGGGATGGGCGAGCTCCACTTGGAGATCATCGTCGACCGCATGTTGCGCGAGTTCGGCGTGCAGGCGAACGTTGGTCGGCCGCAGGTGGCCTACAAGGAGACGATTCGCCAATCCGCCGAGGCCGAAGCCCGCTACATCCGGCAGACCGGCGGGCGCGGGCAATACGGCCATGTCGAGATCATCCTGGAGCCCTTGTCCCGCGGGACCGGTATCGAGTTTGAGAATGAGATCAAGGGCGGGGACATCCCTCGGGAGTTCATCCCCCCCGTCGAGGACGGGATCCGCGAGGCCGCCGAGAGCGGCGTGTTGGCGGGGTACCCGGTGGTCGACTTCCGGGCCCGGCTCATCGACGGGTCCTACCACGAAGTGGATAGTTCCGAGATCGCGTTCAAGATCGCGGGCTCGATGGCGTTCAAAGAGGCAATGGCGAAGGCCAAGCCCGTCCTGCTCGAACCGGTGATGAAGGTCGAGGTGCTCACCCCCGAGTCGTACATGGGCGATGTCATCGGCGACCTCAATTCCCGGCGGGGGCGGATCGAGAGCATCGAGCAGCAAGGGAAAATCCGCATCATCCGGGCGCTGGTGCCCTTGGCTGAAATGTTCGGGTATGCGACCGCGCTGCGGTCAAACACCCAGGGGCGCGCGACGCACACCATGGAGCCGTCGCACTACGAGGAAGTGCCAGCCAATATCGCCGAGCAGATTCGCGCGAAGTCGAGCGTCGGAACACGGACCTAACATCACAAGAGACGAGTATCGAAGTCAGGACGCGGGGGGACTCATCCAATGAGCAAGCAGAAGTTTGAGCGCACGAAGCCGCACGTGAACGTGGGGACGATCGGGCACGTGGACCACGGGAAGACGACGCTGACGGCGGCGCTGACGCAGGTGTTGGCGGGGATCGGGGTCAGCAAGCCGTACGGGTTCTGGGAGATCGACAACGCGCCGGAGGAGAAGGCGCGGGGGATCACGATCGCGATCAGCCACGTGGAGTACGAGAGTCCGAAGCGGCACTACGCGCACGTGGACTGTCCGGGGCACGCG
>DATGVF010000216.1:0-5322 GCA_035300645.1 bacterium
GGGCCAAGGAGTTGATGGCTGAAGCGCTCGCCACCTTCCGGGTGCACGGAGCGCACGCGCGGATTGCCCAGGCCGCCCGCGATCTGGGAGAGGCCTTTCTGCGGCACGGCGCGAAGACCGACGCCGCCGACCAGCTCGTGATCGCCTTCGAAGCTGAGGACGCGTTACGAAAGAGCGCGCAACCTTAGGGGACCATTCCATTGCTTCGTTGGTTGCCATAGTAAATTCCAGGCCTTCGCGTCTCAGATCTGGTCAAAACTCCCCTACTCCTTGCCCCCAGTTCCTGATGGGGTTGCCTCGCTAGTTGTGCAATCGGGCTTTTCGTAGTGGGCCGAGATTCCTCGGGGATCTGCGGTTTGAATCTGTGGACTGCCACCCCACGAATGCCCGAGGGCGCACAGAGACGCTCCCGCGGAGTTGGTCCACATGCGCGGCGTGGGCGCGCGCACGTTGAAGGCATAGGCCAGGTGGGGCGGGAATGGAAACGGCAAGATCCTGAGGAGGAAAAGGCATGAGCGCCACACCTGGACGCGTAATCGCGGTCGCCATCGTCATCAGCTTGTTGGGCGTGAGTGCTCCACCGACCCTCGGTGCTCGCGTCGATGTGAACACCCTCATCGTCGGGATGAACACGTCCATCTTGCTCACCCTCGATCCGGGTGTCGTCTACGAAGTCGAAGGGGCGGTCCTCGTGGACCAGATGTATGACAAGCTGGTCGACATGGAGATGGTCAAGGGAGCGATTCAGATCGTTCCCAAGGTCGCCCAAACATGGGCCGCTGGCGCGGACGGCAAGACCTGGACATTCAACATCCGTCAGGGGATACGCTTTCCCAGCGGCCGCCCCGTGAACGCCGCGGCCGTCGTCTACTCCCTGCGCCGCGCGGTGCGGCTGGCCAAGACCCCGGCATGGTTGCTGGAGCAGCTGGGGTTCACGAAAGACAACGCGGACCAGACGATCCGCGCCCTCGACGATTACACTGTGCAGCTGGTCCTCGCAGATGCGTTCGCCCCCAACCTGGTGCTGTCCATCTTAGCCTTCCCGATCACCGGGGTCGTGGATCCCGACCTCATGCAGCAGCACATCACCGAAGGCGACTTGGGTAGCGATTGGCTGAAGGACCACAGCGCGGGGTCGGGACCCTACACGTTGATCCGATGGGAGCGCAATGAGGTCGTGGACCTCGTCGCCAATCCCACGCACTGGCGAGGCATTCCGCCCATCAAGAGAATTATGGTCCGCGACATACCTGAGGCGACGGCACAGCGCCTGGCGGTGGAAAAAGGCGACATCGACGTGGCCTGGAACATGTCGCCGCAAATGCGCGAGGAGATCCGCAAGCAGAAGACCCCCGGCGTGGACATCGTCCAGATCCCCGCTCACGGCATCACGTACATCGGGATGAATGTGAAATATGAGCCCCTGTCCAAAGACAAGGTGCGAGAAGCGATCCGGTGGGCGATTGACTACGATGCCATCCGGCGAGACGTGGTGCGCGGGGAAGCCATTCCTCTGCAAACGTTTATTCCGACAGGGTACTTGGGATCCAATCCGTCCCAACCGTTCACGCAAGACCTGACCAAAGCCAAACAGCTCCTGGCTGAAGCAGGATACCCCAACGGGTTCGAGGTGGAGCTGACGACGAGTTCTCCTCACCCCACGCGCCCAGACATTGCACAGTTGATCCAGAACAACCTGGCGAAGGTCGGGATCAAGGTCAAGATCGTCCTGATGGCTTCCGGGGTGATGTACCAGAAGTTCCGCGAGCAGGGCCTGCAGATAATCCTCGCCTCCTGGGGCGTGGATTATCCCGATCCCGATGCTGTCGCCAAACCGTTCGCCGACGGCACGGTGAAGCAACTCGCCTGGCGCAACGCATGGATGGACAAGGACGCCACCGAGTTGACCAGAAAGGCGATGCTGGAGCGAGATGCCGGCAAGCGCGTGGCGTTGTACCATCAGCTAACAGACTTGGTGCTCCACAAGGGCGCCTTCGCCATCCTCTACCAGCCCATGGATACCTGGGTGGTCCGGACGTGGGTCAAGGGATACGCGGACGCGGCCGCCCTCGGCACGATGCACTTCGATTTCACGAGGGTCTCGAAGGTGCGCGAATAGCCCGGACAGTGCTGCAGGGAACGATGCGGCAGGAGACGGAGGGGTGAGGATCGCCCTTCCGTCTCCTCGCATTTGGAGGGCAGGCGGGTGAATCTTGCCGGCTACATCGCCCGACGGCTCGTGTTAATGGTGGGGGTCCTCTTCGGCGTCCTCGTCATCACGTTCGTCGTCTCGCATGTGATCCCAGCAGACCCCGTGGGAGCTATTCTCGGCGGGAACGCCCCGGTGGACCGGGTCGATGCGCTGCGTCACCAGCTGGGCTTGGATCAACCCCTGCCCGTCCAATTCGTCACCTACCTTGGGGCCGCGATCCGGGGAGACTTGGGTCGGTCGCTTCGCACGGGGCGGCCGGTATCGCGGGATATCGGCCAATTCTTCCCGGCCACCCTGGAGCTCACCCTAACCGCCATCGGCTTGGCCATCATCCTGGGCGTCCCGCTTGGGGTGATCTCCGCCGTGACACGCAACCGTCCGCCCGACCATGGGGCACGCATCTTCTCCATCGTCGGGGTGTCGATGCCCGTGTTTTGGACCGGGCTGGTGTTGCTGCTGCTGTTCTACTACCGTCTGGGATGGCTGCCCGGTCCCGGACGATTGGACCTGACAGTCATCCCGCCTCCCCCTCGCACCGGCTTTCTGCTGATTGACAGCATCCTGGCCGGAGACTGGGAGGCCTTCCGCAATGGGCTGGGCCACATCGTCATGCCGGCCTTCGTGCTCGGCTATCTCGCCACGGCCACGATTGCCCGGATCTGCCGCTCCAGCATGCTGGATGTGCTGCATCAGGAATACATTCGCACTGCCCAGGCCAAGGGGTTGCGCCCGCGTGTGGTGATCCTTCGCCACGCGCTTCGGAACGCGCTGATTCCGACGGTGACCGTCGTCGGCCTCGTGTTCGGCGAGCTGCTGGAAGGCTCGGTCCTCACTGAGACGATCTTCGCGTGGCCGGGGCTGGGACGGTACATCACCACTGGGTTCCTGGCCCTGGATTATCCCGCGGTGATGGGCGGGACCCTCTATGTCGCAGTAGTCTTCAGCGTGGCTAATCTCATCGTGGATATCGCCTATGCGTTTCTCGACCCCAAGATCCGCTTCTAGCGCGAGCGCCACTGGCGGCCCGCCCCTCGTGCAACGCACGGAGGTGTGGCGGGCGTATCTCTCGTGGCGACGCTCCCCGTTGTCAGTGACCGGAACAGTACTGATCGGTCTGCTGCTGTTGATTGTCGTCGCAGCACCGTTGATCGCGACCCACAACCCGCTCGAGCAAGACTTTGCAGTTCGGCTCCGACCCCCAGGGGCGGGCCACTGGTTCGGCACCGACCAATTCGGTCGGGACAACTTCAGCCGCGTCGTCTATGGATCGCGCATTGCGATGCAGATTATCTTGATCGTCTCGCTGATCAGCGGCGTCACGGGCACCCTGTTAGGGACGCTGGCTGGATACTTTGGGGGACGCATCGATGAAGTGATCAGTCGCCTAACCGACATGTTCCTGGCATTCCCCAGCCTCGTCCTGGCGATGGCCTTCGCCGCCGCGCTCGGGCCAAACCTCACGAACGCCATCCTGGCCATTTCCCTGGTCACCTGGACGCACTCCGCGCGGTTGGCCCGTGCCGAAGCGTTGCGCATCAAGCAACAAGACTTCGTGGAGGCGGCACGGGCAATGGGGGCGCGGAATCCCCGTGTCATCGTGCGGCACATCCTGCCATCCGCGCTGTCGGTCGTCGTCGTTCAATTGACCCTGCGCATGGGGGCGATCATCCTGACCGCGGCGGGCCTGGGATTTCTGGGATTGGGGGCCCAGCCCCCGACCCCCGAGTGGGGGGCCATGGTCAGTGACGGACGCAACTATCTTGTGGACCAGTGGTGGATGTCGACTCTGCCGGGACTCGCGATCGCCCTGACGGTCTTGGGGTTCAACTTGCTGGGGGATGGGATCCGCGACCTGCTGGACCCCCATCTCCGCCACGCGCCTCTGTAGACATCCGCTGGTCTCTCCATCGCGAACCCCTCAGCGAGACCGCGTACCCGTCAAAATCTCAAAGACAAGATGGTCCAGTCGCTCGTAGGCAAACACACGGGAGGGCGATGCAGGTCCCGTCTCCGCTGCGTGGTCCCATCCGCGGATCTCCGCGAGCAGAGCGCGGACCTCCGCGTCCGCGTTGAACTGGGCCACCTTGTCGGCCAACACTTCGTAGGCGCGAATGCACCCTTGGACAAAACTCCACACTCCCTGTTCGTCGGTCGTGCGGTACGGGTGGGCATCGAACGTGCGCGGGAGCGGCCAGTTTTCGTCTTCCAGAAGCTTGACGACGAAGAAGCTGTCCTTCAGCCCCGCCCCCCCGAACCGCAGGTCCTGGTCAAAGCGCAGAGGGCGCTGGGCGTTGAGATGGAGGCCAAAGAGCTTGCCCGCGTATAGCGCATGCGCGACTTCATGCGCGGGGTTGAGCCCGGCCATGGCGGCGTGAGCCAGCTCCGGGACGACACCGACGCGGTCTGGGTGCTCTAATGTGGCAATAAATCCCAGGGCGTGGCCCACGGTGGAGATATAGAGGTCGCCACGGGGCTCGTTGGGCTTGGGTTCGATGGACAGCCGCATGGCGTACCCTTGCCGCGCAATGTAGTCGGCCAGGTCGTTGAACGCGTCCCGCAGACGCTTGAGGGCCTCGATCGGGGAGCGGCTCGCCTCGACCTCGGATCCATCGCGACCGCCCCAGATATTGAACAGTGGAGCGCCCAGAAGATCCCCCACGTCGATCGCGTCCTTGTACCGTGCGAGAGCCAGAGAACGCACACGCGCTTCGTTGGAGACGAGCGCGCCGTCCTTAAAGACAGGCTCGGTGAACAGGGAGGACCCGCAGGCATCACAGACTATCCCCGTGTCTGCCATCCGCGCGCGTGCTTCCCGAATCAGACGATCGCGATCGGCCCGACTGCTGCCTGGGGGAATCAGGTCCTCGGCGTGGAGCTCAAAGGCCCCCACACGGTGCGCGGCGAGTCCGCTAATGGCGTGCAGCGCGTCAAGCGGGGCCCGGGTGGGAGCGCCAAAAGGATCCGCGCCCGCGTTCATCACCGTCCAAAGCCCGAAGCTAAAAATCCGCGTAGGCATCCCGTGTAGACTCCTCCAGCACTGGCATTCTGATCTTGAAGACCGGACCCTGCATCGCAGGACGCAGGCCGGGAAACGAGAAGCCCACAGCTCA
>DATGVF010000217.1:0-2451 GCA_035300645.1 bacterium
CCAGGGAGTTCTCAGTCGCGTTCGCTTGCGGCAGGAGCGACTGCATTTTCGCCCGCAGCATGCTCCTTGCTGACGCGAATCAAGTTTGGGACAGACGCCTACCTTGAAACTTTTCACGACCCTCACTATCGGTTGTAGGGAGTACGGTAGCCGGTGCTGCCTGCCGAGTTGACCTCGACTACCGCTAGTGATCCCGAGCACCTTGGCGGTCCTACGGGGCCAAGTGCTCGGTCGTTTCTACAAGGTTACAAGGTGCAGAACAACTCTCTGCCGGGGTCGGGAAACATCTGAAGAGCCGTTTACTTCCCGGATTGCCCGGCACGATCGCGTTCGGCCAGAAGCCGGGTTGTGGTTCGGAGAACCTGCCTCCTGGCCTCTTTGCGTCATACCCCGCACATTTGCAGCATAGACGCCGAGAGGTCTGCACCAAGTGCAGTCGCTCGGGGTGATCAACTGCACGAAGCTATGGTGTGTTCAGGTACCAGCGCAGAAGTCCATCGGCGGCAAAGAGGGCGATCAGACCGCCGACAGCCAGCGACGGCCCAAACGGGATCGGGTCCTTCCGGGTTCGCTTCCGCAGGCCCATCAACACCAAACCCGCGCCAGCGCCGCCGGTAAACGCGAGCAGGAGGGCCACTGCCACGGCGGGCCAGCTCAAGAATGCCCCCATCATGGCGGCGAGCTTGATGTCCCCTCCACCCATGCCCCCGCGGCTGAGGATCGCGATCAGCAAGAAGAACACGCTCGCTCCAAGCGCGGAGAGCACCGAGGGCACGACCCGCCCCTGCGGGATCGCGAGCAGCAATCCGAGGGCCAGACCCGAATACGTAATCGCGTTGGGGACGATCTGGTAGTCGAGGTCAATGAAAAACACCACGATGAGCATCAGGGCGAACACGGCGTCCGCGACAAACGGCACCCACGCCGCCGAGGGGGCAAAGTGTACCCACAGGCCCGCCAGGAGTAGTCCCGCCGCTGCCTCCACCAGCGGATATCGCCAGCTGATCGGCGCGCGACAGGTTCGACAACGCCCACGGAGGATAAGGAAGCTCAGCAGCGGGATGTTATCGTACGGCCGGATCGGTGTCTGACAATGGGGACACCGCGACGCGGGTCTCGCGACAGACAGTCGTCGTGGTAACCGGTAGATCACCACATTGAGAAAGCTGCCGAGAATGGTCCCGAGTATGAAGACGAAAACGGTAGACACAACAAGATTCATTCGTTTCTCCTCACCCACCAGGAGTAACGATCCAACGTTTGCCCCAGATTATGATGCGCGTCTCAGCGGCCGCGGACGTCTTGCCCCACCGCGTGATCGGCGTAACTCTTCCCAAAGCTGGTGTAGGGCCGTGTGCGAGATTCCTTCCGTACGCGGATTGCTCGGCTCGTGTCCATACCGCAAGGCCTCGAACAGACGGGTAACCTGTCCGGCAGAGGAACGCAGCGCGATCGGCAGCGCCCCCGCAAATTCCCTGGGCGTTGCCGCCGGATGGCGGACAAACCCCCGGCGGGCGAGTCCCCGTAGCATCGCCTGGTAGTCTCGTTCGATCCGGTCGCGAGGTCCCCGCGTGGAGCTCCGCCGGCGGAACCGCGTCGCCCACCTTGCGGCGAGACCGGCCGCCACGAGCGCAACCGCTGCCACGGTCCCACCTCCAACCACGGAACCCAATAATGCATGGGCTGACCGAGCGATCGCGGCGACGACCCATTCGGCCGCATCGCGAGCGAGCCACTGGCCCGTGGGCTGTTGGCTGAAGTCTACGATCGATTCGAAACTCGGGGTGGCTTCGATTTCCAGCCACCCGATGCCGGGGTGGAAGATCTCCACCCACGCGTGGGCATCGGAGTTGCGGACCTCGTAGTATCCGGTCAAAATGTTGTATGTCCCGGTTGCGTATCCGGTGACAAGGCGTGTCGGAATCCCGGCAGCCCGTAAGAGCACCGCCATCGCGCTGGCGAACATCTCGCAGGATCCTTGGCGCGTGGTGAACAGGAATGTATCCACGGCGTCTGCCCCCTCAGGAAGCTCGGGCGCCTGCAGGGTGTACGCGAACCCATTCTGGAAGTAGTGATAGATTGCCCTCGCCTTCTGGTACGGACTCTCCACCCCCGCGGTGAGCTCGTCCGCCAAGCGCTGCACGCGGTCGGGGATCGGGGGCAGCGCCACGTACCGTTCCGCAATGGATGGTGGCACTTCCCCGCGGGCGCGTTTCAGCAACGTCGGGGTCGGTTCGGGCACGCGGCTGATCACGCTGTAGACCACACCCGTCTCGAGCATGACGGGACTCCGCAGGCCCGCGTAACGATCGACGCCAATCGCACCTGTCGGAAAGTACAGTTCGAACGGGCGATAGGCGGCAAAGATCACATTCGGCTGCTCGGCTTCGATGTAGAATGTTTGCACGACTTGCTCGGACCCCGCCGGCCAGGGCTCGTCAGGCCCAAGCT
>DATGVF010000218.1:0-3733 GCA_035300645.1 bacterium
GTAGAACTCGTCCACGTCGTCGTGGTCGACGACCTCCGGCTCGCGGGTGGTCTTCCGGTAGCTGTCGATGTACGCATTCATTAAGATCTTGTAGAGCCATGCGCGGGCGTTGGTGCCGGGTTGGAAGGTGCGGAAGGAGCGCCACGCGCGGAGGAAAGTCTCTTGCAACAAGTCTTCGGCCCGCGTACGGTTGCGCGTCAGCCGTAACGCTGCCCCGAAGAGGCCATTCAGGTGCTCTTCGGCCAGCGTCTGAAACCGCTCCCGGTCATCTTGGGGCGTAGTCCTCGGTTGCGGTGCCGCCATTACTACTCCCATCGCACCCACCCTAACGCGGGCGGTGCTCTCCGCATTCCGGAAAAACAAACCGACCAGGGGCTCTGCCCTGGTCAGACACCCATCCGGCCGTCCCCGGATGGGCTCACATCCGGGCCGCCGGCTGGCGAACCCGTGCGATGTCCGCCAGGGATGTCTCACCGAGCACTCGTTCCACGGCTTGGTTAATCGCTTGCCAGATCGGCCGCAGCCCACAGCCCGCGGCGTAGACGCAGTCCGGATCGTCGGTCTCCACGCACCACCACGGTGCAGTGGGTCCCTCCAAAACATCGAAGGCCTCCCGCAGCGTGATTGCTTCCGGCGCCCGCGCAAGCACGTGGCCTCCGGTCGGACCGCGTTTGCTTGTGACTAAACCTGCCCGTCGCAACGCGGTCATCAACTGGTTCAAGTACGGCTCCGGGAGTCCCTGGCGGACGGCGATGTCGTGCGATTGCACCGGCCCCTCGCCGTAGTGGCTCGCCAGATCCATGAGCGCCCGCAACCCATACTCGGCCCGCGTGGAGACCTTCATCGGACGATCACCCTCTCTTCGGCGATGCTTCCGTCGGTGAGGTGATAGGCGCGAATCGCGGGCGCCTCCGGGCTGGCCAATGAGACGATAACGTAGAGCGCCTCTGGGTAGTAGGCGCGGCTCACGTCTGTCTTCGACGGGTAGGCGGGCGTGTGGGTATGCGAGTGGTAGATGGCCATCAGGTCTAACCCCGCCGCCTCCATGTCCTTAAATGCCACCAGTTGCTCGTGAGGATCCATAACGTACGTGTAGGGGCTGTGGTCGACATTGGTCCCTCGGTAGATCCGCTCCACCCGACCATGCCGTCCGGCCAGCAGCCCGCAGCACTCGTTTGGAGCCTCCTCGACCGCGTGCGCGATGAGCGTCGTTGCCTGATCCTGCCTGAGCTCGAGCACCGTCATCCTCAACTATATAGCAGAAAGACGCGCCAAAGGGTAGCCAACTGGGCCTCCGCCCGACTCGAGACGCCTCGCGGCTAGCGCGGGCGCCACACTGCCGTGGACAAATATCGGTCTCCACCGTCCGGGCACAGCACCACGATCACACCCGCGTGTAAGTCAGTGGCGACCTCCAGGGCCGCGGCCACCGCCGCCCCCGACGACGGGCCCACGAGGAACCCCGCCTCGCGCGCGAGGCGCCGGGTGGTCTCGTAGGCCACATCGGTCCGCATCGGAATTGTGCGGTCGTGCACGGAGGGATCATAGATGCCGGGGACGATCGCCGTGGCCATGTGCTTGAGACCCTCGAGACCGTGGACGGCACCATCGGGTTCCACCGCTACGATCTGGACAGTAGGACGCAGCTCCCGCAGGCGGCGGCCTGCACCCACGATCGTTCCGCTCGTGCCCAATCCGGCGACGAAATGGGTCAGGCGGCCCCCGGTTTGCGCGAAGATCTCCGGGCCCGTCGTCTCATAATGGGCGCGAGGGTTGCTGGGATTGTTGTACTGATCAGCGTAGAAGTAATGCTCGGGGGCGTCGAGCGCCCGGCGACGGGCCACAAGAATCGCTCCATCCGAACCTTCCAGCGCGTCGGAGTACTCCACCTCGGCCCCGTACGCCTGAAGGATGTCTCGTCGCTCAGTGCTGATGTTGGCCGGCACGACCAGGTGCACGCGGTACCCGCGCGCCGCCCCGATCATCGCATAGGCGATGCCGGCATTCCCGGATGAGGAGTCCAAGATGGTGCGCTTAGAGGTCAACCGGCCGTCGCGCTCGGCGTCTACGACGATCTGACGCACGGAGCGATCCTTGACCGACCCGCCAGGATTGAACCACTCCGCTTTCAAGTAAATCTCGACGCCGGGGGGCCAGATGCCAATCCGTCGGGAGAGGGGGAGCAGGGGTGTATTGCCAATGGCCTCGAGAAGCGAGTCTAAGGGGTGGGCGGCGTTAGCGGGGGGCTCGGACACGCAGCAGGCTCAGGGACGGGCGTGGACTCACCACTACTCGTCAAACAGAAACGTCGCTTCCGGATAGTACCGGATCTGGTGATCGAGCAACTTGCGGTGGAGTTCTTCTTGCAGCCAGCGATTCTTCGCCGCCACATCGCCGGGCGACGTCAAGACGGACAAGGGAACGTTGAGCCTCAAGGCGCGGCCCGGAATGAGGTGTCGTGTGATCCCGGTAGGCAATTTCACGGGAGCGCGCGCGACCTCGACGATGTCGCGTTTGGTAAACGTGGGGAAGACGACCAACTCGCCAACGGCTCCATAGTCGGCCATCAGGGTGTCCAAATTAATATCCGTCACACGGTAAATGTGGTCTGTGGTCTTGTATGTGGCAACAACGGCCGCAAGGGTCTGGGCCAGCAGTCGTTCTGAAGGCAGGGAGACTATCAGCGCGCCCGCGGTAGTCAACACGTAGCAGGCGATCGTCCGTTCCGCGAGCTCCCGGGCGGCCTCAGAAGGACTGGCCGCCCGCAGCGTCAGCGCCTGCGCTCGTAGCCGCGCGGGAAGATCACTGGGTCGGACGAGCAGGTGGTGCCACACCTCCAACCGCACGGCCGGATCGGCGTAGTCGACTACCTGCAGGGGAATGACTGGGGCTTCCAACGCGAGAAGCGCGCTAGTGCGGTTGGCGCCATCGAGAACCACAAACCCTTCATCCGGTATGGACGCCGCAAGGGGGGGGTTGCGCAGCATCCCATCCGCCCGTACGCGCGCGACCAAGCGGTCCACCCGAATCTGATCGCAGTCCTCGTGAAGGTGCACCTGGGACCGGCCCACGATACGCAGGTCAGGAAGCGCCTTGCCGCTGGCCAGACGCAGCCCAGCGCGGGGGGTCTGCTGTGGGGATGCCATACACCAGAATCTACCTGATCCTTTAACGCTCCACAATCGAAACGCTGCTTAGCGCGCCCACACAACGCCAATCGGTCCTTTCAGACGCGGGAGGGCACGGGCGGATAGAGGAGCGAGAATGGGCGTCGCCGCACTGTTGAATAACAAGGGGACGCATCGTGGACGCACAGTTTTGGAACGCGTTAGGCTTGGGACTCGCGTTTTGCGCGTCCCCGGGAGCCCTCAACGCCGAGGCGCTCCGCCGGGGCCTGGTCCGAGGTTTTTCAAGCGCGCTCCTCGTCGAGGTCGGTTCTCTGATTGGCGATGCAACGTGGGCGGTGATTGGCCTTTCCGGCGCAGCGTACTTGTCAAAATATCGCTTAGCATCCGTGGCCTTGGCCGGCCTCGGGAGCGTCTTTCTCTTCTGGCTCGCCTTCAGTGCGCTCCGCGATGCGTGGCGAGGAACCCGCCCTCCCCCTCGCCCCGAGAGCCACCACGGAGATTTTGCCACCGGTGTCCTCATCTCACTGACGAACCCCTATTCTGTCGCCTTCTGGATGGGACTGGGAGGCGCGGTCTCGGTGATCGGGAGTGGTAGACCACTGATG
>DATGVF010000219.1:0-4809 GCA_035300645.1 bacterium
TGAGCAAGGTGGTTTTCCCAAGGTTTTCGGTCCGCTCCGGTGCCGCTCCGTCCGTTAACACGGGACCTGGGGCGATAGCGTTGACCCGTACGCCGCTGGGGCTGTACTCGGCCGCCCAGGAGCGGGTCAACGAAGTCAGCGCCGCCTTCGTCGCGCCGTACGCGGCCCCACCCGCCAAACCGATCTGACCGGCCATGCTCCCGAGGTTGATGATGCTGCCGCTGCCGCGCTTAACCATCCCCGGCGCAAGTGCCGCCACCAAAAAGTATGTGGCACGCACGTTGCTCGCGAATAATGCGTCGAACGTCCCAGTGTCCAGATCGGCTGTCGGTCCGAACCACGAGAAGCCGGCGTTGTTGACCAGCACGTTTACGTTGCCGACGTCCGCGGCCAGTCGTTCGACATCAGACGGTATGCTCAGATCAGCCGCGACGAACCGGCCGTGCCCACCGTTCGACTCGATCTCCTCGACCGTCGCGCTACCGCGGCGCAGGTCACGACCATGCACGATAACGTAGAAGCCGTCGCTGGCCAGCCTTAGCGCGACTGCTCTGCCGATACCAGACGTCGCTCCCGTCACCAGTGCGACCGGTTGGATATCGCGGTTAGACTGCTCAGTCATGGCTGCTCCCCTTCGTCTGGGTGTAGAGACAATACTCTTACTCTTTGCTAACAGTTGTGATGGCAGCTGTATTCCGGGAATTGCGCGGCAATGTCCGCCCAATACACGAGATGCGCTGCTACCTGGCGCCATAGTCTGTAGCATCGTGCTCGCTCTGGACTTCCAGGGGGTCGCGGCGAGTACGCGGATCCACCACCGTTGTAACGACCGCTTAACGGGCGCATGCCGAGGCGGCTTCCGAAGCCGAGGGCCGCGGGTTCAAATCCCGCCGCCCGCCGCACGAATCCGGTCCATCGGTACACTGTCCGCGTACAGCAACCCCATCTCCACGACACGCAGGAATCTTTATTCAAACATGACAAGATATTTCTCGGGCGTTAGCCTGGCAGGAAAGGCAGAGTGGAGAGTTCCATCTCGCCTCTTTCACTTGTCATCACGTAGTCATGGAGGGAAGATCATGAACAGCCCATCGGCCAAAGTCCAGGATTGGGCCTTGGTCATCCTGCGCCTCGGGATCGGGACGACGTTCATCCTGCACGGCTACCCGAAACTCTTCCCGTCCGGCCCGGGAGGGTTTGTCGGCCTTCTACAAAACCTTGGGTTCCCAAGCCCGGTGTTTCTGGCCTACGTGGTGAGCATTCTAGAATTCGTCGGCGGGATCGCCATGATTCTGGGGTTGTTTGTGCGCTATATAGGCTTGCTGATGGTCTTCGAAATGATTATGACGAGCTTTCGAGTGAAGATGCCAAGGGGCGTGAGTTTCATTTTCTCCAAAGGCACAGGGTGGGAACTCGACTTCCTCCTTCTCATCATTGCGCTCGCCTTGGTGCTCCTCGGCGCCGGCGCGATATCCATTGACGCCGCACTGACGTCAAGGCGCCAACGGGTCGCTTGAGTCGCGGCTGGCGGGAGTCTGCATAGAGCGGCGTGCGGTACCGGGCCTGTTCTCCTCAGCCCTCCCAAGGTTCTGTACAGCGGAGGGCAGACAGTCGTGGCCGGGTCTACCCTATCTCGTCAGCGGACCAAACCCCTTGAACAGCAGCGCGTCTAATCTCTTCCAGACGGTTTGAATGCGCCCCGCAGAACCTTCCGCACCCTTTCGCTCTGTTTTCAAAATGCCTGACGCCGCACGTCGAATACCGACCACATCGTCCCCGGGCTTGGGGGACATCTGGGCGACAACCGCGTCAAGAGCCTTGTCGCAGAAGTCTTCCAGGCTTGCTTGATACGTGTTCGCGTACTCCGACGCGGCGCTGACAAGTTGGCGGGACAATTCCCGCTTTTCGTTCGTTCGCAACGCGGCGCCGACGGACTCCAACCGTTCGACACTTTTCTGAATAGTAGATCCCAGGCCGCTAACCACCTCACAAGCGTCAATGTGGATGGCTGCTACCTCCACCATATCGCGGCGTGCACTCAACCCGAGCACTCGGTCCTGCCACTCCGCGGTCGCTAGATCCTCCAGGCGACGTCTCGCCTCCTGGAAGTCCACAAATGCTGCGCGATATCGCAGATCCGCCCACGCCGGATCAAGGTAGACGGTCCAGCCTCCCACGAGGGCGACGGCGATTAGCCCATAGATAACGAGGGCGGTGGGTCTCCTTTTCGTCACCACAGGTCACACACGCCGATACCGTGCCCGGCGGATGAACTCCCTTGTCGGCGTTATCGCTTCTGACGTGCCCGCGCCTTGCGTGGCAGAGACTTGGCATGTGCGACTGCTTTCTCCAACCAGCCGCGCACCCGGGGTGAAGCGAGGACGGGCGGTGGCACCACAACATAACCACGCATGGCGCGGCCCGGCATCGGCTCAAACGGCCTCGCTCCTGGAATCTTCATGAACTGCGCGCAATCATCCGCGGAAAGCCGCACGAACATATCTTCCTGGAACACTCCCGCAAACAGGTGCCCCCGGACGAGCGCAGCAGGGTAGCCAAACATCTTGCGCGTCTGGGTGTCGGGCACCCCCTCGAGAAGGGCGGCAAATCGCGCCACCAGTTCGGGAGGGGCCTTCGTCCACTTCGGCATCTGCCGGCGCGTGTTTGCGGGCATTAATCGAGGTGTTTCTCCAGGTACTCCGCCAGGGCGCGGGCGATCGCTTCCTTCCCCACAGCCACCTGCGCGACGGTGCCGTTTGGAATGATGAAGTACCCGGTGTGCTGGCCGCCTTCGATTTCGCGCAGGTCGTTTGCGATCACCAGATCGCATCGGGCGCGTTGGAGAAAGTCGTAAGCGATCTGGCGCAGTTCATCGAGATTCTTGCCGATCTCCAGTTTGAACCCCACCAGGAAGGTGTCGGGGGCTACCTCCTTCACGAGCCTGATGGCTTTGGGGGTAGGGACCAGCCTGACGACCCACTCTTCCACATTGGACCCGGTCTTGAACGGACGGACCACCTCAGGCTGGAAATCCAACACGGCCATAGGGTGCAAGAGGGCGTCATACCGGTGGGGCAACTCCTGTTTGAACACGGCGATGAGATCTTCGACGGTCTCGATCGGGACCAACTGCAGTTGGTTGACGCGCGGCCCCCGCAGCACCGGGGTCTGGCTGCCCCGGCCGTAGACAAACGTGACATGCGCGCCCCGGCGGATAACTTCTTCCGCAATCAGCGAGCCCAACCGCCCTGTCGCCTTATTCGTGATATAGCGGACGGCGTCCAGGGGGGTGCGCGTAGGACCGGAGGTAACGAGGACCCGCTTACCGCGCAAGGGCATGGGCAACCCTACGTGCCTGCCACGGGGAACTTCAGGCAGAACTCCCGCACGTCGGCCCGCAAGGCCTCCAGGTGACGGTTCTCCTGGATCGCTCGGCGAAAATCGCGCAGCGCGGCACTGCGCGATTGCTGATCAGTGGGCAGCCGGTAGTCCTTAATCGCGTCGGCCACCATGGCGATCCACGTGGCGATCTGCTCCATCTCGGGACCCCGCATGCCACGGGTGGTGGCGGCGGGAGTGCCAACCCGAATGCCGGATGGATAAAACGCTGAGGACGGTTCGCCCGGGATTGTGTTCTTGTTGACCGTGATCCCTACGCGGTCGAGAGCCTCCTGCAAGAACACCCCGCGGCCCGGGCCCCCGGGCGTAAGATCGATCAGCATCATGTGGTTATCAGTGCCGCCGGTGACCAGCGTGAATCCGTGCTCTATCAAACTACTGGCCAGAGTCTTCGCGTTGGCCACGATCTGGCGACCGTAGTCCTTGAATCCCGATTGCATCGCCTCGCCCAACGCCACCGCGATCCCTGCGGTGGTGTGGTCGTGCGGACCCCCTTGCAACCCTGGGAAAATGGCCCGGTCGATCTTGTCGGCGAGGTCCGGATCGCGCTGGAGGCCTTTCTCGGTGACCAGGATCATCGCCCCTCGCGGTCCGCGCAGCGTCTTGTGCGTGGTGGTTGTGACGATATGCGCATACGGAACTGGACTGGCGTGGACCCCTGCGAGCACGAGACCCGCGACATGCGCGATGTCCGCGGCGAAGAAGGCCCCGACGGCGTCGGCCACGGCCGCGATCTTCTCAAATGGGAGCTCGCGCACGTACGCCGTCGCCCCACACCAGATCAACTTGGGTTTGTGCTCGCGAGCGAGGCGCCCCACCTCATCCACATCGATGTACCCGTCCGGTTTGACATGATAGGGAACGCTCTGGTAGTAGGTGCCGGTGACGCTGACCTTCCACCCGTGCGTCAAGTGACCGCCGTCCGGCAGATTTTGCCCCATGATCGTATCGCCGGGCTGGCAGGTCGCCACGTACACGGCCAAGTTGGCCGGGCTGCCCGAGTAGGGCTGCACATTCGCATGCGGCACCCCGAAGAGGCGTTTCGCACGGTCCTGGGCGAGCCGTTCGACATCGTCGACGTTCTCGTTGCCCCCGTAGTAGCGACGGCCGGGATAGCCTTCCGAGTATTTGTTGGTGAAGATGGATCCCATCGCGTCGAGGACGGCTTCGGACACGTAGTTTTCCGACGGGATCAACTCAACGCCTTCGCGCTGACGCCGGCGTTCGGCCGAAAGAACACGGAAGACGTCGTGGTCCTGCTCCTGCAGACGCATGCTGTCTTGCCCCCTCACCTATCGCGAGGTTACGACACACCCGGAGCCCTCGCTGTCCAGAAGACGGATCAGGCCCTGCAACCGTTTCGATGCGGGCGGGAACGCGCCCTGTTCCACGTTGACAGCAGTTGGCTGT
>DATGVF010000220.1:0-3462 GCA_035300645.1 bacterium
CGAGACCCCGACGTTTCATCTCTCTAACGCGCGGCCCACAGAGCGGCGTCCACTGGCCCCGCACATCGTCGAACCCTTGCCGCCCGTCGAGGAAGTCTACCGGGCGTTGGAACTCGGCACGCGAGACTATGTACGTAAGAATGGGTTTACCGATGTGGTGGTCGGCCTGTCCGGAGGCATCGACTCCGCTTTGGTCGCGACGATCGCCGCGGATGCCCTGGGCCCCGCGCACGTGCACACGGTGTGGATGCCATCCCGCTACAGCTCGGCGGAAAGCCGCCGCTATGCTCACGAGGTCGCCGCGCACCTGGGCATCGACGTCATCACTCTGGAGATTGACCGCATCTTCGAGGCGTTCGGCCAGGCGCTGCGTCCTGCGTTCGCCGATCGCCCAGCAGATGCGACTGAGGAAAACATCCAAGCGCGCATCCGCGGGACGCTTTTGATGGCTCTCTCGAATAAGTTCGGCTGGCTGGTTCTGACGACCGGAAACAAGAGTGAGATGAGCGTCGGCTACGCGACCCTGTATGGCGACATGGCCGGCGGGTTTGCCGTGATCAAGGACGTTCCCAAGACCCTCGTCTACGATTTGGCCCGATGGCGGAATGCGATCCGCACGGTGATTCCCGACGCCGTGCTGACCCGCGCCCCCACTGCAGAACTGCGCCCCAACCAAAAGGACACGGACACGCTCCCGCCCTACGAGATCCTCGACCCGATTCTCAAACTATACGTCGAGGAGGACACTCCGCCCGCCGACATCGTGGCCGCCGGGTTTCCTGCGGACATCGTTCACCGGGTAGTGGCGATGGTGGACCGCAACGAATACAAACGGCGTCAAGCCCCGCCGGGGATCAAGATCACGCCTAAGGCATTTGGCAAAGACCGCCGCCTGCCCATCACCAACGGGTATCGCAGTACAACTGCGGACTCCCTCGCCCGAAAAGGATCGCGCGTCAGCGGAGACTGATTCCCGCCTTCAACGGCGGGCCTTTTCGACCGGGGCCGCGCAGGTCCAGGCGCCAGTCGTTGCAGCGCATCATGTGGCCCGGGGGGTATTCAAAGTCGCCCTCTTCTTGAAGCGTAAAGCCCAACTTCCGGCAGATCGCATTGGACGGGCCGTTCTCGACCGACGGGAACGCATGGATGAATTGGTACCTCCCTTCTGCGCGTACTCGTTCTAGCACAAGAGCGGTCGCCCTTGCGCCAATACCCTGGCCTTGGAACTCCGGGAGCACGCTCCACCCGGTCTCCCAGCCGCGCTGGCCTCGCACCTCCTTCTCCCAGTAGCCGACCCATCCGACTGCCTGACGTTCGGACCCGACAACCACGGCGAACACCCGTGCCGTGTCGGAAGGACGGCAGTAGCGCGCATGTCGCTCGCGAATCTTCGCGGGGGATTCAGGCCCGCCGAGGTAGGTCATCATGGCCGGGTCGCCCAGCAATCGCTCGAGGAGGCGGAGATCACCGTCTGCCCACGGTCGAATGTCCACATGGAGCACGCGTGCGTCTGTCATCTCTTCGGTGGGTTATTTCTTCGCCGCTCGGGCCAGGGCGGCGATCTTGTCCACAAACGTTACCTGGCTGTCGTCTTCGGGGTTGTATCCCAACCTCTCTCGCGCGTTGGCGATACTCCAGAACCGGTGAGTGTTCCCGCTGATCCCGTAGACGATTAGGAACGGCACGCCGTGTTCATCGGCGATGTTCTCGGCCTCGACCATACGGATCGTTTGCTGAACTTGATCGCGTCGAGAGAAGTATGCGCCCAGCGCGCGGTGCATGCCCCGGACGTCTCCTGGCTTCACCCGATCGATATCATCCTCGCGCGGACCACCAATCCGCCACTGGACGACCTCGAGTTTCCGCCCATTGACCTGCCCGGAGGCGAAGACGAACCCGAGGAGCTCATAGGCGCCTTTCGCCCAGCCGTACCAGTTATCCGAGCGCGGGGCCAGGTCGGGATCAATCATCTCCATCTGTCCCGCCCACCAGAGCCGCTCGTAGTAGTCCGTGGCGTGGTTGGAACTGACCACGACGACCCGGCGCACGCCTTCTTCGAGGGCCGTCCGGTAGACGTTGTAGGCCAGCGCGACATTCTGATGCTCGGCCCAAAACTTGGTGTCACTATTATCCATCACGGCACTGGCGTCGCGATCGGGTGAGGCTCGGACGAACGCGCTGTGGATGACCGCGTCCGCCCCGCGGAAGATGTGCCGGTACTCGTTCCGGTCCGGCTTGATCAGATCGGCGATCACGATGCCGGGGATCGGCGTGCCATCGCGTGTGGTCGGTCTGATGTCGACGGGGATCACGTCCCACCGATCGCGGAGTTCGGACAGCATGCGCTGGGCAATGGTCCCGGCCGCACCGGTGACGACGACACGCCGTCGGTTCATTGGGAGGTCCCTGCCGTCGCGGCTGCGCGTACCCGCATCGTCGGGTTACAAGCGGAGGGCCTGGATGCCTCCCCTGTCTGGGAAAATCGATCCTGCGCGATCCCAGCCCCTAGCCGCGCTGACCATTTCGCTTGAAACGGCGCTTGGACGGCGTCGGGTTGCTGCATGGCAGGGAGCACCGTCATTTTGTCCACCGCAGGATGCGCCAGCTACGGGCGAGTGACGGTGACCTCTTGCGACTCACCCGTTACTCGCCGCACTTGGAGACGGATTTCCTCGCCAGATTGGTGTTTGCGAATTGCGGCCTGCATAGATCCGATATCCAGATCGGAAGCGATCTCCTGATCGTCGACTGCGATGATGCGATCTCCTTCACGAAAACCAACACGGGCTGCGACACTATCGCGTCTCGGTGGTCGAACCCATATGCCGCCTGAAGGCGCAGCTGGACTGGTCTCGCGCCAGACTTGATTCACGGTGCTGGTGCCGTGGGAAGCACACAAGCATATGCCAAGACCGCACGAGGGACACCGACATTGGCAGGGTTGCTCTCGCTGGCTCAGCTCCCGGACGATCACATCCGAAACCATCTGGTTGATCTCTTGAGCAGCCGCAGCATAGCCCCGCAAATGTGCCTCGGCCAGATCGGCAGTGTTCCCTTCGGCTTGGCTATCGAAGGAGCGATGGGCTACAGCATGGAGCATGGCGTAGCCGAAAGCGGCGTGATTGAAAGCGCTATAGAGAGTGTGCAACGCTGCAGATGCGGGTCGATCACTTTCTTCATGCCGCCTATCCGCTGCTACGGGAAGAGGGACAGCGGCAATCCTTGTGGGCGAAGTGACCTTCTGGCCGCCGACGGTCTGAAGTCGTGCCTCCAGTGCCTCCCGCTGGCTGCGCACCATGTGGTGGAAACGCTCGATGGCTTCGGCAACCTTCGGGTGCCGCGCTCCCTCTTGCAGCTGCCCGCCAAAGTATCCGTCTAGCTGACGCTCTATCGCGACCATGTCGCCCAAGAATTGCTGCAACTCACTCCGGTCTGGATTGGTAGGCATGGTAACCCCCCTAG
>DATGVF010000221.1:0-15031 GCA_035300645.1 bacterium
ATCCGCAGGCTGAAGCGGCAGCCAGGCCGGGACCTCTTGCTCTCCGGCAGCGCCCAGCTATTCAACGCAATGATGGGAAGAGCCTAATCGACCTGTACCGCTTGATGGTGCACCCGATCGTCGCCGGCAAGGGAAAGCGCCTCTTCGCGGAGGGCGTCTCACAAAGCAACCTCGAACTGACCGAGGCCAAGCGATTCAAGACCGGTATCGCGGTGCTCGAGCTCGTCCCGGCCAAGGCTGCATGAGCGCCACGAATCGAGGACTTTCAATCTCAAGGTCACGGGAGTCCCGCGCGTAAGAAAACGAAGCCCCCTTACCTTAAGCGGGTGGTAGGCCGTCTTCCCAAAGATTGGCTGACCGAGGGGAAGTGTGAATCGCCTTGATAGACCTGAGGATTGGTGGAGCGGGCGACGGGATTTGAACCGCGACCCTCGGCTTGGGAAGCCGCTTCGATGTCGTTTCACTACCATTCGCTATCGTTCGCCCCCGTGTGAACTTCGCGCCAATTTGAATCTTGTGACTTTCCGAGATTTCGCCGTCGTTCGTCGTAGCGCGTTACTGTTCGCCCGTTAAGCGGTGGTTGCAACGGTGGGGAGTTCAACGAATCTTGCGGTCGAGGGCGCTGTTTGATGGCAGACTGGTTGCATGCTTGTAACTAGTGCCGGGAGGGCATCTTCAACGGAATTCGTGTCCTCGCTACTACGGGTAAGTTGCTAGGCTCGCTCTACGGCAATCTCCGTAGCAAAGGTTTGTAGATCCTAGGGGGAGCCTACCCTGTCCGGTCTTTTCCGCCTTCTGATGACCCCGAGATCGCGTCTGTCGTAGGAGATCTTCTCCCTTTGATCCCCTACGGCAGTCACTCGAAACACCCCAGAATCTGCTAAGAGTTGACGACTATGCGATAGCCCTTGTCCTGGAGCCTCACCAATTCCCCCACTGCCGCAGGAATAAGTAAAGCACCGGGGATCAGGTGACTTTGAATTTCTGCCACGATCTGCTCTGCCGTTTGGTTATCAGGGTTCCGATCTTTGCTTGCGGCCGCCGCACCGGCGTGCCCGTGAACGGTCTGGTGTCAGGTCAGGAACAAAACACCACGGCGCTGGAGGCCCTCCATGCTCGTATCGGCGTAGTATGGGTGGCTCCGATCTTTGGGGGGTGGGGATACGTCTTGGGCTGAGATCTTACTCTTTAGCCAGATATTGCGTGTCGCGGAGGCACCCGTAGCGGGATCCTTCACATTGAACGCGTCGCCCAGGCGATACCTCTCCCAAATGTGGTCGTCGTACGTGGCGGCGTTTGCTGAAAAATAGGTCTGGACCACGACCTGGATATCGTCCGGAGCAACATTGTAGGAAAACTGAAATCCATTCAAGCCGTTTGAGATGTTCGGGTAGATGATGGGGTTGTTAATGTTAGGCCACTGGTAAAGCTGTCGGACCCGCACCGGCCGATTTACGATCGCCTCATACTTCTCGAACCGATACGCGGGGTCCGTAGGCGTGAGATCGTGAGCCTCTGCATCGCCTGGGAGACTCGATAGTGCCGCGACCCCCGCTGCGGCTACAGCCGTTCGGAAGAATTCGCGTCTGCTGAGGCTCTTGTCCATCCTACTCATTAGACCCACCCCCCTCGAGAACCATGCGGGTTCTTAGCGCACGTATTCCGCTCCTCCTTGCAAATGCCCTGCGCGCAACAGAGGAAGATATAGCCCCAGCAGAACCCGAGCAGAGGTGCGGCACCGTGTGGCCGCCTTGGCGCGGAAACATGGCCGCGCCTATGATCATCAGACCACTGCCAGCAGAACTGTGCTTCTCCGCGTACTACCGCGATCAGTGGTACGGAAAATCTGGGGCGCGGGAGTTTAACTCCTCGTACGGTAAGACCCACACAATAAGTGATGATAGTCTTCCATCTTCCTAGAGCGAGTTTTGGGATTGGAGGCGGCTCCAGAAGTGGTGGTAGGGCGATTTTCTCAGGGAGTGACTGGCTACGGGAATGTGCGAATCGTCTTGATAGACCTGGGGATTTATGGAGCGGGCGACGGGATTTGAACCCGCGACCCTCGGCTTGGAAGCCGCCTCGACGAAGTTTCGCTACCGTTCGCCGACATTTGGAATCCGCGCCACCATTGGGTTTTTTCATCCTTTGGAGATTTCGTCGGCGTTCGTCGCAGTGGGCTGCAGTTCGCCAGGTAAGGCAAGCTGATCACTCGAGTGGAAGACGGGGTTGGCCGCCTCGGGTAGCCTTCGGGGCAGACCGCTTCCGTCCACCAGTTGTGTTCACATCCTGTCGCGGTGGTTACGCAGTGGTGGGCGGGTTTTCGAAGGATTGGCTAACAGTCGTTAGGGACGAATCCCCACTGTAGACGTGAGAATTCGCGGAATGGGCGACGGCAGTTGAACATTCTGCTCGTGTTCTTGCAGTCTATGACCGGTGTGACGAGGCTTACTGCGTCGCCCCGGGCTGGGCACACGATTCCGCCGGGAGCTTAAATCGGACGTCCTGCTTGACCACCGAGCGGTAGGCATTCGCCGCTTGGAGAACTCTGGCAAGCTGTATCGCATCGAGGACGACACGCCACCCATCTGGGTCCTTCGTCGTTTGATAGAGCTCGAAACGCTCATACCTAGCATCTTTCGCAAGGGAGATGGTGAGTGTTGTCGACATGGTGTAGGTGTCAACTGAATACCTTATGTTCACCCTGGCGGAGTTATCCTTAACCCGCGCGTAGAGCATCTCGACTTGCTCAAATGAGGTCAGGGTCATCCTAGCGTAAGACAGAAAGTCTTGAGGCGTCACCTTGGCACGGGACTCCTGAGACAAGAGCACATACGCAGAGCAATAGCTCTGGTCCGGATACGTCGCCGCACTGAACAGTTCCGTGGCGGGCAGAATGTACAATGCGCGCAAGTACTTTAAGACGATTATTTCTGGAGCCTCATCTGCCGCAGAGACCACCGGTGCGCGCGGGAAGATCATTGCCAGGAACACCAAGCCGATCGCGCTCGCCTTCATAAGTCGCACTAGGATCACCCCGGAGGCTCAGGTTGGTCCGCCAACAGATTATTCAGGGAATGCCCCCAAGGCGTCCCGGGTAGTCCGGTGACGCAGGCGGGATGAACAACCCGGGCGGATCTAGCAAGATGGGCGTAATGGAACACGGAGCCCTCTTCCCCGCCCTCCTCGGCGCTTCGTCATCCAGGGGAGTAGAATCAGACTAATGGTAGAGCTGCGAGGAGGGACCTGATGGTTGACTTCACGTCACGCCTGGGGCGTCGGATCAACCGGCGCATTCGGCACGAGAAGGTCATCTGGCTCACGACAGTCGACTTGCGTCATCGACCACAACCAAGGCCAGTCTGGTTTCCTCACCCTCACGGACTTCGGTATGGAAGCGATTCTAGAAGCGGTGGTTAAGCGGTGGTAGGCTGGTCTGTTTCTGAGGGACTAGCTAACCGGGGGGATATCCAGATCGCCTTGATAGACCTGGGGATTCGTGGAGCGGGCGACGGGATTAGACCTGCGACTCTCGGTGCTTGGGAAACCGGCTCGATGCTTCTTCGCTATTGTCGGGCATCGTTTGCCGACGTTTGGAATGCGTGCGGAACTTCAGACCGTGGGTAAGACCTCGCAGATCCGAGCCGACGGCATCTTCAATTTTGCAGAGACGATGGGTATCTAGGGGATCCGCTCTAGGACGACGACCGGGATGACTCGTTTCGTCTTCTTCGGGTAGTCGTGGAATCCCGCATACACATTGCCGTGCGCTTCGTAGAGGCGATCGCGCTCGGGTCCTTTCGGGATCGGCGTCGCGCGCACCTTGAACTTCTCCGTGCCCACCTCGATCTCGGCCTCTCGATGCTTCACGAGGTTGTGGTACCAGCCGGGATGTGTTGGCGCGCCGCCCTTCGACGCCGCGATTACGTAGCGCTCACCATCACGGTGGTAGACGAGCGGCGTCGTGCGCACCTGTCCAGTCTTCGCCCCGCGGGTCGTAAGGAGCAGAAGGTTGTCGCCCCAGGTCCCGACGCCTCTTCCCCGGTTCGCGCGGAACTCGTCTTTGACGCGCGTGTTCCAGTCCGCCACGCCCAACTGAACGTGTCGATGTCCGCCGCTATTCCCTCCGTCTGCGCAGATCGTCGAGAGGGCCGGACCTGAATACTCTCATGCATGCCGGGGAACCATGTGCCGCAGGCTTGGTACCCCTCAAGCGCTCAAAGGCGAGCGGACTAACCCGGACGCCCAGAGGGGAAGCCTTCAGCAGACCACTTGCCGACGAGTGAGAGTTCCGGTCTGTGACCGGGAACCGACTCTAGAAGCGGTAGTTAAGCGATAGTAAGGCGTTTTCTGGGACCTGACCGACTGAGGGGAGTGCGAATCGCCTTGATAGATCTGAGGATTCGTGGAGCGGGCGACGGGATTTGAACCCGCGACCAACGGCTTGGGAAGCCGCCTCGACGTTGTTTCACTACCGTGTGCCAGCTCCAAGTCACCGGTCTGCTTCATTAGTAGAGGGGGTGTCTCGTGCCCCGTGCAGCCCCCAGCCACTATCGCCAATCGGTTTCAGACGGCAACGTCACGGCGATCGAAGACCACAATTCCCAGGAGGACCGTCAGCGCCGCAACACCCAGCAGGACGGCCACATCCGACCATACCACCCCGCCGCGCGCCACCACGCCCTGCGGGTCCCAGTACGCAAACAGCGAGTACCGCTTGAGCCACCTCCAGTCCGGGGAGAGCTTGGCGACATAGTCGGCGACGTACGACGCCAGTGTAAATGCCGCACTGACTCCGCCCGCCCGGCCGGCTTCACTGGCGGCGGCCGAACTGAGCAGTGCCACGCCGCCGACCGCCCAAAACGCAGCTGCTCCGGATGCTGCGGCCCAACCGAAGGCGACTAGATTGATAGGTCCGAAACCGCGGATCCTCGTGACCATGGCCAGCCCGCCCCACAGCGCGGCGCACATTGTGGCGACCCCGATCGTCATGGTCAGCGCAACGCTGCCCGCCACCTGGCGACGGCTGATGGGGCGTGTCAGGATGAGGGCGATCGTGCGGCGTTCCACTTCGCCAGCGAGGGCCCCCGATGCGAAAGCGATGGGGAATGCACTCATCAGCACCAGAACAAACGGGTGCATAAACAGGAAGGCAAGGAATCCCCCCGGCGTCAGCAGTCGGGCGTTTTCGTTCCCAAGCAGGGCCTGAATCCCTGGAGGCAGCATCTGGAGCACCGGCCCCAGGGTCTGGGTCCCCAGCGTCTCGTACACAACGACGAGCAGATACTCGAACAGGACGATGGCAGCACAGTAGATTCCCAACGCCCGCAGGGTGAACCACAGTCTCCGCCGGAGTTCAGCGCGCATCGGGATCCCTGCGGTAATATGCGAGAAAGATTTCTTCCAACGACGGTAGCTCCCACACGAGGTCGGCGACCTGTCGGCCCGCTAGGGCGTCCAGCACAGCAGCCGTTCGCTCGGCAGGCACTCGCAGGGTGAGTCGTACCCCTTCCACACGCTCCACCGTGACACCCTCTGGCGGTCGGAAAGCAGTCGCATCGTTAGCCTGTGCAAACTGCACGTCTACACGGCGAGCGCTACGCTGCCGCAGCGTATCGATGCGTTCCGTGGTTACCAGCAGACCGTCGCGAATGATAGCCACACGGTCACAAATCCGTTCGACCTCCCACAGAAGGTGCGACGAGATGAATACCGTCCGCCCTTCCGCACGGAGCTCACCTAGCAATTCGTAGAATTCCTGCTGCATCAGCGGATCCAGCCCTTCGGCGGGTTCATCCAGCACCAGGAGTTCGGGGTCGTGCTGGAGCGCTTGTACAACGCCCACCTTTTGCTTCATGCCGCGCGAGTAGTGCCGGATCGGTCGGAGTAGATCTTGGCGGCTGAGCGCAAACCGTTCTAATAGTGCAGCACGGCGGAGCGGCGGACGGCGGGTCAATGCAGCCAAGTAGTCCAGCAGCTGCGCCCCTGTCATACGCTCATAGAGGCTCAGTTCACCCGGGACGAAACCGAGGCGACTGCGATCGATCTCACTGGCAGGGTGTCCGAAAATGGTTACGCGGCCGTGGTGCGGGTGCACCAATCCTAGCACCGCGCGGATGGTCGTCGTCTTACCGGCCCCGTTCGGCCCCAGAAAACCGAATATCTCCCCCCGCTGGACCGTGAAGGCTACATCCTCGATCCCGCGCCGCCGCCCGTAGTGCTTGGTCAGGTGGACGGCGTCGATGACGGCCTCAGCATTGCTCATTGTTCGCCATTGTTATTAAAGTAGTTCATCGCCGCTTGGTCAGGCACGACGACCGAGCTTGCGACAAGAGCGGGATTGTTGCCTGCCCCTCTAGTCCGCCATGCATAGACCACTCTCTTTGTCGTCATCTTAGACTACTAGTCATCTTAAACCACGAATAGATCACCAGTCCAAGACAGCTTGATACGTCGATGCGGGGCTGGACGCCCCTCTCAAGGCAATGGGCGATCTGCGATCATTGCCAAAGCTTCGCAGTGCGTGCTTCGCAATCCGCGTAGGTAGGATCAAAGACTGCCACGCCTGCCGCGCAGGGGATCTCCCAAGAAGTGGTGGCGTGATCAGACTATCTGAGTCACACAGCGTTTGGGGTTTGGGCTACCCGAAGCAACTCCAGAAGCTGTGGTTAAGCGGCGGTAGGACGTTTTTCAAGGGAGTGGCTAACCACCGGGATGTGCGAATCGCCTTGATAGACCTGAGGATTCGTGGAGCAGGCGACGGGATTTGAATTCGCCGAGAAATGGTGAAGGCCCACCTGTAGTGATTTCCGTCTGGATTCCTAGCGCAGGACTTCAATCCGCTGGAGTTGGATTCCGTCCTTAAATGCGACCGTGTATTGAATATCGACGAGTAGTCGATCAACCGTCCTGTTCACAGCGAGAATTGGGTCGCATATACCGGCGTCCCCCTGGCCCTTTTCTGATGCTCCAAACGACAGATGCGACCCCTGAATCTCGTCGAAAAACTCGACTACTGGCGCACTTGTAGGATGTCGATGCCGCACACTCCACGCGAAGCGAAAGTACCCACATGCGCAGCAGGGACCATCGTCGATTAGCCTGCCAGCAAGAGGGAAGTCGACGGGGCGTTCTTCTTTCGAACTAAGCGCTAGGAAGAAAGCTGCACTATCCACACGGTTGTCCTTTTTGAACGTCCCCGTGACCTTGACCCTCAACCCACTATGCAGTCTGTGATGCCTTCCAGAGAAGACATAGACGCTACGGTCATTATCCAGGCGAAAGATACTGTAGGCCTTCCCCTGGGTAGAGATGTGCTCGTTATAGTCGGCGATGGTGCCCGCGACGCTCACTTGCTGGTTGTAAAACCGATCGGGTTGCAGTACCAATTCCCCGATAGTCGGCATCACGATGGATAGAGCAGGGGAGATGGCGGGGAAAAGAGTCAGGCCCAGGAGCGAGATCAGGCACGCAGAGAGTCGCATCGTCCTAGCTAGCGTCTCCCAGAAGGCAATCACGATAGCCCCTACCAGAGCCACTTCGGCTTGTTGCTCACCTAGCCCTTGCCCGCAGGATCCGTCAGCCCTCTCCAATTGAGGCCGCCGGCCGAATCATTTGGGAGTGGAATCAACTCTAGAAGCGGTGGTTAAGCGGTGGTAGACCACTTTCCGGAGGATTGGCTGACTGAGGGAAGTGCGAATCGCCTTGATAGACTTGCGGATTCGTGGAGCGGGCGACGGGATTTGAACCCGCGACCCTCGGCTTGGGAAGCCGATGCTCTACCACTGAGCTACACCCGCTCGTCTTTCCGACATTATATACTACCGCCCCCGGCGGGGGAGGCAGATGGGAGAACCTACCGCAGCCGCCCCACTAATCCGAGGTAGGCAAGGATGGCCACGTTGATGAAGACACCGACGCGGGAGTCAGGCCATCCAATGATGCTGAGGATGAGCGAGAACATGGCGGCGTCAAGGGTCACGATTCCACCCCACGACGATGCCGCCATGACGCCAATGCCCGCCATGACGAAGGCAAGGCCCGGAATTAGCCATAGGATGCCCATCACGCGAATCCCGATGTCGCCTAGGTCGACGAAGCCATTCAGGATCGTCGTATTGTAGGGCGAACTTTTGCCTGGACCGATGCGCCACGGGACGAAAAAGCCCAGGCTGTGCGCTAGCCCGTGGGCGATCAAGATGAGACCGATGATGAACCTCATGTCGCCTCCGTCCTCCTGGCCTGCTGTCCACGATGAGCCACGCCACCGGCCGCGATTAGGGGACTCACCGCTCGCGCGCTGTTGGTGTCGTGCCCGCAATAGAGGCAGGGCCTACGCCCACGGCGGCTTCGCCCATGCGAGTTTCGGTGGAGCGACGGCCACTTCGTTCACGATCGCGCGGATATCAAACCACCATAGCTCAGTTTCTTCGTCGATTTCTCCTTCACCGACGCACAGGTGATAGTTCAGCCACCGGTACCGCTCCTCCTGAGCGCGGAGCCACATCGCCGCGACGATTGCGCGCCGCAGGGTCGCGGTCGCCTCATCGATACTGTACCCTTGGAGCGAGAAGACGACCTGCGCTCCATCGTCGGTGGTAACGAATCCATGGCAGTCCGGACACCACACGCCGTCTTCCCGGCGACGGGGGTGGTTGGCCCAGATTACAGATCCCTGCAGCCGCGGCCCCACCATCCGGCCGCTGCCGAAACCAAAACCAGCGCCTTCTTTCTCACCATATGGCCGTAGCCACGCCGCCTTCGGATCGTACTGCATCTCCAGGCGGCCGATGGGTTCCAATCGCATTAGAGTCACCTCACGCGAGCGCTTCCGCGCCGGATGGAACTGTTCTCCTGAATCGTTGACCACGATAGGTGTGTTTCCTGTCGGGCGCCGTTGGGGCGCGACCTTCACAAGTTCTTCAAATGCGTCCTACACTATGAGAACGTGAGGTGGGTGAATGCACAGGGGGAAGCGGGTCCGATGATGAGAGGCCATGCATGGTGGCGAGGGCCGATACGGAGTGCGGTTCTGGCGGCTACGATGATCGTCGGCGGGGTTCGTGGGTACGCGCCTGCCGCCCACGCTCAGCCAGCCTCGCCGCCTGCAGCCGCGCAGGAGTTTGTGATCGTCCCCACCGAGTCTCAGGTCATCTATCGAGTCGGGGAGACGCTCATCGCGGATAATAATCGTTTCAACGTGGCGGTCGGCACGACCCAAGCCATCCGAGGGGCGGTGACGGTCGACCGCGTCAACCCCCGGGCCAGCCGCATCGGCCCGATTACCATCGACATCAGCCAGTTTCAGTCGAACGTGGCCCGGCGGGACAATGCCATTCGCCGGCAATGGCTGGAGTCGGCGAAGTTTCCGGCCGCGGAATTCACCCCGACGCAGATCGAAGGACTCCCGGCGCAATATGTAGACGGCCGCCCGATCCCGCTACGCATCTCCGGCACGCTGCGGGTACGCAATGTGCCGCGGTCCACGACCTTCGACGCCACCATAACGCTGACCGGCCAGCAGCTCACCGGTCAGGCAACCACCAAAGTGCTGATGACCGACTTCGGGTTCTCTCCGCCGGATATTTTTGGCATCCTGCGCGCTCAGAACGAGGTCGGAATCGAGTTTCGCTTCACGGCGCGACCCGCTTCAACGCCGTAGAACCGTCGCGAGGCAGCTGACTACTTGGAGAGGACGCGCATGCGCAAACTTGGGGGTTTCGGTGTTGCCCTCGTGCTGGCCGCGACGACGGGGCTGATCTGGACCACGTCGCGCGGACAGGCGCAGAGCCCCGTCCAGACGCAGACGGTCGTCAGCGATCTGGAGATTCCCTGGGCGGCACAGTTTGCGGGCGACGGCCGGCTGTTCCTGACGGAGCGGCCGGGGCGCATCCGCATCATCCGCAACGACAAACTGGATCCCCAGCCCTGGGCAACGATTCCCGTCGCGCATGTCGGGGAGGGAGGACTGCTGGGGCTGGCGCTCGCGCCTGATTTTACCCGCAGCAAGTTCGTGTATGTCTACTACACCTATCAGGCGGACGGTCGCTTGTGGAACCGCGTCACACGGTTGATCGATCAGAATGGGCGAGGAGAAATCGACCGCGTGATTCTCGATCAGATTCCCGGCGCAGTCGTTCACGATGGAGGCCGGATCAAGTTCGGGCCGGACGGAAAACTCTACGTCACCACGGGCGATGCCCGGCAACCTTCGCAGGCTCAGGATCGTGCGGCCTTGGGAGGGAAGATCTTGCGGATTAATCCCGATGGCGCGATCCCTGCGGATAATCCCTTTGCGGGTTCCCCAGTGTTCTCATTCGGTCACCGCAATGCGCAGGGGCTGGCCTGGCACCCGCAGGCTACGACGATGTACGCCTCAGAACACGGGCCGACGGGCGAGTTTGGGCTGTGCTGCCGCGACAAAGTGAACGTCATCAAGGCGGGTAACAATTACGGCTGGCCGGTCGTGGCCGGACGAGCCGGGGACCCGAGATTTGTCGACCCGATAGCTGACAGCGGAGTCAGCGACACCTGGGCCCCGTCAGGGATCCTCGTGCCATCCCGGGGGCCGTGGCAAGGTAGCGTGCTTGTCGCCGAACTGCGCGGGGCGTCGTTACGCCGACTGCTGCTGACTGGGGCAGGGTTCACGCAGGTGCGCAGTCAGGAAGTGTACTTCCGCGATGATCTAGGTCGACTCCGGGACGTCTTTGAGGGACCAGACGGAACATTGTATCTGCTCACTAACAACACCGACGGACGGGGAACGCCCCGTCCCCATGACGATCGCATGCTCAAGATCGTGTTTAGTTGATTCTAAGGAGATGAGGAGATGATGGACGTGTTCGCGATGTTTCGAAATCGAGTCTCCCGGTCGGGGCTGCTCGCACCGATGGTCTTGCTGCTCGCCGTTGGTGCGGCGGCGGTCTCCCCCCAGGCCGCTGCAGCCCCGGCCGTGGATTCCCAGGCCATTCTCCAACAAGCCGCCCCGGCCGTGGCCGTGGTGCGCGGCTCATCGGGGCCGCGACAAGTCACGGGGACGGCGTTCGTAATCGATTCTCAAGGGTGGCTAGTGACCGCTTCACATGTCGTCCGCCACGCACAGCAGGTCCAAGTGGCCCTCCCCTCAATGGGCCCGCTAGACGCACAGGTGGTTGGCTACGATGCCACCCGTGACTTGGCGGTGTTGCGTGTGGCTGCCTCATCCCCACTCCCGACACTCCCTCTGGCAGACGGGGCCCCTAGTGTGGGGGAGACCGTGTTTGTGGTCGGCGCTCCCCGGGGCCGACCGGGTGTCGTGACGACAGGGGAGGTCGTGGCCACCAACACCAGCCTGCCGGGACTCGTCCGCGACATTTTCATCCAGTTCAGCGCGGTGGTGCAACCAGGTGAGTCGGGAGGTCCTGTGCTGAATACTCGAGGCCAAGTGGTGGGGTTGGTCGTGGCGGCATCCATCGACCGCGCGAACGGCCGCGCGGGGCTGGCCGTGTCCCAAGATGCAATCCGGGGCGCTCTTCCGCAGCTGCGCCAAGGGGCGAAAGTCGAACGGGCATGGATCGGGATTGCAGGTCCTGAGGGCCGTTCGGCGACTGCGCCCGACCAGGGCGCCGCAATTCGGCAGGTGATCCCCGACAGCCCTGCCGCGGCGGCCGGGTTACGTCCGGGCGATACGGTCGTGGACTTTGCGGGGACTGCGATTCATACATGGGAGGAGTTGCTGTCCGCGGTTGGTCAACATCAGCCGGGGCAGAGCGTGCGCCTCGGTGTGCGACGGGATGCGAATCGCGTCGAGGTCACGCTGACGCTCGGAGTGCGGCCGTAGTGCCACCAACGGCCCCTCGGGCCGTTTCCATGGCGCAATGGATACGCACGATGGCGGGAAAGGGAGTGCGCGTGCCCACAGTGCTCGTGGTCGATGATGAGAAGGAGATCGCCAGCCTGCTGCAGTCGTACCTGGAGCGGGATGGTCATCGTGTGATCGTCGCGGCCGATGGCGAGGCGGCCCTCCGTGCGGTGGAGGCCGCCTCGCCTGACCTCGTCGTCTTGGACTTGATGCTCCCCCACCTGGACGGTTGGGAAGTATCCCGCCGGATCCGGGCGCTGATGCCCATTCCGATTATCATGCTAACCGCGCGCGATCGTGAGGACGACAAGATCCGCGGGCTGGAGCTTGGGGCGGATGACTACGTGACGAAGCCGTTCAGCCCCCGTGAAGTTGTCGCCCGCGTCCGAGCGGTTCTCCGCCGCAATCGTCATGAAGGCCGGGATATTCTTCAGCTCGGCGACTTCACCGTAGACTTTCGCGGGCGGGACGCGCGACGAGGTGGAGAGTCGTGTCACCTGACGCCCACGGAGTGGCGACTGCTGGAAGTCCTGGCGAGCCATCCGGGGCAGGTCTTTACGCGGCTGCAGTTGATCGACCGCATCTACGGCTATGCGTTTGAAGGGTTTGAGCGCACCGTCGACGCGCACGTCAAGAACCTGCGCCAGAAAGTCGAGCCCAATCCGCGGGAGCCCCAGTTCATCCTGACTGCGTACGGGGCCGGATACAAGTTCGCCGCCGCCGTCAATGGGTAACCCGCCGCCGCGCTCGCAGTCGCTGCGCGTCCAGCTCTCCCTCGCGTTTGTTGCCGTCGCATTCCTCTCCGTCGCCGTGGTCGCCTTTTGGGCGCGGGAGATCAACGCCTGGGAAATTACCGAAATCCACGAACGGATTCGACGGGGGGACGTGCCGTGGCTCGCGGATCAGCCCGTCATGGTGCGCGAGGGATTCTTTCGGGCCATTAACCCCCCGCTGTTTGTCCTCTCGCAGCGGCTGTTTCAAGCCGACTTCAATCGATCGCTCTGGTTGGCGGGCGGGACGGCCGGACTGCTTGCCGTCGCCGTCGGTCTCGTGCTCGCCCGGCGACTGTCACACCCCCTTCAGGAACTGCACGACGCGGTGACACGAGTCGCCGGTGGTGATTTTCAGCAAGAGGTCGGCCCCCGCGGAGTGGGCGAGCTCGAAGACGTCGCGAGTGCGTTCAACTCCATGGCCCACCGCCTGCGGGAGAGTGAACGACAACGTCAAGAGTTGCTCGCGGCCATCGCGCACGAGCTGCGGACACCGCTATCTATTATCGAAGGGAATCTCGAAGCGATGCTAGATGGAGTCCGCGCGCCAACGCCGGATCTCATTGCCACTTTGCACACCCAGAGCGCACTGCTCAGTCAGCTCATTACTGATCTCCGCGATCTCAGCCTAGCCGACGCCCGGCAGTTGAGCCTTCGCCGGCGGTCCGTCGACCTCGCGGTCCTGTGTCAAGAGTCGGTGGACGCGATGAAGGTGTGGACCGACGAGCGCAAGGTGTCGACCAGCGTGCGTGTGGAGGGGGAGACGACCGCCGCCGTGGATCCCGATCGGCTGCGCCAAGTTGTGCAGAACCTGTTGCACAATGCCGTCCGGTTCACACCCGCCGGTGGGCAGGTGACGGTGATCGTGAAGGAAGAGACAGTCGACCAGGACCGGTGGGTGACAGTAGAAGTGGAGGATGACGGCCCGGGGATTCCCGCTGAGGATCTCTCCCGCATCTTCGAGCCGTTCTACCGGGTCGACCCGTCCCGGTCGCGGGCCAGCGGGGGAACCGGAATGGGTTTGGCAGTCGTGAAGCTGTTGGTCGAGGTTCACGGAGGCAGCGTGCGCGCCGAGAATCGCCCCGCCGGGGGCAGCCGGTTCGTCGTGCAGCTGCCGGCATCACCCGCGGAAGGGTAGGCAGGCCGCTCGCCATCGTGCGGCGAGCGTGCGGCCCGATGTCATGCGCGCGCGCCCGTGCGTACCTCTCGGAGTACCCGGGAGAGGTCAATCGGGGGCAGCGCGCGTTCAATCTCCGCGCGCCGGGGCTCCAGCCACGGGGGCAGCACGAGCCGCGTCCCGAGATCGTCTGTCGCTTCGTCGACGCTGAACCCCGGCCCGTCGGTGGCGATCTCAAAGAGCACACCGCCGGGCTCGCGGAAGTAGATCGAGTGGAACCAGAATCGATCGATGATCTCGCTGATGGACACACCCAGCCCCTGGATTTCTTGCCACCACTGGCGCTGCTGGTCGTCGTCGGGTGTCCGCCACGCCACGTGATGGATCGTGCCGACCGCGACCTGTCCGCGGGGAATGTTCGGGTCCGCAATCAGGTCCAGATGCGCTCCGGATCCTCCCGTGCCGACGGTAAAGCGCTTCCGCTGGTCGGTCTCATTAGTCAAATGAAATCCGAGGGGTCCGGTGAGAAAGGGCGTCGTCGGCGTTTCCGCGCGTTCTTGCACGGTGACCCCGTGGATGCCTCGGATGGCGAATTCGGCAGGTACCGGCCCATCCGCCCAGTACTGCCACCGGCGCGCCAGGGCGTCAGGAGCGGCCACGAGTTCGACGGCCAGACCGTGCACGTCCGAAAACGCGAGCACGTCCTCGTCGAATCGCCGCCGAGGACCTTCAAAGGCGATGCTGTGTTCGGCGAACCGGTTCGTCCAGTACGACAGCGCGTCGGGAGGAACCGCCAACGACACTGTTACGGCCTGACCCGCTCCCGTTCGGCCATGGCGTGCACTGGGCCAGGTGAAAAAGGTCAGGTCTGTTCCTGGGGTCCCGACGGCGTCTGCATAGAAGAGGTGATAGGTCCCCGGATCGTCTTGGTTCACGGAGCGTTTGACCAGGCGCAGACCCAGGATGCCGACATAGAAATCGACGTTTTCTTGCGGATCACCGGCGATCGCGGTGACGTGGTGAATTCCCTCCAACTGCTTCCTCTGCTCGTTCATGGGTGGCTCCCGTCTTTCTCGGTCGGTGCGCCGCGTTGCGCGTGATAGGGTGTTGCACCTTTCCTGCAAAACGCGCCCTTGCCCTGCATCATTCCGGGATCCGGACCGGGAAGCTGGCGGGTCGCGCCGCGTCTCCACGAAGTTACACCGGGGAGATAGTGTGAGATGACCGAATATATTGACAAGTACAATGCAGTCTGATAACGTGGCGCACGTCCCCCGAGTGTGCTCGTGATGCACCAACGCGCGGACC
>DATGVF010000222.1:0-11039 GCA_035300645.1 bacterium
GGCGGTCGATGTCGCGGGCCCCATTCTTCTCGTCGAACCCCGTCACGGTTCCCTGAATCTGAACGTACGCATACGGGTTCTCGCGATCAACAATGGCGAGGGAGACCCGAGGGTTCGCATGGAGGTTACGCAGTTTAACGCGGCCCTTGGCGGTGTTGATGAGAATGTCCTCCCCATCGAGCATGAACCACACCGGTGTTGCCTGCGGCCGGCCCGAAGGGCTCACCGTGGCCACCACAGCGACGTTCGGCTTGGCCAAGAACTTCTTCACGTTCTCCGGCAATGCCATCGTTAGTTTCCTCCTGTGTACTATCCATGTTACCGAGAGGTCCTGACCCTGCCAACCCCCAATGACGGGGACAAACCCTGCTCACCGGAGAACAACGAAGGAGAGGTACCCAGCTCGTCGGGGTCCAAAGTTCCGTCGTCTGAGGCGAAGAGGTTGTGTGATGGCTAGACGATCCGTGCGTCGAGTGCGTCACCCCGTGCGTGTCGAGAAGGTCCCCGCCCCCCGCACTTGGCGAGGAGTCATCGAGGAGTACCGGTCCTATCTTCCCGTCACCGCTGCTACGCCGATCATCACGCTGCGGGAAGGTGGTACGCCGCTTTTGGAGTCCCGCCTGGGCGAGCGGTACGGCATCCGTCTGCTCGTCAAGTACGAGGCTACCAACCCCACCGCCTCGTTTAAGGACCGTGGGATGACCCTTGCGGTGTCGAAGGCGGTGGAAGCCGGCGCCCGTGGGGTGATCTGTGGATCAACTGGGAATACGGCGGCCTCGGCCGCCGCCTATGCGGCACGCGCGGGCCTGTCGTGCGTCCTCCTCATTCCCGCAGACGGCGTCGCGCTGGGCAAACTGGTCCAGGCAATCGCCTGCGGTGCGACCCTCATCCGCGTGCAGGCGACCTTCGACGGCGCCTTGGACTTAGCGCGTGAGGGAGCGGCTCGGTTTGGCCTCACGCTGGTCAACTCCACGAATCCACACCGCATCGCCGGGCAGAGAACAGCGGCATTTGAGGTCTGCGACGCTTTGGGGCGGGCTCCGCAAGCGCTGGCCCTCCCCGTCGGGAATGCCGGGAACATTACGGCCTATTGGGCGGGATTCTCGGACTACCAGAAAGTGGGGCGTATTAGGTCGCGGCCCCAGATGATCGGCGTCCAGGCCGAGGGCGCGTCCCCCTTGGTGCTGGGCCATCCCATCGAGCGGCCCCGCACCGTGGCCTCCGCCATTCGCATCGGCCGCCCTGCCAGCTGGGACGGCGCGGTCGCCGCAGTGCGGGACTCGGGGGGGCAGTTCATGAGCGTGTCTGACGACGAGATCCTTGCGGCGCAGGACGACCTGGCGCGCGAAGGGTTGTTCGTGGAGCCGGCGTCTGCCGCGTCGGTGGCCGGGGTACTGAAGCTGGTCCGCGCGGGGAAGGGTCCCCGCGAAGTGGTGTGTGTGCTCACGGGACACGGCCTGAAGGACCCCGAGGTCGTTCAATCGCGGGCAAAGCTTCCGCCTCCCGTCCCGGCCACGCTGGAGGCGATTCAGACGCGCTTGACTCCCCGGTCGCCCTAGCGCGGGGGTGGCAGCGGGAGCTGCAAGGCAGTGAACGTCTCGCGGAGCCGGCGGGGGTAGTTGGTCATGACCGCATCTACCCCCATGGCGATTACACGAGATTGATCCGCCGGCTCGTCGACGACCCAAGTCTCGACGCGCAGCCCGGCGGCGTGAGCGCTTGTCACGACATCCGGCGTGAGCCAGAACCAGTAGGGCTGCAAGCTCCCAGCCCCTGCATCCTGCGCCAGGCGTAGGGCGTTTATCGGCCGCGCCGTGTACAGCGCCGCGGTGTCGAGCTCCGGCAACGCGGCCTTGACTTCGACGAGCAAAGGATGGTCAAACGAGGAAACGGTGACCTCGCGATGAGCCGATGCAAGGATGACGTCGGCCACCCGAGCCGCAATGCCGGGAGTGCGCCCTAGCCCGGCTTTGATCTCGACGATCACCCGTACGGCGCGCAGGACGTCCAATGCTTCCGCGAGCGTCAGTAGGCGTTCTCCGGCAAAGCCCTCGCCAAACCATCGGCCCGCATCGAGCTGGCGCAACTCGAGGAAGGTTCGCGCGCCCACCGGGCCGTGCCCGTCGGTGGTGCGGTCCAGCACGTGGTCGTGAATCACCATGGGTTCTCCGTCGGCGCTGAGGTTCACGTCCAATTCCACCCCGTGCACCCCGATCGCCAGGGCACGGCGATACGCCGCCAGCGTGTTCTCCGGCGCCTCAGCGGAGGCGCCTCGGTGCGCGATGATCTGCGGTGTGGGGCTCACTTTTCCGTTTCTGTCAGGCCCCTGACGAACCAGCGCTGCATGAAGATCACCACCAGGACGGGCGGCAGCATGGCCAGCACCGCTGTGGCCATAATGATCGGCCAGTCCACGAGCGACTCGCCCGTCCCGATCATCTTCGTGATGCCGATGACCACCGTGTCCATCTGCTGGCTGGTCGTGATCAACAACGGCCACAGGTATTGGTTCCAGCCGTAGATGAACAGAATCACAAACAACGCGGCCACCGTCGTTGTCGACAGCGGCAGCAAGACACTCCAGAAAAACCGCAGGGGCCCCGCGCCGTCCACCTTCGCGGCGTCGACCAGTTCGTCCGGGACGCTAAGGAAGAACTGGCGGAAAATCAGTGTGGCAGTGGCGGACGCGATGAGCGGCACCGTCAGCCCCGGGAACGTGTTCACCAGGCCGAGGTCAGAGATCACCTTGAACGTCGGGATGATGCGCACCTCCACCGGAAGCATCAAGGTGACGAAGATCATCCAGAAAAAGAACATGCGCAGCGGGAACTCGAAGAAGACCACGGCAAAGGCTGACAGCAAGGAGATACTGATCTTCCCGATGGCGATTGTCACGGCCATGATCAAGCTGTTGGTCATCATCCGCCGGACCGGCGTCCCACTGATCCGTTCGCCGCTCCCCGTCGACCAAGTCTGTCCATAGTTGCGCACGAGATACGGGCCCGGCGTCAGCCCCAATTCCCCGCGGCTCACGGTTCCCAGGTCGGATGTGGATCCGATGACCGCGAGGTACACGGGGAAGGCGAAGACGGCGACGCCGGTGAGAAGAATAAGGTGCGTGGCCCAGCTGCCGGACCGCCAGCGAGGGGCCATCAGTAGTGCACCTTGCGTTCGATATACCGAAACTGGACGGAGGTCAGAACGATCACGACCAGCAGCAGCACCACGGACTGCACCGCAGACCCGCCCAGGTCCAGATTGATGACGCCATCCGTGTACACTTTGTAGATCAAGGTTTCCGTCGCCTTCCCCGGTCCCCCGCGGGTCAGGGCGTGGATGACCCCGAAGGTGTCGAAAAACGCGTAGATGATGTTCACGATCAGGAGGAAGAATGTCGTCGGGGACAGCAGGGGGAAGATGATCTTCCAGAAGCGCTGCCGGGAGCCCGCGCCGTCCACGGCCGCCGCCTCCACGAGGGAGGGCGGGATGGACTGCAACCCCGCCAGGAAGAAGAGGAAGTTGTAAGAGACCTGCCGCCAGGCCGAGGCGATGATGACCAGCAGCAGAGCGTGGTTATTGTTGAGCGTGTAGTCCCAGGCGATGCCGCTGCGCACCAGCGCGCGCCCCAGCATCCCGATGGTCGGGTGGAAGATGAACAGCCACAACGCGGCCGCGACCGCCGGCGCGATCGCATACGGCCAGATGAGCAGCGTCTTGTAGATGGTCGCCCCGCGGACCTGCCGATCCGCCTGGATCGCCAGCCCGAGCCCGACCGACATCGCGAGGGCGATGACCGCGACAGCAAACACGAGCGTCACACGCAGCGAGCCCAGATAGAACGGGTTGCTGAGGACCCGGCTGAAGTTCTCGAACCAGACGAACTGGGAGTGGAGCCCGAAGGGATCCTGACGAAGGGTCGCCTGCACGACGGCCTGCGCCGCCGGCCAGTAGAAGAAGACGAGGACGACGGCCATCTGCGGGGCCACAAGCAAGTACGGCAGCAGGCGGTTCGGGAAGATGGCCCGGCGGCTCACCGCTTAGCTGACTCCGCTGCAGGCATCGGTGAGTTCACGATTGGTGCGGCCCCGCTCGGGGAAACACCGCGAGCGAGGCCGCACGTACCATTCAGGTCGTCGAGGTGTCTATCACGGGGCGACGGTCTGCCGGAAGCGGTGCAGGATGTCGTTGCCGCGCCGCACGGCATTATCCAGCGCCTGCTGGGCTGTCTGCTGCCCCTGGAACGCTTTCTCCAGCTCTTCGTAAATGACCACCCGGATCTCCGGCATGTTGCCCAGCCGGACGCCTTTGGAGTTCTTCGTGGGGATGGTGCGCGTCAACTGCTTGATGGGGAGTTCGGCCCACGGGAATCGCTGGTAGTAGCCCGACGCCGATGTCAGCTGCATGCCGGTGTAAGTGATCGGCACATACCCTGTTTCCTGGTGCCACTTGGCGGCTTCCTCTGCGGACCCGATGAAGCGGAAGAACTCCGCGATCCCGCGGTACTCATCAGAGGTGCGCCGGGGCGTCGTCATCACCCAAAACGCCGCTCCGCCGATGATGGAATTCTTGGGCGCGCCCTTCACATCATCGTAGTAGGGCAGGTAGGCGATGCCCCAGTCGAACTTGGCCTCGCGCGCCACCCGTCCATATAGCGCCGAAGAGCCCGTGATCATGGCGCATTCTCCGGACGGAAAGAGGGCGTCCGCCGCCCCGTCGCGTCCTCCGTATTTGAACGCGCCTTCCTTAAGCATGTCCATTAGGAACTGCACGTGGCGGACGTACAGCGGTTGGTTGATCGTGAGCTCGGCGTCGAACCCCTCAAAGCCATTCGCGCGGGTGGCCAGCGGGATGTCATGGAGCGCACCGAAAGTCTCGAACTGCACCCAGGTGGGCCACGCCGTGGTGAAGCCGCACGGTGAGGCGTTCGTGGCGCGAATCCGGAGGGCCGCCTCTCGGAGCTGGGCCCAGGTCTTGGGCGGGGCGGCGGGGTCCAGTCCTGCCTTGCGGAAGGCATCCTTGTTGTACCAGAGGACTGGGGTGGAGCTATTGAACGGCATCCCCACCATCTTGCCGTCGGCACTGCTGTAGTAGCCACGGACGGCGGGCAGGTAGACCGCGGGGTCGAACGGAACCCCGGCGTCCTTCATGAGTTCATGCACCGGTTTGATGGCGCCCGTGGCCGCCATCATGGTCGCCGTCCCGACCTCAAACATCTGCACGATGTGCGGCGCCTTCCCCGCCCGGAAAGCGGCGATGGCCGCCACCATCGTATCGGGATATTCTCCTTTGAACGTGGCGTTCACCGTGTAGCGAGGCTGTGAGGTGTTGAATCGAGCGGCAATTCCCTCCAGCAATGGTCCCAGCGGCGCCTTCATTGCGTGCCAGAACTCAAGCTGGGTCCGCGCCGGGGCCTGCGCCCACGCGTGCGGGCCGAGCGGGATAAATGCGGTCACTGCAAGCACGAGCGTGATCAGAGCGATCACAAGTGTGCGGGACTTCATGATTCACCCCTTTGGGATCGGACTCGAATGGATGGGAACGGCACAGGTACCGCCACGAGTGTAGCCTGGGCGAGGAGATGGCTTCAAGACCCCGAACGACCGAGGTGGCTTCACGATACAACAGTGCCCATTCGGGGGTGCTGTGACGCAGGGGCTTGTGGGAGGAAGCGCACTGTGGCTCAGCCGGTGTACGCCGCGGCCCTGGATCAGGGCACAACGGGAACCCGCTGTCTCATCTTTACCCACAGCGGAGAGGTCCGCGGCAGCGCCTATCAGGAGCACCAGCAGCACTACCCGCAGCCGGGATGGGTGGAGCACGATCCCCTGGAGATTTGGACGAAAAGCCAGCAGGTCATCCGGGCGGCGTGTGAGGCGGGCGGGGTGCGATGGGGCGAGCTCGCCGGGGTGGGGATCACCAATCAACGCGAGACCACGATTGTGTGGGACCGGCGCACGGGAACTCCGGTCTATAACGCGATCGTCTGGCAGGACACCCGCACCCGCGACATCTGCCAGCGGATTATCGACGACGGGTTCGAGTCGTATGTAAAACGCTACACGGGTCTAGTCAGCGCCACCTACTTCTCTGGACCAAAACTGAAGTGGATGCTAGACAACATCCCGGGTGTGCGGCGGCATGCGCAGCGGGGGGAGGTCCTCTTCGGCACGGTCGACACGTGGGTGATCTGGTGGCTCACCGGTGGGCCGCAGGGCGGCGTGCACATCACAGACTGCTCCAACGCCTCGCGCACGATGCTGATGAACCTGGAGACGCTGGAGTGGGACGAGGAAATCCTGCGCTATCTGGAGATTCCCCGAGCCTGTCTCCCGGCCATCCGGCCTTCCAGCGACAGTACATACTACGGGACGACGCGTCGGGATGGGCCACTCGCAGGCGAGGTGCCGGTGTGCGCGGCTCTCGGCGACCAGCAGGCCGCGCTGGTCGGGCAGATTTGCTACGACCCCGGGGATACCAAGAACACCTACGGCACCGGGAACTTCTTGCTGATGAATACCGGCGGGAAGGTTGTCCACTCCGCAAACGGATTGCTGGCCACCGTGGCGTATGGTCTGGCGCCGAGACACCGGGTCTATGCACTGGAAGGGGCGATCGCGGTGACCGGCGCGGCGGTGCAGTGGCTGCGGGACAACTTGGGCCTCATTGCCGATGCGAGTGAGACGGAAGCCGCCGCGCAGTCGGTGCCGGATACCGGCGGGGTGTACTTCGTGCCGGCGTTTTCGGGCCTATTCGCGCCGCATTGGGATATGGACGCGCGGGGGGTGATCGTCGGCCTGACCCGTTTCACCGACCGCCGCCACCTCATCCGGGCCACGCTTGAGGCGATCTGCTATCAGACGCGTGAGGTGGTCGAGGCGATGCGAGGGGACGCGGCGAGTGCACTCGACGCCCTCAAGGTCGACGGTGGCGCTGTCCGGAACAATTTCCTGATGCAGTTACAGGCGGACATCCTCGGTGTGCCGGTGGTCCGGCCGACGGTGCACGAGACGACAGCTCTAGGCGCTGCGTATCTGGCGGGCCTGGCGACCGGATTCTGGTCGAGCTTGGATGACCTGCGGGCAAATTGGCGCGTGGAGCGGGTCTTCGAACCGCAGTGGCCAGAGGCCATACGTGAGGCGGGGTATCAAGGCTGGCGCCGCGCAGTGGATCGGAGCCGGGCCTGGGTGGTGCGGGAAGGGTGAGCTCCGTCCAGGAAATCGACTCAAGGCTTCGTGGGAGTGATCTTTCCCCATCAGCACAAACGTCCCTATGACTGTGTCCCGCAGCCATCAGCTCGACCAGCTGCGACGTGGTGTGGAGGTCTTGGTGGTCGGCGGGGGGATCACCGGCGCCGGCGTCGCACTGGATGCGGCGAGCCGCAGGTACCGGGTAGGGCTCGTCGAGCAAGCTGACTTCGCTAGCGCCACCAGCAGCCGATCTACCAAACTCGTGCACGGGGGTGTCCGCTACCTCCCGCAGGGCCACCTGGGGTTGGTGTACCAGGCGTTGCGCGAACGCCGTCGCCTGCTACGGCTCGCCCCGCATCTGGTGCGCCCCCTCCCTTTTCTTCTTCCTCTTTATGCTGGGGCACGCCGCCCGCTGGGGCTGCGCCTGCCGTCCTTAGCGCTTCCTTTGGCGCCGCTGGGGGTGCGTGCCGGGCTGATCGTCTACGATCTGTTCGCCCGCGACCCGGGACTGCACCATCGGTCGATCTCCCGCATACAGGTGGCACAACAGGCCGCGGACCTCCGCCTCGACGGACTGCGCGCTGCATTCGTGTACTACGATGCCCGCACGGACGATGTCCGCCTCACGCACGCGGTGCTGAGCGCCGCTCGCTCGTATGGCACGAAAACGGCCAACTATTGTCGCGTGGTGGACCTGATGCGCCGCGGCGGACGGGTCGCCGGCGCGCGGATCGAAGAGCGGCTCACCGGCGGTGTCTTCGAGGTGGAGGCGAAACATGTGGTCAACGCGACTGGGGTGTGGGCACAGCGCGTGGCTGCTCTCGACGGACCCGCACCCTTTCAGATGCGCCACAGCCTCGGCACACACGTCGTGTTGCGGCCGGGTGCCGTGCGGACCTCACTGGCACTGGTGATTCCGGAGACAGATGATGGGCGCATCGCGTTCGTCATCCCTTGGGCCGATCGGTTCGTGCTCGGGACAACCGATACGCCGTATGGCGGCGACCTGGACGCCCCGGTGGCAAGAGCCGAGGAGGTCACCTATCTGCTCCATCACGCCAACCGGTACCTGCGCCGCCCGCTGGGTCCTGCCGATATCACCTCAGCTTACGCGGGCATCCGGCCACTCGTGGCGGCGGCGGAGCACTCTACAGCAGCACTGGCTCGTGACCACCGCGTGGCGGCATCGCGTGGGGGATTGATCAGCATCATCGGTGGGAAGCTGACGACATATCGCGCGATGGCCGAGGCCACCGTCGATGCGATCGACGCACGTGAGGGGACGCGCCGGCGATGCGTGACGGCGACGCTGCCGCTGTGGGGCGCTGTCGACGCGGCGCAGATTGAATCAACCCTGACGCACTCCCCCCTCGCAGCCGACCAGCGGACGCATCTCTTGGAGAACTACGGTGGCGCGGCGGGTGATCTGTTGGCCCTGATCCACAGCGAGCCTGCTCTGGGCGCGAGGCTCAGAGACAGCTTCCCCGTAAGTGCTGCCGAGATCGTTTACGCTTGTCGGGCTGAGCTGGCGGTCACGTTGACCGACTGCCTCTTCTTGCGCACGCGGTTAGCCGTGCTCGATCCGGTGGCCGCAGACACTGTCGCGCCCACGGTAGCGCAACTCATGGCCCGAGAACTGGGATGGGACGCGGGGGCCACTGCGCATCAACTAGCGCAGTACGCGCAGCGGCGCGAGCACGAGAGGGCGTGGGCATCTCGCCCTTTTTCCCCCGCAGGATAGGGTTTTTGGCGGCGCGCACCGGGTTCGCGGGCCTAGAACCGCGGTGGTACCGGTCGGAATCTGGGCACCTGAGGCCCCGGGAGGGGGGATGGGCCGAACGGGAGCCCCGGAATCTGCGGGCCTTGATAGGGGCGCAGAGGGTAGTACTCAGGCGGACTGCTCGGAGGACCGAACTGGTTATCCGGTCCCGGCATCAACTGATAGAGCTTGCCATTATAGTAGAAGAGGATCATCGGCTGGCAGTCCTGGCTTTGACCCGGTGTCTGCCCCGGTCGGCTGGGTGCGGGGACCGGAATGACTTCTGGTGGCATGGTGAACTGCGCGGGGAGGGCGATCTGAGGAGCTGCGTGCGCAGAGGCCCCGGACAATTGGCCGGCCCGGTACGCGATACTCCCGAACGCAACGAGCACCACGAATGCTGCAGTCCACCGCCCCATCGGAGTTCCCTCCATGATGTTGAGTCGCGTCCTTTCCACTATAGCACCGAAGGATTTGCCCGACGCCCCCGCGCGGGCGGGAGCGTTGACGGTCCCCCAACCCGTTCCTACAATACAGTTATGGCCCTCGTATTCACATTTCCCTGTGGCGGCTGCGGCCGCACCTACAGCGTGTACTATCCAAAGACGCTGCTCTATGAGCTGAGCGGGTCCGCCCCGCGCGAGATGGGACGACAGGAGGATGAGGACGACATCCGGTCCGGGGCTGTCGAGGCCGCGCGCAAGCGGGCGGAGGAGTCAGGGAAGATTTTTGTGGATGCGAACGAACAGCTGGAGCGCATCTGTGCGTGCGGCAAACGGCTGGACTTCAACCTGCTCCACCATCCACGCGTCCCCCAGTCCAAAGAGCTGCAGCAGCGCCGGCAGACAGGGCTCATTCCCTTTCCCACCCCGACCAAAAAGCCGTAAGCTCCCGCGAAAAGTCGTTCCGGATTACCTGTCGGCTTGTCCCGAGTGTCCGCTGATCCTGCCAGCGGGGAAGCTTGATTAGATGGGAGGACGTTAGCCCCTCCCAGGTTTGCCCGGCTTAAGTGGGTACCACCCGCTGGGTTGTGTTTCTCCACTCAGTCCCTCGCCGTTCTTTCCGTGGACATGGCCTCTCGCGCGAGCAGAGGACCTCATCGCCAGCACGAGAACCTGTCAGTGCAGCCGGATAGGCCCACACCGCATCCCCCTGGAGGTTCTCCCCGTGAGTCACGATCAGCGTAACCGCTACCGCCTGTCCGCCGACCAGCTCAGGTGGGTGTGTGACCCTCGAACCTTCTCTTTCCAGACCACGGCTGATCTCGCGGGAACCGAGGCAGTCATCGTCGGTCAGGATCGCGCGGTGCGGGCGCTGGACCTGGGGCTCACATTGCGCCAGCCCGGCTACAACATGTTTATCGCGGGTCCCGTGGGCACCGGGCGCACGACCTACGCCCGCAAGAAAGTGTCTGCCGCGGCCGCGACCCGCCCTGTGCCGCCGGACTGGTGTTACGTCTATAACTTCCAGCAGCCCGACCAGCCGTCTGCGCTGTCGCTGCCACCCGGGTCCGGCGCGAAATTCCGCAAGGACATGGAAGAGTTGATCGACGAGCTCAAGGACGCCATTCGGAAGGTCTTTGCCAGTGACACCTTTGAGACGCGCCGCCGTGAGCTCGTCGCTTCCTTCGAACAGAAGACCACGGAGATCTGGCGTGAGCTGGAGGCCAAAGCGCGGCAACTGGGGTTTGCCATTCAGCGTCTGCCGACCGGGATCGCCACCGTGCCGGTGGGACCGTCCGGGGAGCCCATCAGTGCGGAGCAGTTTAATGTCCTCCCCCCCGAGCAGCAGGAGGAGATTAACCGCCGCGGGCGGACCCTACAGGAAGAAGTCGCGGAGGCGTTGCGACGGGTTCGGGTCGTGGAACGCGATGCCCGCGATGGACTACGCGAGCTGGAGCAGCGCGTGGTCCGGTCGGCGGCCAGCCATCCTATCGCACGGCTGAAAGACCGCTATGCGGACCACCCCAAGGTGATCGCCTACCTGGACCAAGTCCTCGCCGACGTCGTCGAGCACCTGGACGACTTTAAAGAGCAAGAGGAAACTGCGCCGGCGCCGTTTCCTCTGGCGGCGTTCATGCGGCGCGGGGACGT
>DATGVF010000223.1:0-31876 GCA_035300645.1 bacterium
GGCGCGGGCGCCCGCCCACGGCTAGCCGGTGGGGCGCTTATGGCAGCGGGTCGCGTTCCTCGCCGCATTCGGTATAGCGATGGTGTCGCTGGCCGCCGGATGGGGGGCATTGCAGGTGGCGTGGCAGACGCCCACGCTGGAGGCGTGTCTGTACACGCTCGGCTTCACGGTGGTGTTTGTCGTGTCGTTTCTCTACCTCGGCTTTTGGGTGTATGCGTGGGATCGCTCCGCCGGCCGCGTCAAACGCGAGATTGCGTTCTATGAACGATTCCTGCAGCGCAAGTGACCCCACCGCCGAACTCGAAGCTGGTGGCAAGGGAAAGTTTGGCACGAAAGAGTACCAAGCATGACGGTATCTGAAATCGGATCAGCATGCGGTGAGGTGGAAGGGGCGGGGCATCCGCGCCCCTCGATCGCGACCGGGGAGGACTGGGCGTGAGGTTCGCTTACTTTGCGGCCGTTGGGTTTCTGAGTGCGCTGTCGTTGGCGTTTGCCGCTGGCATCCTCTACGGCGAGGGGACTGATCACTGGTACCTGGTCGGCACGATGGTCGGCGCGCTGCTCCTCGCATACTCGTTCATCGTCTTGGTGTTACGCAAAATGGGTCTGGTGGGACCGCGGAAGGCGGAGCGATGAGCACAGCAACCACTGACCAAGCGACCGGCCGCTACGCGCGGTCCATGACCGCGCTGCTGCGGGGGACCCTGCGTCTGGACGTCTGGATCAACCGGGTCTACCCCACGGACTTCAATCCACTGTACTACACGGGGGGTCTGTCCAACCTCTTTTTGCTCACCTTGGTGCTGTCGGGCATCTTCCTGTTCTTCTACTATGAGGCGAGTCTGGGCAGCGCGTTCGCGTCCATCCAATACCTGACCGAACGTGTGCCGTATGGCGGCGTGATCCGCGGCGTGCACCGGTACGCGGCCGACGGGTTCATCGTCGGCATCTTGCTGCACTTGTTCCGCAACTGGTTTACTGATCGGTACCTGTTCGCCCGCGACAACCCTTGGATCTCCGGAATGTTCTTGCTCCTCTTCGCGGGGTTCGTGGGCGTCACGGGGTACCAGCTGGTGTGGGATGAACGGGCGCAGCTGCTGACGACGCTGGTCGTCGCCATGCTGTACAGCATTCCGGCCGCCGGTCAGGGGTTGGTGCATCTGCTCCTGGGCGGCGTCGGCGTCAGCGACACGACGCTCGTGCGGCTGTTGTATCTGCACATCGGCCCCGCCTCGGCGCTGTACGTCTTCCTGTGGTGGCACTACCTGCGGTTGCGCCATCCAAAGATCTGGCCGCCCGGGGTGTGGACCCTCTTCTGCGTGGGCTTGGTGTTCTTGCTGGCCGGGGTGATCCCCGTGACACAGGATGCGATTCCCCCGTCAGCTCCCGCCGCGCGGCCGACCCAGTTTCCCATGGATGTGTTCTTCATGCTCCCGTTTTGGCTCATGAACATCCTTCCGGCGGGAGGCGTCGTGGCGCTGTTAGTCCTGCTGTTTGTGGGCGGGTTAGCGATTCCGTACCTGAGCCGGCGGGAAACTCCCGCGCAGATGGAGGTGCGCCACGCCGGCGTGGCCCAAGTTGTCGACGGGAACTGCACAGGCTGCGAGCTCTGTTACTATGACTGTCCGTACAATGCCATCGTCATGGTCCCCTCACCGGGGCCGGGACTCACCAAGGCGGCCGCCAACCGCACACTGCTGGCGGTCGTCATCGAGTCCCGCTGCGTGGAGTGTGGGATCTGCATCGGCGCATGTCCGTTCGAAGCGCTCGAGCTTCCGAAGTTGATGGAGCGCGATGTGCTCAATCAGGTCAACCTCGCGATGCAAACATGACAGAGCCGACCGTGGTCGGATTCATCTGCGACTGGAGCGTCGACTTGAAGCCGCTCACCGAGGGCGGGCATCTGCGTGAGCTTCCCCACGTGCGCATCATCCGTGTGCCCTGTTCGGGATTCGTCCGTCCCTCATGGCTAGAAGAAACGCTGACGCGCGGGGCGGCGGGCGTCTTTGTGACCGGGTGTCCGTATGGGGATTGTCTCAACCGGGAAGGGAACTTCTTGATGCGGGATCGCATCGAGCAATTGCAGCGGCGCCTGCAACGCCGCAGGGTCGATCCCGCCCGCCTGGGGATGCTCGCGTTCGGCCTGCACGACGGGCCGGGGTTTCTGGCTCAGGTAAAAGCCTTTGTCGAGCGCATCGCCTCCCTGCCCGCGCCAGCCCCCGCCCGAGGCGGTCGCCCCACGGTCGCGCAACCCGCCGCCGCGTCCGAGGGTGATGCATCGTGAAGAAGCCTCTGCGCGTCCACCTGGCCTACCTGCTGTTCTATCTTGCCTGGCTCCTCTTACTGATGTTCATTGCGTCCTTTGGCTTGATCGCCGAAGCCTAGCCCCGCGGCGCCTCTTTCCGTCGTCTTCACAGATGCCCTGGTCACCAAGAACCTGCTCTGTTATCCTGTTGTCGGTTTTTGCAGCCGAGCAGTCTCTTCCAGGAGGGATGCAATGTACAGACGGATGTGGGTAGGTGTCGTGGTGCTGCTTGTGTCGCTGGTCGCCGCGTCGTGCGGCGGGGGAGGGAAACCCAGTGGCGAGCAGCCGAGCGGCCCGAGCGCGGGGGCGGCCATCACGGTCTCCGAGAAGGAATGGTCCATTACATTTTCGACTGCCGCACTGAAAGCGGGCCCCTTGAAGCTGACGGTCAAGAACGACGGCTCCATCGAGCACAACTTCATCATCAAGGAAGCCAACATCGAGGTCGACAGCATCCAACCCGGGCAATCCAAAGAAGTAAACGTGAATTTGAAACCGGGCACCTACACGGTCATGTGTAACATCGCCGGTCACGCGGAAGCCGGCATGCAGACCTCCATTAAGGTGCAGTAGCCGCTCCCTGCGGGCGCCCTCCGGCTGGGGGACCAGCCGGAGGGCGCTACCGTTTGGTCACGAACCCCTCTCCTATAATATGGATCTCCCCGCAAATAATATGGATCTCGCCGCAATCTACGCCCCTGTGCAGGAGGATCTGGACCTGCTTCACGCGCTATTGGAGCGTGAGTTGGCCGCTGATGATCCTTTTGTTAGCGAACTCGTCCGCCACGTGCTGAGCACGCGCGGGAAGATGGTCCGTCCGGCTTTGGTCTGCTTGTCGGCGGGGGCGAGCGGGGGGGCGGGAGAGGCTCGGCTGTGGCTCGCCGCCGCGGTCGAGCTCATTCACGTGGCCTCCCTCATCCACGATGACATCATCGATCAGTCGGAGATCCGGCGCGGAGTCTCTACCGTAAACGTGCAGTGGGGGAATCAGATTGCCGTGCTGTTGGGAGACTACCTGTTCGCCAAAGCCTTCGATCTGCTCAGCCGCATCCGTCACCCGGACGTTGCCCCCACGCTGGCGGTCGCGACCGTTAAGATGAGCCAAGCGGAGATCATGCAGATCAAATTCGGACAAGAGCCCCACGGCGACGAATCCGCCTACTTTGAGATTATTGCGGGTAAGACCGCGTACCTCATCTCCGCGGCGTGCCGGGCGGGGGGCTTGGTCGCGGGAAACTCCGCTGCCGCCGATCGCTTGGGGGCCTTCGGACTCCACTGGGGTATGGCGTTCCAGATTACCGATGACGCCCTGGATTTGACGAGCCGGGAGGACACGCTGGGCAAGCCGATTCACAGTGATATCCCGAGCGGCAAGGTAACCCTCCCGGTAATTCGCGCACTCGCGGAAGCCTCCGCACAGGATCGCGCGCGCCTCCTGGGTCTCCTCGCGGGCGGAGCGCGCGACGGAGATCGGGACGAGATCCAGCGCCTCCTGGTCCGGTACGGGGGCATTGACTACGCGCTCGATACCGCCGGACGCTACTCGCGCCAAGCTGCCGAGGCTCTCGCGCCGCTCGCCCCGGGGCTAGCGAAGAATAGCCTCCTTGCCCTCACGGAGTTCGTCGTGGTCCGGTCCCGATGACCATGGGGTCGACGGAGGCCTCCGCCGCCCTGGCGGTGTGACCTCACCCAATGGCCACGGTTGCGTCCGTACAAGGCCTCGTCGCAGTCACTGGTCCCACGGGGTTCATTGGGTCCCACGTGGTGAAGACACTCCGCCGCGCGGGAATTGCTGTGCGCGCGGTGGTGCACCCTCAGAGCAAGAAGACTGATCACCTCGCGGAGCTGCGAGCGCTGGGCTGCGAGGTTGCCTCCGCGGACGTCGGCGATGTCGGGGCGCTCGAACGCGCCTTCACTGGGTGCGCGTCGGTTGTACACCTCGTGGCGGTGATTCGCGAGCGCCTTGGTGCGACATTCGACTTGATCAATCGGCGGGGGGCCGCGGAAGTCGCCGCAGCCGCGCGGACCGCGGGTGTCAGTCGCCTCGTGCATCTGAGTGCCCTAGGCGCGGGCCCGCAGGCCCCGCGTTACTTGCGATCGAAGTGGGCGGGCGAGGAGGCGATCAGGCGCGGCGGCGTTCCCTACGTGATTCTGCGCCCCTCCTTCGTGTTTGGACCAGGAGGCGGCGCTGCCAAGCAGTTGGCAGATGTCGTGCGGCTGGGGCCGTGGTACCTGTTCCACCTCCTAGGAGCTCCGCGGGGGCCGCTCGTGGCCTTAGGGGCAGTGATGCCCGTCGTCCCGGTGTTTGGGTCGGGTCAGTACCGGTCGATGCCGGTGGACGTGCGCGATCTGCTTGAGGTGGTGCGCCAAGCACTCACGCGCCATGATATCCTGGGCGAAGCGTACGATCTCTGTGGACCAGACGCGTTAGCCTATGAGGCGCTGCTCGACGAGATCGCCCGCGCCTTGGGCGTGCGACGGTGGAAAGCGCACATACCGATGAGGCTGGCCCGGGCGCTGGTGCGGGAGTTTCGCTACCTCCCGAACCCGCCGATCACGCAGGACGAGTTTGAGGCTCTCCTCGTCGACAACGTCTGCCAGGGGAATCGGACAGTCCAGGTGTTTGGCCTGCGCCTGACGCCAGTCCGCGAAGCGATCCGCTACGCGCTCAGCGAGGGCGCGCGCGACGGGTGAAGGGGTGGGGGAGATAAGTGTCCCGCACCACAGATGGGGGCGATGATGGTGGACCCTGAGAAGTCAGAGAAGTCGGACCAGGAATCCGTGAGCGGCATTATCGGCCGGCTACTTCAACACATTGTCGCGTTGCTCGAAGCGCGTATGGACCTGACACGCCAGGAAATTCGTGGCGCGCTGCGCGACGTAGGCATCTCCCTCCTTCTGCTCGTGGCCGCCTTGTCGCTGCTCTTGCTGATGATTCCGATTGCCGTCGCCGTCCTCATTCTCGTCTTGGCGCAGATTCTGGCGCCGTGGTTGGCCACGGCGATTGTCCTCGTCATCATGGTGGCCGTGGTCGCAACCCTCGTGCTCGTGGCCCGCCTCCGCCTGAAGCGTCGGCGGCTCAACTTCCTCACCAGTCTGCGGGAAGACTGGAAGGCCATCCGGCAAGCGCTCGAACGGCAGCGATGACGCCCGCGGGTCCTCCCGACGACGGGCACATCGATCGGCTGCGAGGCGACATCACGACCGATCTAAAAACCCTCCGCCAGATGTGGGATCGGCGCGCGCAGTGGACACAGCGGACCGCGGTGGATTGGACGACCCAGGCCACCCGCCTGCGTGGCGTTCCGGCGTGGGCGGTCGGCGCCGTGGCCGGGATGCTCGCCGGGGTGTGGTCGGCGCTGCGCCGGCCGCGAAGGGTGGAGTAAGCCGCCCAGTCTAATCTCGGGCTGGTGGTGGGTCGAAGGAGGTCTCGTGGCACGTCGCCTGCGCAGCCCATGGTGGGTCCTCTTTTTCGTCATCTTCTTTGGGGCACTGTTGGGGAGCGTCATCGCCGAGGCAGTAGGGGCGTATCCGTCGCTGGCCTGGCTGGCCAAGGATGTGCGCGCTGGGATTGACCCGCCATTGACTCTGGATATGCGGGTGTTCACGGTCACGATCGGAACCACCGTCCGCCTCAATGTCGCCATTCTCCTCGGCATTGTCATAGCTGTGTGGATCTTCCGGCTCCTCCAGTAGGCTCCGCAGGAGCCAATTTCGCGCCGTTTGAAACCCTCTAGACCCGTTGTTATACTTGGGGCGGCGTTTTGGGCGGCACAAGACTGAGACGGATCGCAGTCGGCTGGAGCTCAGTATGGACCCGGGCCTCCCGAGGACAGGGGGGAGCGAGTCGCCCGTGACCCGCGCGGTATCGGCAGGTTCCCCTCAAGCAGGTGCCCAAGTGCACGAGATGGACCTCTTACTCACGGTGGCGGCTGGTACTCGATGGCCAGATCGGGCATGAACAAAATCACAGACATCTTGAGGAGGCCTATGGCTTTCAACTACCTATTTTCCCGGCTGAGCCGCGACATGGGGATCGATCTCGGCACCGCCAACACCCTGATCTATGTGCGGGGCGAAGGTATCATCTTGCGGGAACCCTCGGTGGTGGCGAAGCGGGTCGCCGACGGCCACATCATCGCCGTCGGCGAAGAGGCGAAACGGATGGTGGGGCGGACTCCTGGCGAGATCATCGCCACGCGGCCACTGCGTGACGGCGTCATTGCCGATTTCGACACCACAGCGGCGATGCTGGCCTATTTCATCCGTAAGGGCCTCAAGGGGAAGACACTGCTGCGGCCCCGCGTTGTCGTGGGGATTCCGTCCGGAGTCACGGGCGTGGAGCGTCGCGCGGTCATCGATGCGACCGAACAGGCGGGGGCGCGCGAGGCCTATCTCATCGAGGAGCCGATGGCCGCGGCGATCGGGGCGGGGTTGCCGATCTCCGAACCGGTGGGCAGCATGGTGGTCGACATCGGGGGCGGGACGACCGAGGTCGCGGTCATCGCCATGGGCGGCATTGTGACGTCCAAGTCCATCCGCGTGGCAGGGGACGAGATGGATGAAGCTTTGATTCAGTACTGCCGCCGAGCGTACAATCTGCTCATCGGGGAACGGACCTCCGAGGAGATCAAGATTGCGATCGGGTCCGCCTATCCGATGAAAGAAGAGCAGAGCATTGATGTGCGGGGGAGGGACTTGGTAAGTGGGTTGCCTCGCACCGTGCGCATGACAAGCTCCGAGGCGCGCGAGGCCCTGGCGGAGCCGGTCGCGCAAATCGTCGAAGCAGTGAAACAGACACTCGAACGTACCCCACCCGAACTGGCGGCGGATATCGTGGACCATGGAATTGTCTTGGCGGGGGGGGGCTCGCTGCTGCGAGGCATCGACCGTTTGCTGGGGGAGGAGACGGGGATGCCCGTGATTATCACGGACGATCCGATGTCGGCGGTCGCGCTGGGAACCGGGCGCGCCCTAGAAGAGCTCGAGACCATGAAACGGCTGCTCGTGACCTCTAAGAAGCTGTGAGCCGAGGCGCGCATGGGTGAGTTAATCGCCGTCCGCCGGCGTCTAGCGCTGTTCTTCGGGCTTTTCGTCTTCGTGATTGCCCTGCTCACCACTCAAGCTCGCAGTCCAGACCGCAGGCAAGTCGGGGCGATTGGCACCACGGTGCTCACTGTGCTGGTGCCGGTGCAAACGGGGATGGCGCGCGTTGCGGACGGAGTCCAGCGGATGTGGAATCTGTACACGGAAATCGGCCGGTTGCGCGTCGAGAACGCGAAGCTGCGGGAGGCCCTCGATGGGATGGGGCGGCGGAATGCGGCATTGCAGGAGCAGGCTCTGGCCGGGGAACGGCTGGAGCGGTTGCTGGGGTTCCGTGGCCAGGTCGGGAGCCGGTCGATCGCTGCCAACGTAATCGGACGCGACGTTGGGAAGTGGTTTGGGACGGTGCAGGTGGATCGCGGGACCCGCGATGGGGTCCGGCGGAACGCGCCGGTGGTCACCTCTGACGGGGTCGTGGGGCGCGTGATCGAGGTCACGCCGACGACGGCGCGAGTTCTCCTGGTCGCCGACTCCCGCAGCACAGTGGGTGTGGTTGTCCAGCGTGTACGAGATCTCGGTGTCGTCGAGGGCCGCAACGAACGGGTGTTGCACCTCAAGTATCTGTCGCGAACGAGCGACGTGCAGCCCGGGGACGTGGTGGTGACCTCTGGCCAGGGTGGGGTCTTTCCAAAGGGGTTAGCGGTAGGACGTATCACCCGAGTGGTTCGGGAGGAGGGCGAACTCCTTCTGGAAGCTGAAGTCGAACCCGCTGCGGCGTTGGACCGTCTCGAAGAGGTGTTGATTTTGCTCCCGCTGTGAGCAACCCGGCGGGGTGTGGGAGATGTGATGAGAGGTGGCGGTGTGACCGGCGAACGGCGCAGGGTGCCGGGTTCTAAGAAGTTCGCGTGAGTCGGGTCCTAGCCTACACCGGCGTCGTGGTGATTTTGGCGCTCGTGCAGGCGGCATGGCTGGCGCGCGTGCAGGTGTGGGGGGCGATCCTGGATCCCCTGGTGCCCCTGATCGTCGGAGTGGGCATCCTCAGGGGGGCCGAAAGTGGCGCGGTGGTGGGGGTGGCAGCGGGACTGCTGCAAGACCTGCTGTCCGGCGGAGGCCCGCTGGGCGTCAACGGTTTGTCCAAGTTAGTCGTGGGATTCGCCTCCGGGATGTTCGAGCGCAGCATCTATATTGAGAACCCTCTCCTGCCCGCCATCGCCACCTTCATCGGGACACTGCTGGGAGGAGTGCTGCTGGTCATCGTGGCCCTCCTGGTCGGCTTGGGTGTACCGCCCTGGCCAGCCATTGTGGCCCGGCTGATCATGCAGGCGGTGCTGAACAGCGCGATCGCTCCGGTGCTGTTCCGCACCATCCGGGTCATCGAGACCCACTTTCAGCGCGAGCACTAGGCGGCGAATCAACGGCGATGGAATATCAGCAGCCGGCCAAAAGGCTGTTCGTCATTAACCTTCTCATCGGGGTGCTGATGAGCATCCTGCTCGTGCGCCTGTGGCAACTGCAGGTGCTGCAGGGCGGGTATTACCTGCGTCAGTCCGAAGAGAATCGGATTCGCGACTACACGCTGTCCGCGCCGCGTGGGATTATCTACGATCGCAAAGGCCGTCCCCTCGTCTCCAACCGCCCGTCATTCACTGTAGCGGTCTTGCCATTGGAACTGCACGACCCGCCGCAGGTCGTCCCCCGCCTGGCTTCGATCTTGGGGATTACGCCGGAAGAGATCACGCGTCGGGTGGACGCCAACCGGCCGCGGCTGTTCGAGCCCGTGCGGATCAAGCGCGATGTCGGCTCGGCCGTCGTCGCCTTGATCGAGGAAAATCGACTTGACCTCCCCGGGGTGATTATCCTCGTCGAGCCGGTGCGGCACTACCTACACGACAAGATCGCCGCCCACGTGCTGGGTTACCTCGGAGAGATCGATGTCGAGGACCTGGCAGCCCGGCGGAATGAGGGCTACCGCCCGGGTGATCTGATCGGCAAGGCGGGCGTGGAGCGCACGAATGAGGCCGTCTTGCGCGGGGTCGATGGACGGATGCGGGTGGAAGTGGACGCTCTCGGCCGTCCCTTGCGGATTTTGTCTCGCGTTCCCGCCCTCCCCGGCCGCCCGTTGGCGTTGACTCTCGATCTCGATGTGCAGAAGGCCGCATACGACGCGCTGCAGGCCACTGGGTTGGGGGCAGGCGCGGCCATCGCCATGGATCCTCGTTCCGGTGACATTCTCGCGATGGCCAGTCTTCCTTCATACGATCCCAATCAGTTCGCCATGGGCATCGGATCGACGGCGTGGCAGGCGATCACAGCCGACCAGCGCAAGCCCCTGCTCAACCGCGCCGTGGGCGCGACCTATGAACCGGGGTCCGTGTTTAAGCTGGTGACCGCCACGGCGGCCCTCGACCGCGGCATCGTCTCACGGCGGACGATGTTCGACGCCCCGGGCTACTTTCAGCTCGGTCAGTGGATCTTCAGAGATTTGAAAGCGTGGGGCCGCATCGACTTCATCACCGGAATCGCGAACTCGGTGAACGTCGTCTTCTATACGCTGGGCTACCGGCTGGGTGGTGAGGAGCTGGCGAACTACGCCCTTCTCATGGGGCTGGGGGAGCCCACCGGGATCGATCTGCCGGGAGAGATCAACGGCATCATCCCGAGCCCGGCTACCAAAGAACAGCTCGTAGGCGAGCCGTGGTACCCCGGGGACGCGGTCAACATGTCTATTGGCCAGGGAGCCATCACCGTCACACCGATCCAAGTGGCTCGCATGATCATGGGAATCGCGAATGGCGGTCAGCTGGTGCAACCGCACGTCCTGCTCCTGACGTACGATCGCGACCGCACCGCGCATCGGGTGGATCCGGTGATGCAGCGTACTGTGCCGTATCGTCCCGAGAGCCTGGCGGTGCTGCAGGAGGGGATGCGCGCCGTAGTCGACCGGGGGAGCGGGGCGGGAGCGAGGATCGAGGGGCTGCCGATGGCAGGCAAAACCGGGAGCGCGGAAAACCCACGGGGGCGGCCGCACGCGTGGTTTGTCGGTTATGCTCCAATCGATATCCCCCGGTTGGTTGTGGTCGCGTTTGTCGAAAACGGATTCCGCGGTGGCATCGCTGCCGCCCCCGTCGCCCGCGCGATTTTCCAGACCGCGTTTTCCCCTGCGGTCGATCAGGAGACGGGCCGATGAGCAAACGGCTCCTGCGCTACCTGGACTGGCCGCTTCTTGGGGCGATGCTCGCGCTTATGGCCGGGGGCGTCCTGGTGCTCTACAGCGCCGTGCACAGCACCCCGAACCCGGCGGAGTTTGTCCGCGCGCGTATGGTGCACATCATCATGGCGTTGATCGTCCTGGGGCTGCTGGCGGCGGTCGATTACCAGGCCATCGCCCGCGTGTGGCGGTCGATTCTCGCTGGAACGATCCTGGCACTCCTGGCGGTGCTGGTGATTGGCCGCGTGAGTTTCGGCGCGCAGCGGTGGATCGGCCTCGGGCCCTTGGCCGCCTTCCAGCCCGCTGAACTCGCCAAGCTGGCGCTGATCATCACGCTGGCGAAGCACATCGATGGGTACAAGGAGTTTGATTCGTGGAAGGCCCTCCTACCCGTGCTCGCGCATGCCGCCCTCCCGCTGGCGTTGATCGCCCGCCAGCCGGACCTCGGAACGGCGCTGGTCGTGGCGGCGATTCTCGCGGCGATGATCTTCGTCGCGCAGCTCCCCATGCGGATGCTCGCCGCGCTCGGCGCCAGCGCGGCGACGGTCGCTCCCCTCGCCTGGCGACTGCTCCACGACTACCAGCGCCACCGACTTCTGGTCTTCCTGGATCCCAACGCAGACCCCTTAGGCGGGGGGTACGCGCTGATCCAGTCCAAGATCGCGGTGGGCTCGGGCCAGTTGCTTGGCAAAGGGCTGCTGCACGGCACACAGAGCTTGTTGCACTTCATCCCCGAGCAGCACACCGACTTCATCTTCACCGTCGTGGGCGAAGAGTTCGGATTTGTCGGCGCCTGCGTCCTGCTGGGTCTGTTCGCGCTGTGGCTGTGGCGCGCGATGACCATCGCCGCGCAGGCCAAGGATCGTCTGGGGACGTTGATGGCCGTCGGCGTCGTGGCGATGGTCGCCTTTCACCTTATCGTCAACGTCGGGATGACGGTGGGCCTGATGCCGATCACCGGGATCCCGCTGCCGTGGGTCAGCCACGGCGGCAGCGCGTTGATCACGATGGCGGGGGCCACCGGACTGCTGTTGAGTATTGGAATGCGACGGAAAAAGATTCTGTTCTAGAGTCGAGTTCGACTCGTAGGAGCGCATATGGCGAAAGAAATCATTGCAAACGTGGAACCGTTCGAGACGCGCGTGGCGGTGCTCGATGACGGGAAGCTGATCAACCTCTTCATCGAGCGCGGCGAGCCCCTGGCAGGCAACATCTACAAGGGCCGGGTGGCGAACGTCCTCCCGGGGATGGAGGCCGCCTTCGTGGACATCGGGTTGGAGCGCAACGCGTTCCTCCACGTCGGCGACATCCGGTCGCAGCGGCTGGCGGGAGAAGAGGTCGAGGAGTCGTTTGGCCGAGGCGCCATCGCCGAACGACTGCGCGCGGGCCAAGAGATCCTAGTTCAGGTCACCAAGGAGCCGATGGGCAGCAAGGGAGCCCGGGTGACGACGTACGTGGCGCTGCCCGCCTACTACCTGGTGCTGATGCCCACCGTGAACTACGTGGGTGTGAGCCGGCGGATCGAGAACGAGCAGGAACGCCGGCGTCTCCGGCAGCTCGCCGACCGCGTGCGCCCTAAAGGTATGGGCGTCATCGTGCGCACCGCGGCCGAAGGGGCGACCGAGAAGGAGTTGGCCGACGACATTCAGTTCCTGCTGCAGATCTGGAACCGAGTGGAAGAGCGGTCGCGCGCGAGCAAAGCGCCGGCGCTCGTCTACCAGGACCTGCGGCTCATCCGGCGGGTGGTGCGCGACCAGTTCACCGACGAGGTCACGCAATTTCTCATCGACTCTCCCGAGGAATTCCGCCGCGTCCAGGATCTCTTGAACTCCTTTGCCTCCAAGTTGAAGTCCCGAGTGCAGCTCTATCGCGAGGCCGAACCGATCTTTGAGCACACGGGAGTGGAGAAGGAGATCGAGAAAGCGCTCCACCGCAAGATCTGGTTGAAGTCCGGCGGGTACATCGTCATCGATCGCACCGAGGCGCTGACGGTCATCGACGTAAACACGGGGAAGTTTGTCGGCAAGACCGATCTGGCGACCACGATCTTCCGCACGAACATGGAAGCGGTCGGAGAAATTGTCCGCCAGATCACGCTGCGCGACATCGGAGGAATCATTCTCGCCGACTTCATCGACATGGAGAATGAGGGGCACCGCAAACAGGTGCTGGCCGCCCTCCATGAGGCCGCCCGCCGCGATCGGTCCAAGTTCCACATCATCGATCTCACTCAGCTGGGACTGGTGGAGATCACGCGCAAGCGCGTGCACCAGGACCTCGAAGAAGTGATGCGGATGCCCTGTCCGTATTGCGAGGGGCGCGGGCGGGTGCTGTCGGTGGAGACGATGGGGCTCCGGGTCCGTCGAGAGATCCGCAGGGCGCTGGCGAATGCGCGAGAGGCGGCGGTGCTGGTGGACCTGCACCCGGATGTGGCCGCGTTCCTGTCCCGCGAGGGGGAGGGCTGGATCCGGCAGTTGGAGCAGCAAACGGGCCGGCGGCTCCGTGTCCGCGCCCGCGAGGGGATGCACATCGAGCGCCTCCGCATCGTCGAGGGGCCTTCGCTGGACGCCCTGGAGCGCGCGCCCGTGCGGGAGGAGCGCGGAGAGCACGTACACTGGCTCGACTATGGTCCCCCGGAGGTGGTCACCGTGGGGGAGGAAGACGAGGAGCAGGAGTTGGCGATGGCGTCTGCGGGTCGATCACGCCCGTGGATGACAAAATTGCGCCGGTTGCTGGGGCGGACGCAGGTGTGATACGATACCTCGGGCCACAGACCCCGCCCGCGTATCTGTGCGCGGGGTCGGTCTACTATGTTGGCGGATTGACGTCACGGGATGCCCATGTACGCAGTGATCGAAACCGGAGGCAAGCAGTATAAGGTCCAGGAGGGCCACACCGTGGCCGTGGAGCGCCTGGACGCCGATGCCGGGACTGCGGTGACACTGGATCGCGTGCTGCTGGTCGCCGACGACACGTCCCGCACGGTCGGCACGCCGGTCGTCGCAGGGGCAAAGGTCACCGCGACCGTCATGGCCCACAGCAAAGCGGCGAAGGTCGTGGTCTTCAAATACAAGTCCAAGGTGCATTACCGTCGCAAGAAAGGTCACCGCCAGCAGTACACGACCATTCGCATCGATAAGATCGAGCGTTAAGGGTCGGGACACCGTGATCGGGGGCACCTCAAATGGCGCATAAGAAGGGCATGGGCTCGTCCCGCAACGGACGAGACAGCAAGAGCAAGCGGCTCGGCATCAAGCGATTTGCAGGACAGATCGTGACCGCAGGGAGCGTGTTGGTTCGCCAGCGGGGCACCCGGGTCTGGCCGGGGGAGAACGTCGGCACCGGACGCGACCACACCCTTTTTGCCCTCGTCGATGGAGTCGTCTCGTGGCAACGCCACGGCCGCGACAGTCGACAGGTCAGCGTCCTGCCATCAACGACCTAAACCACGTCCGACTGCGGCGACTCGAGGCCACCGCATGATACTCGGAGACATCCGGGTGTCCGCGTGGCCTCGACTGTTTACGCGACCGTCTACGGGTCCATAGAGTGCGGGAAGAAAAGCTGCGATGTTCATCGACCGCGCGGTTATTGATGTGAAAGGTGGAGACGGGGGCAACGGCTGTGTGAGCTTCCGCCGGGAGAAGTACGTGCCCAAGGGAGGACCGGATGGCGGAGATGGGGGCAACGGCGGCGATGTCGTCCTGGTGGCCGATGAGAACCTGTCTACCCTGTTGGACTTTCAGTACCGCCGCCAATACGTGGCTCAGCGCGGCCGGCACGGGGAAGGAAGCCTGCGGCACGGGAAGCGCGGGGGATCGCTCATCGTGCCTGTGCCCGTCGGCACCGTGGTGAAGGACACGAGTTCGGCGGAGACTCTCGCTGACCTCACTCAACACGGCCATCGGGTCGTCGCAGCACGCGGCGGGAAGGGGGGCCGGGGTAACGCGCGATTTGCCACTTCCACGATGCGGGCCCCTCGCCGGGCTGATCCAGGGGGCAAGGGCGAGGAACGCCGGCTCGAGCTGGAGCTGCAACTGATCGCCGATGCCGGCCTGGTCGGTTTTCCCAACGCCGGGAAGTCGACCCTGCTCACTCGGGTCTCCGCGGCCCGCCCCAAGATCGCGGATTATCCCTTCACCACCACCGAACCGTATCTGGGTGTTGTCGGTCTGGATGACGGGCGCAGTTTTGTGCTCGCGGATCTGCCTGGCTTGATCGAGGGGGCGCATCAGGGCGCGGGGTTGGGCCACACATTCTTGAGGCACATCGCACGCACCCGCGTGCTCGTGCACGTGATCGACCTCGCCGCCGAGCGCGACCCGGTCGCCGTCTTCGAGGCCGTGAACACCGAACTCTGGCTCCACGATCCGTCGCTGCGGCGCCGTCCGATGTTGGTGGCGTTGAACAAGATTGATCAACCTATCGCCCGGGACAAAGTCGCCTCTGCGCAAGAGGCTATTACCCGGCTGGGATATCGTGTCTACTCCGTGTCGGCGGCCACCGGCGAAGGGCTTCAAACGTTGATGGGGGCCGTCGCCGATGAGCTGCCGCGACAGGTGCATGTCGAGAGTTCTGCCTCCTCCAGTTGAAGGAGAGGGGTGGGGATCATCGCGATGATGATCCCCGCGGTAGGTAGAGGCCCGAGCAAGGAAGACGAAAGGGGCGTCGCGTGGGACGCGTCGGCGTCATGGGGGGCACCTTCGATCCGATTCACTACGGCCACCTCGTGACCGCCGAGGAAGCCCGAGTACACTTTGAGTTGTCGCAGGTATTATTCGTCCCCAACCGCTACCCTCCACACAAAGAGCTGGATGGCGTGAGTGCGCCCGAACATCGGTACCACATGACGCTCCTTGCCACAGCCACGAACCCCGACTTCGCCGTGTCTCGCCTGGAGGTTGATCGACCGGGACCCTCGTACTCCATCGATACGATTCGCGAATTGCGCCAGGTGTACCAAGCCGATGCGTTGTTTTACATTACGGGGGCAGACGCCATTCTCCAGGTGGTCCGGGGGGCGTGGGAGGGGTCGGCCGAACTGTTGACGCTGTGCCAATTCATCGCGGCGAGCCGGCCGGGATTTCCCATCGATGTGCACGATCTGCGCCGCTTTAACGTGACCGGTCAGCAACTGTCGAACATCCACGTGATCGAAATCCCGGCACTCGCCATCTCGTCAACGGATATCCGCCGTCGCGTGACCGCAGGACTCCCCATTCGCTATCTAGTGCCGGAGCCGGTCGAGACGTATATCCACAAACACAGGTTGTACGGCAGGGCCGGAGGCGCGCGCGGTTGACGGGGCCGAAGGGGCTGGCGCTGGGTGCTGCGGAAGCGATGGAGGCCAAAAAGGCCGAGGACGTGCTCATCCTCGACATTGGCAGCTTCACGTCCGTGGCTGACTACTTCGTCATTGGTTCCGCCGAGACGGCCGTGCAGATCCGGGCCATTACCGAGGCGGTCGAAGATGCCCTGGACGACCTCGGTGCGCGGTTGCTGGCGAAGGAAGGCCATGCCCGCGCCCGCTGGGTTTTGCTTGATTTCGGCTCGGTCGTTGTGCACATCTTCGGCCCGGATGCTCGGGCTCTGTACAGCCTCGAACGCTTGTGGGCGGATGCGCCCATTCTCGGACGGTAGGCACCGATCCCGGTACCCGCATGCAGGTGACGATCACCCCCGCCGAACCCAGCCACGTACCGACGCTGGTGGATCTCTACGACCGTGCGTATCACGGGGGGTACTCGGCCTGCTTCGACCGCTACGGACCAGCCAGCCCCCAAGATTTCTGGTGGGTGCAGACGGAAAAGCCCGTTTTCCTGCTAGAGGTCAACCACAAACCGCATGGGGTGATTATTTTCGGTCGGATGGGCCGCCAGATGCTGGTGGAAGAGGTGCTGATTCCCGCACCCGTGGGCGATCGGGCGGGGGACGCCGAGGCGAAGGCGATGGAGAGCATCTTAAACACGGTCCACGACTTCCTGGTGAAGCGTTTCCACGGGGAGCATCAGGACCTGCTCACCTTGCGATGCGCGGAGACAAACGCAGAGGTCTTGAACTTGGTCCGGCGTTACGACTTCACCTTTGCGAATGCTCTGGTTGTGGCGACCGGAGCGGCGAGGCGAGACGCGCGCGTACCTGAGGGGTATACGGTTCGCCGCGCAGGGCAAGCGGATTCGCATCCCGTGGCGCGACTACAGGAAGAGACCCTGAATGTGACCGTGCTCCCAGGCGTGCTCAACCGCCTGTGGAAGCAGGCAGACGCCCGCGTCTTCCTTGCTGAGCGCGAGAAATTCCCCGTCGCCTTCCTCATCGCCCAGGTGAAAGACGGCGTGGGACGCTGGACCGTCGGCGTGCGGGAGGCGCATAAGGGCAAGGGCCTGGGGACAGTTTTGGCACAGGAGGCCCTCCAGTTCTTTTCCGCGAACCACGTCACGCCGATGACTACCTACTGGGCGCTCGATGCTCAATCGGCCGCCTTTGTGCGAAGCCTGGATGCGCGTACTGAGCGGACCTATCTCTACTTCGAGAAGCGGATTTGATAGGCTGGACGCAGGATATGGGAAATCATCACAGGGGGCCTCGGAGCTTGTGACCGTTCGGGCATGGTCCGTGCTAGGGATAGTAGCAGCGGTGGGGGGATTTGCGCTCCTTTTGGTCACGCTGCCAAAAGTGCAAGAGTCTCAGACGGTGCTGCGGCAACTCGCGATAGCGATAGACCCAGCGGCCGCAAAAGAGGCGGTCCGCCTTCGTCAGCAGTATGACGCTTCACTTGCTATCATGGTGGCGGGGCTCGTCGCGGTGGCCTACGCGTTGACCGCGGGGATTCGACGGTCCCGCTAGGTCGCTGCGACGCAGCGCTCAAGGGCCGTCTAAATGGAGAGAAAAAGGGAAGGTCCAAGACACCGGAGGTTTCATAGCGATTTTGGGGAAGATATCGGGCACATGAGGCAACCCAGTGGCTGAGCCAACGAAATCGGGGGCGGGGAAGAAATTCAGCATCACCATCCAAGTGCCTGAGGATGTCACGGCCCAGTGGCCGGACCGGGCGACCGCGGAGAAACTCGTCCAAGAAGTCTACACGGCCATGGGCGCCTCTTCGACTTCCCCCCAGAAGGCACCGCCGCAAATGGCCTCGCCGCCGCGGGTAGTGGCGCCCCCAACGCGTCGTGGCATCGCCGGGGTAGTTCTCGCCGCGCTGGTGGCCGGAGGTGTCGGAGGGTATCTGGGAGCGCGTCTGTATCTGGGACCCATGGCAGATCGTCCCGTCACCACCACACCCGCGCGCGCGCAGACCTCGCCGTCGTCAACGTCTACTGTCCAATCGCAGCCAGTCGACCAACCTGTCACGTCCGCGTCGCCTGCCACCCAGCTTCCGTCTGCGCAACCGGCCGAGCAAATGGCTGACAGCAAACCGGCAGCATCTGTGCCCGCCACGTACAATGTCCAGGTCGGCGCGTACAAGATCCGAGAGAACGCCGAGGTCCTCCTCCAGCGGCTGCAGCAAGATGGTTTCCAGGCCGAGATTGTGCGCTCCTCAGGGCTCTACGTCGTCCAGCTAGGCCCGTTGCCAAGCCTCCAAGACGCCGGTCGGTTGGTCGAAAGACTCAAGCTGCACCAGTACGACGCCGTCGTCCTTCGTATCACATCCGCCGGACACTGATTCTTCTGCACGAAAGGCGACAGCGGCGGGAAACTTCGCCATTCCCACTTCTTACGCCGCATTTGATTGACGGGTTTGTTTGCCCCTCGGTATAATGAGCGTGCTTAGAGGCAACGATCGGAAGCAGTAGGCTGACGGTCGGGTCGAGAGAGCCGGGATGTGGTGAAAGCCGGCACCGGAGAGATCAGCCGAACTCGTCCGAGAGCCGTTCGATCGATGGGGCACGGGCCCCGAAGTCGGACCGTGCACGCACGTGACGCGTGGAGAGCGGATAGCGTAGGGCCTGTAGCTCAGGGGGAGAGCGCCCGCTTGGCGTGCGGGAGGTCGCGGGTTCAATTCCCGCCAGGTCCACCAGGCAGCAGGTTGGCCGCGGCAGTCACGCAGGTGCGCGCGGAACGCTATCAATAGGGGTGGTACCACGGAGACCGCCTTCGTCCCCATACGAAGGCGGTTATTGTTTTGTTAACGTACGCCACAGGTCCAAGTGAAGGGGAGAAGGCGATGGACGCAGGCAAGTACATCTGGTTCAACGGCACGCTCGTCCCGGCGGAAGACGCAAAAGTGTCGGTGACGGCGCAGGCCCTGCACTACGGGACCAGCGTCTTTGAAGGCATTCGCGCGTACACGACGCCCCGGGGACCCGCCGTCTTCTGCCTCCCACAGCACGTGGCTCGGATGGTGAACTCGTGCCGGATTTTCCGGATGGAGGTGCCCTACACCCCAGCCCAGTTAACCGAGGCGATTCTCGAAACCGTGCGCGCGAACGGGTTCGCATCGTGTTACATTCGCCCGATCGTCTTCCGCGGGGCGGGGTCTTTTAGTTTGGACCCGCGGAAGTCCCCGCTGGAGGTGGCGATCATTACCGTGCCGTGGGGACGCTACCTCGGCCCGGAAGCAATCGAGCAGGGAGTGGATGTCATGGTGAGCTCCTGGCGGCGCATGGCGCCCGGCACCGGCGTCCCGATGGGCAAGATCGGCGGTCAGTACGTGACCTCCCAGTTGATCACGATGGAAGCGGCCGACTTGGGGTATGCGGAGGGCATTGCTCTGGACTCGGCCGGCTTCGTGAGTGAAGGCAGCGGGGAGAATATCTTCGTGGTGAAGGACGGAGTTGTCGAGACGCCACCTGTGACCAGCGCGATTCTTCCGGGCATTACGCGCGGGGTGGTCATGACGCTCTGCGCGGATCTGGGTATCCCCGTGCGGGAAACGCCCATGCTGCGCGAGGGGCTGTACATCGCCGATGAGATCTTCTTTACGGGGACCGCGGCCGAGATTACGCCGATTCGGTCGGTGGACCGTGTCCGCGTGGGCAGCGGCCGCGGGCCGATCACCATGAGGATTCAGGAAGAGTTCTTTGGGATCACCGAAGGTCGGCGCCCGGACCGCCATGGCTGGCTGACTGCGGTGCCGACGGCCAAACCCGCCGCGGCCCGGTAAACGGACGGAGAGGTCTGATGGTCCGATACGATCCGATCACAATCGAAGCCAAGTGGCAGGCCCGCTGGGAGAAAGACCGGCTGTATGAAGCGCCGGACTTCGACCGGCAGCCCAAGTACTACTTCCTGACCATGTATCCGTACCCGTCCGGGGATCTCCACATCGGGCACTGGTATGCGATGGCCCCCTCTGACGCCGCCGCGCGCTTCACGCGGATGCAGGGATTCAACGTGATGTTTCCCATTGGGTTCGATGCGTTCGGCCTGCCGGCCGAGAACGCCGCCATTCAGCACGGCATTCATCCCTACACCTGGACGATGGACAATATCGCCCGGATGCGCAAGCAGCTGCGGTCGATGGGAGCGATGTGGGCGTGGTCGCGCGAGGTCGTCACCTGCGACCCCGAGTACTACAAGTGGAATCAGTGGTTCTTCCTGCGGATGCATGAGCGCGGTCTGGCGTACCGCACGCTCTCGCCCGTGGACTGGTGCCCCAAGGACAACACCTCTCTGGCGCGCGAGCAAGTGATAGGCGAGGAGCGGGTGTGCGAGCGGTGCGGCACACCGGTGATTAAGAAGAACCTTGAACAGTGGTTCTTGAAGATCACCGCCTACGCGGACGAACTGCTCGATTTCTCCACGATCGACTGGCCCGCGCGCGTGCGCACGCTGCAGGAGAATTGGATCGGCAAGAGCACGGGTGTGGAGTTTACATTGCGGGTCAAGGGTGTCCCGGATGCCTCATTCCGCGTGTTTACAACGCGGCCGGACACCGTGTACGGGATGACATTTGCCGTCCTGGCACCCGAGCACCCGTTGGTGGACCGGTTGACCACGCCCGATCGGCGGGCGGCGGTCGAGGCGTACAAGTTCAAAGCGGCACGCGCGTCTGATATCGAACGCCTGTCCACCGAGAGAGAACGGGACGGGGTGTTCATTGGGGCGTACGCCATCAACCCCATGAACGAGGCCCCGGTGCCGATCTTCATTGCGGACTATGTGCTGCTGACCTATGGGACCGGGGCCATCCAAGGGGTTCCGGCGCACGACGTGAGGGATTTCGCCTTTGCCAAGAAGTACGGCCTGCCCATTCCGGTCGTCGTCGGGCCTCCCGGCTGGGACGGCCGTCCCTTGGACCAGGCCTACCTCGACGAGGGAACGATGGTCAACTCGGGTCCCTTCAGCGGTCTGTCATCGCCCGAAGGGTGGCAGCGGATCGCCGACTACATGGAGGCGCACGGGATTGGCGAGCGCAAGGCGCACTACCGCCTTCACGACTGGTTGATTAGCCGGCAACGCTATTGGGGCACGCCCATCCCGATCATTTACTGCCCGCGATGCGGCATTGTACCGGTTCCCGATAGGGACCTGCCGGTCCGCCTGCCCGAGGATGCGGAGTTTCTGCCGACCGGCGAGTCGCCTCTCAAGCATCACGAGGGGTTTCGGCGGGTGCGCTGTCCCCAATGCGGGACCGACGCCGAGCGGGAAACCGACACCATGGACACGTTCGTCGACTCCTCGTGGTACATGTACCGTTACGTCAGTCCCCATGAGGCGACCCGGTCCTTCGACCCCAAGATCGGAAAGTACTGGCTGCCGGTTGATCAGTACACGGGCGGGGTGGAGCACGCCATCTTGCACCTGATGTACGCGCGGTTTTGGACAAAAGTGATGCGCGACCTCGGTCTGGTCCCATTTGCCGAATCGCTGCAGCGTCTGTTCAACCAGGGCATCATCCTGGGCGAGGACGGCGAGAAAATGAGCAAGTCCCGCGGCAACGTGGTGAATCCCGACGAGTTCGTTCAGTCCGTCGGCGCCGACACGGTACGGGCGTACCTAATGTTCATCGGCCCCTGGGATGGCGGCGGTCCCTGGAACAGCCGGGGAATTGACGGGATGTACCGGTTCCTGGTGCGTGTGTGGAATTTGGTCCACGAGAGCGGCGGCGGACGGCGTCGCGACGGGGCCTCGGCGCCACGTCCTCCCGCGCGACAGCGAGGAGAAAGTTCGAACTCCGACCACCGAGAGTTGGCGCACTGGACGCATAAGACAATCAAGAAGGTCACCGACGACCTGAGAGGATTCCACTTCAACACCGCGCTGGCTGCGCTGATGGAGTTTGTGAACTACCTCTATGGGGTGAAAGACGAAAAAGTGACCACACCGCAATGGCGGGAGGCGCTGCGGGCTCTGGTCCTTCTACTGGCTCCGATGACTCCGCATATTGCCGAAGAACTGTGGGAGCAGATGGGCGAGTCGTACAGCGTCCACACCCAGCGATGGCCGACCCTTGATGAGGCACTCGCGCGCGCCGAGACGACCGTCCTAGTTCTGCAGGTGGATGGCAAGGTCCGCGATCGTATTCAGATCCCGATGGATCTGGCTGCTCCGCAGGCGCGCGAATTGGCGCTGCGGAATGAGAAAGTGCGAAAGTTCATAGAGGGCCGGCAGGTCGCGGACGTCGTCGTGATCCCTGGCCGGTTGGTCAACATCGTGACCAAGTGAGCAACAAAGGAGCCACCCGTGTGCGGCTAGGCGCGCGGGGAGGTCTCTGTCCACCGCCGGGCGGCGCGCACCGCCAGGACCTCGGTGCGAAACGCGGGAAACGCGGCCCGTAGCCCCGCTAGCGAAAACAGCCGCGTAAACGACGGCTGGTCGTGTACCAAGCCGATATTCCCTCCAGCGGCCCTGGCCTGCTTCCGCGTTGCGGTCAACACGGCGAGCGCCTGACCATCTAGGTAGGTGGTCCTCAGCAGGTTCACGATGATCCGGGACTGCCCCTCAGTGAGCATGTGACGGATAGCCGAACGCAGCTTGGGCGATGTGTGAACGTCGAGCTCGCCGTCCACGCTCACCACAGCGACCCCTTTGACAATGCGGGATGTCACCTGGGCGGTCATGTACATGATACGGCCAATCTCTCTGGAGCCGTTCTTGCCACCCGTTCTGTTTCCTGTCTGAGGAATGGCGTCTGGCCCGGCGTCGACGTGGGGCATGAGTGTTGCTGCGGGCCGCAGGTGTCGATTTCTCCCCCGACGCCAGCACTCGTGCAGGTCTGTTGGTGCATGGAACTTCCCGACCCTACCGCGCGTAGAAGGGGGTAGGGTGGCCCCGGAGCTGGTGATTGGTCCGTTTACAGGTCCCGCCGCGTTATACGCAAGAGGAGCTGGCCACCTTAGAAGCGTTGGTGACCCGCTATGGCCGGTCCGTGTACAACATGGCGTACCGGTTGGCGGGTAACGACGCGGACGCTCAAGATCTTGCACAGGAGGCCTTCATCCGGGTGTTTCGGGCTTTACGGTCCATCGACCCGGCCGCGCATCTGGAGGGGTGGCTGCACCGGATCGTTACGAACCTCTTCATCGATATGCTGCGGCGGCGCCCCAAGGCGCGCATCGAATCCCTCGATGCGCCGGTGGCGACGTTACGCGGAGGAGAAGTCGGAAGAGAGATTGCCGACGAGCGGTCACATCCCGAAGCCGACGTGGTGGAGAGCCAGATGGACGCCGAGGTCCAGCAGGCGTTGATGGCGCTCCATCCTGAGCTGCGGGCGGTGGTCGTCTTCAGCGATATCGAGGGTTACGCGTATGAGGAGATCGCGAACGTGTTACGGATTCCAATCGGCACAGTGAAATCGCGGCTGCACCGCGCCCGTCGGGTGCTGGAAGCCAAACTTGCCCACCTCAACCCGCGCCGGGAGGTCGTCCCGTGACGCATGCCCGGTGGCAGCGGCAACTCTCAGCCTACGTGGATGGGGAGCTGACCCCGCACGAGGCGGGGGAAGTAGAGGCGCACCTCACAGAGTGCGAGTCTTGTCGAGCGGAGCTGGATCGCCTGCAATCCCTGAAGTCTCTGCTGGGCCGTCTTCCAGAGCGTCCCGTCCCCGAGACCCTGTGGACGTCGATCCGTGCACAGTTCGATCGACCCCAACAATCGTGGATCATGATGGTCGAGCGGTGGCTGCGAGGCGTGGTCCGCCGACCAGCGCTCGCCGCAGCCGCACTGGCAGTTGTCGCCGTCTTGGTGGCCATCCCTTTGGTCCGGGGCCGCCTCGAACGACTCCGGGCCGCAGAGCTCGGCCCGGAACTGTACATACGCGAGCACGCACTGGCCTCGGCGTCCGATCCGTTTCTGGATCGCGCCTACCTGGGCTTCCTCATCAGTGACGCCAGCCTGGCGTTGGTCGGAGCTCCTCGGGAAGAGGGGAAGGAGTCCCGATGATCCGCAGACTCATCCCTGTGGTCTGGCTTGCGACCGCCCTCGCCATCCCCGGGTTGCGCGCGGGGGCGTCCGCTTCTCTGCCCAGCGCACGAGATGTCGTGACGTCCATGGTTGCCGCGCCGGCTCTCGTCGACTACGAAGCGACGAAAGTCCTTACCGCGGTCCACGAGGATCGCGCTGAGACTGTCACGGTGCTGGAGTCATATAAGCGGCTCGGGCGGCTCCGCCTGGAATTTCTCTCCCCGGAGTCGGTGAGCGGGCGACTCGTCATCGATGACGGGGTCTCGGTCTGGCAGTATGAACCATCCCAGCACCTGGTTATTCATGGCCCGTCGTTCGTGCACCCGGCCGAGGCGCCTGGCAGTGCCGAGGAGTTCTTGCGCTCAGCTCTGATCGCGGTGCTGGGCACGGAGGACGTGATTGGGCGGCCGACGGTCGTCCTGGCGATGGAGACTCGTGACGCGGGTCCCAGCCGCCGCTATTGGGTGGACCGAGAGACCGGGGTGATCCTGCGGACGGAGGAACGCGACGCCCGGGGAGAGATCGTGTTTACAAGTTTCTTCACACGCATCAGCTTTGGCTTGAACCTCCCGTCTGCGCTTTTCCGTTTCACCCCGCCATCGGGTGCCCGGGCGATCGATCTCTATGAGTCGGGAGATCCCGTGTCCTCACCAGAGGCCTTGCGGCAAGCGTCAGGCGCGTGGGTCCCTCCCACATTGCCGTTTGGATATCGCTTCCGTGCTGGCGCAGTCGTCCACCACGGGGCTTTGACCAGTACGTCCGCGTCATATACCGATGGCGTGCGGACCCTGACGGTATTCCTGACCCCCTCCTCGCGGATGGCGTTCCCTCACGTTGGTCTCCCGGTGCAGATGGATGCGGGTACTGCGCGCCTTCTTGATGTCGGATACTTCCGAGTCCTTATGTGGCAAGTAGGGAGCACCACGTACGCGTTGGCCGCCACCTTGTCCCCGTCCCGCTTGCTCCTGGTCGCGAGTGCCCTCGCGCCGAGGCCGTAAGACTGGGCTCTGGGATCCCCGAAGGGAATGCTCTCCGGCTCTGGAAACGTACTCCCACGCGGATTGTTCGCGAATGTACCAGCGTACTCGCGCCAGGAGGCGACAGTGCACCTTCGAGAGTTCCAGAGCCGCGTGAGCGCGATCTACGGCGCGCGTGACCGCGAGCGGGGACAAGATGGCACGTTCCGCTGGCTCGTAGAGGAAGTCGGCGAACTTGCTCGTGCGCTACGAGATGGCAGTCCCGAGTCGCTGCGCGAAGAGGTCTCCGACGTGCTAGCCTGGACGACCAGTGTCGCTACCCTGTGTGGGGTCGACATTGAGCAGGCCGCCGCCCGCTACACTAACGCGTGCCCCAAATGTCAGCAGCTTCCCTGCGCGTGCGCGCGCACACCGTCAGCCTGACAACTGCTCCCTTTGGATCCTCTGCACATGCCCGTATCTCCCCAGCCGCTGACCGGACCGCTGCGCCTCCACCACGACGCCATCGTCGTGGATCTGCACAACGACATCATGCTCGACGTGCAATCCGGCAAGCGCGATGTCACGCGCCGGAGTCCGGTGGGGCACTCTGACCTACCTCGGTTCCGCGAGGGCGGAGTCGACGTGCAGGTCTTTGCCTTATTCGTCCATCCCTCAGAAGCCGATCGGGGCCGCCAGCGTATCAGCGCGCTGCTGGACGCATTCGATCACCTCGCCGCGTCCAATCGGTCGGCGCTTGCCGCCGTCACCTCGGCTGCCGAGATCCGCCAACTGCATGGGACAGGGCGGCTAGCAGTCGTCCTCGCCGTGGAGAATGGTTCTGCCTTGGAGGGCGACCCCGCCTACGTCGATGTTCTGTTTCGCCGCGGTGTTCGGATGATGGGTCTCACGTGGAACAATAGCAACGGTCTGGCCGACGGTGCCCTGGAATCCACGCATGGCGGACTGACTCCGGTAGGGCGTGCGGTCTTACAGCGGATGCAGGATGTGGGGATGGTTGTGGACGTGTCCCACCTTTCCGAGAAGAGTTTTTGGGATGTCCTCGGCGCCACTCACGGCCCAATTGTGGCGACGCATTCCAACGCCGCGGGACTGACGTCTCACCGACGCAACCTCACTGGTGATCAGCTGCGCGCCATGGCCGAACGCGGTGGGGTTGTCGGGGTGAACTTCGTCCCCGCCTTCCTCGGCGGGGCGTCGCTCGCACAGGTTCTCGAGCATATAACCTACCTGGTCTCGTTCATGGGGGCTGACGGCGTGGCGCTGGGTTCCGATTTTGACGGGTTCACAGGCCGGGTGAACGGTCTTGAGGATGTCAGCCGGCTCCCTGCACTGACCGCAGCCTTGCTCGGTCGCAGCTACGAGCCCGAGACGATCCGGAAGATCTTGGGGGAAAATGCTCTGAGAGTGTTCGGCGAGGTCTGGGGGCGGTAGCCTCTGGCGGGCCCCCCGGATTTTTACGCTGTTGCTTTAAGGGCCAGGATCGCTTCGCGCACAATTGTTGCCGCGAGCACCGCCGTCCGCCCGGACGGGTCGTAGGGCGGCGAGACTTCCACCACGTCGAGCCCCACCACGCGCAGCACCCCCAAGCGCCGCACGAACGCCAATAGATCACGTGCCGGAATACCTGCTGGCTCCGGGTTGCCCGTACCTGGCGCATCAGCGGGGTCGATGGCGTCGATATCGATGGAGACGTACGCGGGCCTTTGCTCCAGCCATCCCCAGGTCGGCGCCGGGAGATCGATCCGCGCCGCGCTGTGTCGGAGCCGACCGGCGAGCTCGAATTCCTCCCGGGTCCCGGCTCGGATTCCGAGTTGGACGACAGACTGTGGGGCGAGGACATCGAGAATGCGCCGCGTGACCGTGGCGTGAGAGAGGCGCTGGCCCTCGTACTCCTCACGCAAATCGGTGTGGGCGTCGATCTGCACAAATGCGAGGTCCGGATGCGTGTGGTGCAGCGCCTGAACCGCCCCCAACGCGATGGTGTGTTCTCCGCCGAGTAGGATCGGAAGGGAGGCAGGCGCGATGTTCCCCACTAACGCTTTTACAGCATCCACCATCTGATCGGGACGCAGGTCGGCAGTATCGATGTCGCCGAGGTCCGCATAGGCGACGTCGGCGAGGTCGCGTCCGAGAATCGGACTATAGGTTTCAATGCTTTGGGAGGCCCACCGAATCGTGGCGGGGGCATGCCGGCTGCCGTTGCGAAACGTGGAGGTCGCATCATAGGGGACGCCGGCCACCACCACCGCCGGATGCGCGGTCGAACGCGCTCCCAGAAAGGTCATACGTCCGGCAGACCAGGAAGCTGTAGGGCAGCGGCGTGCGTGTCCGCGGAGTATAAGCGTGTCGGGATCTTCGCGAGCCGCTTCCCGATCGCGTCCCGATTGACACGACCGGGGTCATGTCGCAGGCTCCCGTACGAAAATCCCCACAGGACCCCCGGGTAGGCAGGTACCGCCGCCCAATAGGTTCCCACAACCGGGAAGGCCGTCCGCAGGTGGCGGCGGACCATCTCGGTGAGGTCCCGTTGATACAGCAACGAACCGCTCTGTGCAACCAGCAGGCCATCGGGGGCGAGTACACGCGTGCAGGCGGCATAAAACTCAGGCGAGAAGAGGGCGAGGCCAGGACCTTTAGGATCGGTCGAGTCCACCAGAATGACGTCAAAGCGTTCTGAGGCTGTCTGAACAAACTTGATACCATCATCAATGACCAGGCGTGTGCGCACGTCGTCAAAAGCCCCCCCGCTGATAAACGGCAGGAACCGTCGGCACACCGTCACCACGTCCTGGTCGATCTCCACCAGCGTCGCGCGCTCAATCGGATGCTTGAGGGTCTCTTCGAGCGTGCCGCCGTCCCCGCCGCCAATAATCAGCACGCGGCGCGGCGCCGGGTGAGTCAACAGGGGCAGGTGCGCTAACATTTCGTGATAGATGTACTCATCGCGTTCGGTGGTCTGGACAGCGTCGTCGAGGATCAGCATTCGCCCGAACAGGGGACTCGAGGCGACCTGAATGTGCTGGAAGGCGGAGCGCTCATCGAAGAGGACATCCTGAACCTGTGTCGCCTGGGCAAACCCTGGGCCTACGATGTCAACGATCCACTCCATGGGATCCTCCGTGCCTTACGCAGAAGACAGCACCGGTCTAGAGCCTACTTGCCCCGCCGTCAGCGGTACTGAAGAGCGGGCCTGGAAGGGGAATCAACCACGGGAGCGTCAGGGCCAGAAGACAACCGCGGCGATGGCGCAGCCGATGCGCTGGACTACGTGTTCTTTGAGGGCCACCTGCACTTCTTTGATCGGGAGTTCGCGGATCGCCATGGCTTCTTCCACCATCCGGCGCACTGCGGCCTCCGCGTGCACAGCCGTCCCCGCATGCTCGTACTCCATGATGACCCCGTACTGCCCGCGGGAAAAACCCAGCCCCAGGGCCGCGACGATCCGCTCGCCAGGTGTCTTGCTGGCAATGCGGGCGTATACGGCTGGCACCAATGTCCCCGGGATAAACGTCGGCACGGGAACGACCGTCACATCGGCAGGCAAAATGCTGCTCACCCGAAGGAAATTCAGATTCGCAATTCCCGCGTCCATGAGCGCTCGATCGAAAGCCGTCAGCTCGGTCAGACCCTCACTGCTCCCGCTGACCACAGAGACGGCCCGGGGCCGATCCCACATCCAGGAAACACCTCCGGTTCTTGCGACCGCGTCCCGCGCCAGGCTTGATACCGACACTCGCCCGCATCCGGTTCCTGGGTGGTGTTGCCGGCATGAGATCGCGCGTGGACGTCAAAGGCTATTCCATCCAGCGCCAAGCGCTCCTCCCGCACCCGCCGTACTACATGAGCGGACCTGTGGGTAGATAGTGGGAGCGAGGAGAAAGAGGTCATCGTAGCGCAGGTGATGTGCGTGAGGCGCTCTTCAGTAGTGGTACTTGCACTCATCGTGGTGGTCACGGCGCAACCGGCACTTGTGGCCGCTCCTGCGATCCTTCCGGTTCCCATCGGCTTTTCGGCGGGCGAAGGCGCCGATTTTCCCATGCTCCGGGACGTCGGGGCCTCCGTGGTCAAGCTGACCGCAGACTGGTCGGAGATCGAATCTCGCCAGGGAACTCGAACGTGGGGTGGACTGGACGATGCGGTCAACGCAGCACGCGCCGTGGGGCTGCGTGTCGTCCTGGTCCTGTTTGGTACCCCCCGGTGGGCATCCCCGGCGACCGGCGAGGAACTGAATGACCCATCCATCTATGCGCGCCAACCACCACGGAGGCTGGAGGATTGGGAAGCTTTCGTGATGGCGGTGGCCGAGCGGTACAAGGATCGCGTCCGGGACTGGCAGATCTGGCCGGGACGTGGCCTTTCCCTATTCCGGGGCACGACGCGGGAGTACATCGCGCTGCTTCGGGCGGCGCGGGTCTTCATCAAGGCGGCTGACCCGGGGGCGCGGGTGATTCTCTCCACCCCCTTTGGGATGGATCTCGTAGATCTGCGGAACCTCTTGACTGATGCACCCGATGATTTCGACGTAATATTGTTAGCCCCACGCGGGGTCTCCCCGGACGCGCTGCTTCGGCCGTTGGGCACGCTCCGGGAACGCGTCTTGGGAGGATCGTCCAAGGTAGTGTGGCTTGAGTGGGATCCGTACTCCTACGGCCTCCGGTCCAGTTGGCCGGGGCAACTGGTCAAGCTGCAGGCGCTAGCCAAGGCATTTGGCATCGAGCAGCTTATTTGGAGAGGCGACGCGAGCGCCATTACTCAGGTGGTCCTGGGCGGTCTTGCGTTGAGGGTCGGGCGCAGACCGTATGCCGGCTACCTGATGAGGCAGCGGGCGCTGGTTCTGGTGTTCGGCGACCGGGACCCCGCGGCCGTTGCGTGGACCGGAGCAGGCGAAGAAATCGTGCCCGTCGAGGGTCCTAGTGCCCAGGCATACACCGCTACCGGGGATGCACGCCCGGTAGTCACCGAGGGTGACGCGCGCCGCGTGGCGGTGAGCAACGAGCCCGTCGTTTTCACCGGCGCCCCGCAGGCGTGGGTTGAGGAAGCGCAAAAAGCACGGCAGGCAGGCTCGCTGCCCGTCCTTCTACCCGCGGTCGATTTCAGCGGAGCGGCGCAGGTGTCTGCCACGTTGGGCCGCGCGAATGCCGAACGCGGCTTATACAATCAGCGCTTCCGCACGGCGCTGAACGAGGCCACGGAGGTCATCGAGGTCGACGGCGTCGAAGCCGTGCGCAGCGACAACTCCAAGGAACGCGTGTATCTGCGGTTTGATGTGGACGATACGTTTCTGTTCTTTGTGGATGGCCGAGCGGGTGTTGAGATCACTGTGGAAGTCCGCGGGGCTTCCGCGGCGCAGCAGCTCGGCTTCAACCTCTGGTACGACTCGATCAGCGGGTACCGGTTCACCCCCTGGCAGTGGGTGGAGGCGACCCCGGGATGGGTAAGCTACACGTTCCGCCTCCCTGATGCCGCTTTTGCCGATACCTGGGGTTGGGACTTTGCGATCAATGCAGTGGGAAACCGCAGCGAAAATCTCATCGTCCATAGCGTCACCGTCAAGAAGGTCGCACCCTAACTTCGACCTCGCCTGACTGCATCCAATCTCACGCCACGAGGGTAGGTGACCCGGGGCGGCGAGATGCTCGCCCGGGGGAGGAAGTCGCCGCCCTGCCTCCCGAACATTCCCAACCGGGCCAACCCACAGGACATTGGAGGGATAGCCATGCGCACGGGTACACGCAGGCTCGCCGCGTTGGTGCTAGTCCTCGCGGTCATCGCGGGGGGGCTGTTCGCCCGATCCGCGCGAGCGGTCGCACAGCAACCGATTCCCGCGTCCATTAAGGTCGGCGGACTTTTTGACACTACCGGTCCCACGTCTGACGTGGGCGTGGACTACTCCAAAGCTGTGCTGGACCATATTCGGTACATCAACGAGGTTGAAGGCGGCATCCGGGGGAAGCTGAAGATCGACTTCATCTGGTCCGATTATGGCTACCGAATCCCCGACGCGCTCTCGCTGTATCGCAAGTATCGCGACATCGATCGCGTCAACGCCATCGTCGGGTGGGGCACGGGGGATACCGAGGCCCTCAAGGACACCGTGAGCGAGGACCAGATTCCCTACATCTCCGCGAGCTACTCTTCGCATCTCGATAATCCCGCGAAGACGCCGTACAATTTCTACCCCGTGTCCAGCTACTCCGACCAACTACGCGCAGTCTTGCGCTACCTCCGGGACGTTGCCGATCAGGAAAAGATCAGCCGTCCGAAGATCGTCTTCATGTATCCCGATCACCCGTACGGCCGCGCGCCCATCCCGGCGGGCAAGGCGTACGCGCAGGAGCTGAACTTTGACGTCGGACCGGATCAGATTGTCGCTCTCAACGCACTGGAGGCGCGCTCACAGGTGGCAGCCGTGAAGGCCTTCGGCGCTGATTTCGCCTGGGCCGGGGGGACGACGAACTCGGCCTCTGTCATCGTGCGCGATGGACGAGCGGCCGGGCTGACGACGCGGTTTGCCATCAACGTCTGGGGCTTCGATGAGAATATGATCAAGTTGATCGGTAAGGACGCGGAGGGAGTCTTCGCCACCACCCCCCACGTCCTGTACGGCGAGCCGGCGGCGGGCACCGCCAAGATGTTTGACGCTCTCGCGCGCTTTTACAACAAGCAACCCAACTTCACATGGGGAACCACGTCAACGCCCTATATCGCGTCCTACGTGCGCGGCTGGTTGAACGTGGCCCTGTTGAAGAAGGGTCTGGAGATCATTGTCGACAACTGGGACACGTACTCGCGACTTGGTGGTTTCAGCGGACCGTCCGTCCGCTCAGCGCTAGAGACCCTGAAGAATTGGGATCCAGACGGGTTGGCGGCTGCCCCGATCACGTTGACCCGCGATGATCACCGCCCCTCCACCACGACGCGGATCGTCACAGTCCGCAACGCCCGGATCGTTGTGCTGAAGTCCGTGACCGTCGAGAGGCGAAAGGACTGGCTGGG
>DATGVF010000224.1:0-17134 GCA_035300645.1 bacterium
GTTTCACGCCGAGAAGACGGACGCCGACGGCCCGCAGGCCGCCGTGGATCGCGGCGGAACACCGACGCGGGGGCGCTCTAACTAGCGCGAGGCCGGTACGACGGGATCGGCCATGGATTCGATGGTCATCCGGAGGCCGGTTTCAAAATCGACGCCAGGGTCATACAGGATTAATCGGCGCGCGAGAGAGATGTCCGCTTGCGTGTGGCGGACATCCCCGGCGCGCGCGGGTTCGTGGACCCGCACGACAGGACGGCCGAGATGGCGCTCGATGAGGCGGATCAGGTCCATCAGAGAGTGCTGGTGGCCCGCGCCAATATTCACCGCCAGGCCCTCCGCGGTGGACTCAGCGGCCGCCAGATTCGCCGCCACGACGTTGTCGATGTAGGTAAAATCCCGAGACTGGAGCCCGTCCCCGTGGACAGGCAGCGGGGCGCCCGCTTTCGCGAGCCGGATGAACTTGGGGATGACGGCGGCATAGTCAGAGTTCGGATCCTGCCAGGGTCCAAAGACGTTGAAGTAGCGCAGCGCGATGGTGGAGAGGCCAAACGTCCGCGTGTAGGTCGCACAGTAAATTTCGCCGGCCAGCTTGCTTGCGGCGTACGGCGACTTGGGGCTAGGCGCGAGTCCTTCGTGGGTGGGGACCTCGTTGTCCCCGTAGATCGAAGACGAAGATGCGAAGACGACGCGGCGCACCCCCGATGCCCGCGCGGCCTCCAGCAGGTTAAGGGTGCCGGTGACGTTGACGCGGTGAGTGCCTGTGGGATCTTCGATCGATCGGGGGACGGATCGCAAGGCGGCTTGGTGAAACACGATGTCGACCTCCTCGCAGGCGCGCGCGACCGCCTGCGGGGCCAGGAGATCGCCCACCAGCACCTCACAGGATTTGGTCAGGGGAGCAAACGCGGCGTCCGCACCTGCCAGGACGGTGGACACCTGCGACTCCGGGATGTCCAGAGCCCGGCTCAGATTTTCCGCGGTTCCCGCGACGAGATTGTCCAGCACTCGTACGGCATCGCCGCGCCGCACCAGCGCCCGTACCAGATGGGCGCCGATGAACCCGGCGCCGCCTGTAACCAGCACCCGTCTCATTGAGATTCCCTCCTACCACTCATAGCGTCCCTCCCACCAGAAGAACACGTTCTGCTGACTCGCTCCCGTCACGTGCCCGGCGTTTGACACGAACGACCAGGTCACCCCCAGGTCGTAGCGGAAGTCCATTCTCGGATCCCAGGAATACCGCACGTGCCAGGCCGTTGTCGTCTCAATGACTCCGGACAAGTACAGGTTTGCCCACGCGTCCGCCGGGCCTGCCCAGACCTGGCCGAGCTGTCCTGCTCCTTTGCGGACGAGATCGACGCCCGTCCAGACCGTCGCACTGGAGTTGAGTCGACGCGACAGGTCCGCCGAATACTGCTCACAGTCCGGCGCGCACCAGTGCCCCATGGCCTTGCCCATGCGAACGTAGTTGTTGGTACCGCCGGGCGTGGCGTAAATCCAGTTCGTTGCGCGCGAGTGTTCCAAGCGCAGATCGTTTCGCGGATCCCCGAGGAGAGAGCCGAGGACCAGTCCGGCGGTCGCTGCTCCAGTGCTGGGGAAGGGAGATCCCGACGAGGACACCTTATCCGCGTACACCTCGCCATACAGGATCGTGCCTCCCCCAATGCGCCAATCGAAATCCACCGCAGCCATGTAGTTATCGGAAAAGCCTTGTTGCTGACGGACCGACAGTCCCAGGACATAGTTGAGGAGCGGCACCGGGGAGAGCACATAGGGCAAAAACACATCCCCGGAGGAGACCATGGCTTCGCTGAATCCGATCCGCAACGTGTCCGTGGGGAGCCAGTCGGTGCGCATCGCATACAGGTACCGCTGAGTCGACACGCTGAGGGGGGCGAGCAGTTTCACGAGGCGCAGGCGAGGCCATTCGGCAGAGAACCGCATGCTCTCCACCGCCCCCGCGTTGTCGGACAAGAGAAACGTACCCCGAGAGCCAGGCCCCCACCAATGCGTCATCGTTCCGACTCGCGCCCCGAAGGTTCCGCTATCAGTACTCAGATAAAGACGGTCAACGAGGGGCGCAGTGAATTGGGGTGCGATCGGTTCTTGCACGCGGGTGCCAACAGCCAATGTGGGCCCGAACCCCATCGTCCCGGTGACCTCGAAGCGGAACGCACTGCCTGTCTGTGTTTCAAACCACGGAGCCACCCCTGATTCCACGCGCCCAACCGCAGCACGTTTGACCCAAAACCCCCAACCGGTAATGGTCTTCGCGGAGAACCCCTGGGGCGGCTCGACGACTTGGTATCCCGCGAGCGGGAGTTCGTCAGAGAACGTCAGCACGAGGCGCTCCAAGGGCTCCAGATCGGCCGGAGCCATTCGCGGGCGTCCGGCCAGACGGTCCAACGCCCGTGCCACCAGGCGGGCGATTTCCAGTCGAGTGAGCGGTCGCGCCGTCGTCGCCCACATGGGGGTCAAGCCCAGCGCGGTCAGACGCGCGAGGTCTTGGTAGATCCGATCGTCAGAGGGAACGATCTCCAGCGGATGCGCGAGGGCGGGAGAAGCAGCCAACAGCGCGCCGACGGCGCAGCTGGCCATCACCAAACGCCTCCACGCCGATGCCATCTACCGAGCCGCGCAGCCCTAGCGGCGTAACAGGTAGGCCACGTTCCCGGCCACGCCCAGCAGGACGTTGATGTTGTCCAAGGCCCAGGGGTTCTCCGGTACATACAAGATGTCGCCCCGCCGGAGGAGGATGTCGCGTGCGACATCTCCTTCGAGGATCACTTTCGCAAGATCGACAGGCATCACCTTGATGGGAGGACCCTCCTGTCGAGCGACGACGGTGGTGTTCACCGGGATCGTCTGCGGTGCCACGGGAACCGGGATGCCGCGGCGGATCACCTGAGCATTGCTGAGAAGAGCTCGACTTGTCGGGCCCCCGGACATCGCCAGCGCCTGCAACGCCGTGAGTGCTCCGCGAAGCGGGACGACGCCCGGCCGTGCGACTTGGCCAAGCACGTAGACGCGCGCAGACGCATCATCGAGCACGACGAGCGCGTCCCCCGCTTCGAGGGGGAGGTTGAACGAGAGATTCCCCTGTAACAGAAGCCGCTCAAGATCAATGACAATGGGGGGATCCGTGCCGCGGATAATCCGCGCTTCGCCCAACCCCGCATCGGGTGTGAGTCCGGCGGCAGCGGCGAGGGCATCGAGGACTGCGGCGCCCTGTGAAAGTTCGAAGACTCCAGGATGACTGACCTGACCAAGCACTGCGACCCGGATCCTCCGGAACTCCCGCACAATCACCGTCACTCGTGGCTGACGAACGAACGCGGCGATCAATGCGGTGACCTTCTGGCGGAGTTGCTCCGGGGTCAGGCCGGCCGCCTCGATCTCTCCTACAAGCGGCAGAGAAATCATTCCATCGGGCCGAACCGTGACGGTGCGTGAGACTTCTGGGTTGCCAAAGACCACCACCTCGACGACGTCTGCGGGTCCCAGGATATACGGCGGCTGCTCCGCCACGGCGGCGGCAGGGAAAGAGGCCGATAGCCCCGTGACGACGATCAACCCGATCGCGAGCAGGCGTGCGCGCACAACCTCACCTCCCACACTGCTACTGCTGAACCATCGTCTCAGATTCCACCTACCGCGTGCAGCTTGCCGAGCAACCTTGGTCCCGTCTTCTTGAGGCCGAGGTATCACAACGTAGAAGATAGCGACCCGGCTTCCACCTGCGGAATCCGGTACTCGCAGGGCGCACGGCAGGGGAAAGGCCTGAAATCGCCTTAGGACAGAGTAGGCGGGAAGATGCGGATTTTTCCTATTTCGGCATCAGGTCTTTACCTGATGGGGCCTCCCCATCCATCCCGATTATCGTATGTGCGAGCCTCTTCTATGGGAACCAAACGAGACGGGACAACACCAGAGCGCGAGGATCCGCGCAGCCGTAGAGGACAAGGGGGACTGAGTATGCCTGGTGGCGAAACGACCGTTGCGATGACTCCAGTCGTGCGGGACGAATCGACGAGTGGCTTGCTGCGCGAGCTCGTGGCGCACCTTCGGCAAAACCGCACACAACTGCGGGAGGAGTGGGCCCGCCGCATCACCGAGGCCAGACTGCTGACCGCGATGAGCCCCGAAGAGGTGTTCGCGGAAGCCACCGCTGTCTACGACAACTACCTCGAAGCTCTGGAGACCGGCTCCATTGAAGCTCTGGAAACCTACGCCCGCAACCTCTCCGAACGCATCATCCCCCGAGGCGTGGAGACGAATGAGGTCGTGGGGATCGTGCTGCTGCTGCGCGACGTGCTCGCGCGCTCGCTGTTCGCCAAGTACCGCCGCGACTTTGAACAACTCGACCACATCTTAGACGCGTACGAGCCTGCCGCGAACCGCATCGCGATCACCGTCTCCGTGGGTTTCGTGCAGGAACGGGAACGTGTCATCCGCCAGCAGCAGGAAGCGATACGCGAGTTGTCGACCCCCGTGCTTCCCGTGCGCGAGCGGCTGCTGATTCTTCCCATCATCGGCATCATCGACCCGCAGCGGGCGCGGCAGCTGACCGAGCAGCTCCTGCGCGGAATCCGGGTCAACCGCGCCAAGGTCGTCGTGATGGACATCACAGGCGTGCCCGCGATGGACGCGACCGTGGCGAACCACTTGGTGCAGACCGTCGAATCGGCCCGGCTGCTGGGCGCCACCGTGATCGTGACTGGCCTGTCTCCGGAGATCGCGCAGACGCTCGTGAATATCGGCGTCGACTTGGGGAAGATGAACACCGTCGGGGACATGCAGGGCGGCATCGAAGAAGCCGAGCGTCTCCTGGGTTACCGCGTGGCTCCGGTCGCCGTGGAGACTCCCGCCGGCGCCGGACCCTAACGGCGGGTCTCGAGGGATACTCGTGACGGTCCCCATTCTCAAACAGCGGGACTACCTCATTGCCAGCATTCAAGCGGCGTTAACCGACGCCGACCTCAAGCACCTGCGCGACGCGCTGGTGACCCAGGTCGGTGACTATCGCTCCCGCGGCGTCATCGTCGATGTGACCGCCCTGGACGTGATGGACTCCTTCGCCGTGCGCACTTTGCGCGATCTCGCACACATGACGCGGCTGCGCGGGGCGGAGACAGTGATCGTGGGGATTCAGCCAGAAGTCGCCTTTGCCATGACCCAGCTCGGTGTCCGCCTGGAGGGCGTGGCCGCCGCGCTCGATTTGGAGGAGGGCCTCGCGTACCTGGACAGCAGAGCCAAGCGCGGAGGGATGACTCGCCAGCGGCTTGAAGGCTGACGGCGTGAGCCAGCGGGTCACGGTAAACAGCAACGGTCACATGACCGACGGGGTGCGCTTGGACAGAGCGCAGATTACGGTCCCCATTACTTCAGATCTGGATATCGTCGCCGCCCGCCAGCGAGGGCGGCTTCTCGCTGTTGAGCTGGGATACTCGGCCACCCAGGCCACGCTGATCGCCACGGCGATTTCCGAACTCGCGCGCAACATCGTCCTGTACGCCACGCGGGGGGAGATCCTGTTGGCGGGGGCCAACGACGGGGCCCGCGTCGGCATCGTCGTCACCGCACGCGATCAGGGCCCCGGGATCAAAGATGTTCCGTACGCGATTGCCGGAGGACACTCGACCTCGGGGGGCTTAGGCCTCGGGCTGGCTGGGGTCCGCCGGTTGATGGACGCTTTTGAGATCTCTTCCCAGCCTGGTCAGGGTACCACGGTGACGGTCACAAGTTGGAAACACTAAAGGTCGGAAGCCCAAAGCGAACCATGGTGGAGTGGGGTGCCGCAACATTTACTCTGCCCGGGCAGCCCGATTCCGGGGACCGCTTTGTCGTCGCGCCGTTTGGGCCCGGCGTGCTCGTGGCCGGCATCGACGGCCTCGGGCACGGCGATGAAGCCGCCGCCGCTGCCCAGCTGGCGGCCAACATCCTTGAGCGCTCCCCGCACGAGTCGGTGATCGCCTTGGTGCGGCGGTGCCACGAGCACCTGCGGTCCACGCGGGGCGTCGTCATGAGCCTGGCGACGCTTACGACCCTCGATGAGACCATGACATGGATCGGGGTCGGGAACGTGGAGGGACGGTTGAAGCGGGCAGCAGGCGACGTGACTCCACTCTCGGAATTCCTGCTCCTGAGGGCCGGGGTGGTCGGTAGTCAGCTGCCGATGCTTCAGGCCGCCGTTCTCCCGGTGAACCCAGGTGATACGCTAGTGTTTGCGACCGATGGGGTGGCGCTCCCGACGGCTCTCGAGGTGGCCGCGGACGAGCGTCCCCAGGCACTCGCGGATCGGATTCTCGCCAAACAGCGGAAGGGGACCGATGACGCGCTGGTCCTGGTCGCCCGGTGGGTAGGAGCATCACGATGAGCGACCTGTCACCTGAATTTGTCGACACGTATGTCGCCGCGCTCAACGACTACCTTGCCACCGGCGGGGAAGAGGCGTTGCAGCGCGCGTTCGAACTGGGTCGGAGCGCGCTCGCCCAAGGGGCCGGGCTGCTGGAGCTGGCGGCCGTCCACCAGATCGCGCTGGGGCGGGTGGCCCTGCCGGCGAACGGGAACATGGCCCAGTTGATCGCGACCGCCTCTCAATTCGAGGCGGAGGCGCTGTCGCCGTTTGAGATGACCTACCGCGGGTATCGGGAGGCGAACGCGGCCTTAGAGATCAGCGAGAGACGCTACCGCCTCCTGTTCGAAAATGCGAACGACGTCGTCTTTACGACAGATCTGGATGGGGTGTTCACCTCGATCAACCGGGCAGGCGAAGAGCTGACCGGCTACCGGCGCGACGAAGCCGCGGGGATCAAGTTTGAGTCGATCGTGGCACCGGACTTTTTTGGCGTGGTCCAAGAGATGCTCCGGCGCAAGCGCGCGGGGGAAGTCGATCGCACACAGTACGAGGTCGAAATCATCGCCCGGGATGGCCGCAGGATCCCGCTCGAAGTCCATACCTCCCTGCTCTACCATGAGGGGCAGCCGGCGGGAGTCCATGGGATTGCGCGCGACATCACCGAACGCAAGCAGGCCGAACAGGCGCTGATCAAATTGAATGAACGATTGGAAGACGAAGCGCGACGGATTGCTCACGCCCTGCACGATGAAGCGGGCCAGCTCCTGAGTTCCGTCCACCTCGCGTTGGAGGAATTCTCCCGTGAGCTTCCGTCTCCGGGCCGGGCACGGTTAGCCGCGGTCAAGGAATTGTTGGACCAGGTGGAAGAGGAGCTGCGGCGTCTGTCGCACGAGCTGCGGCCCACGGTGCTGGATGACCTGGGCCTGGTGCCGGCCTTAGAGTTTCTCGCCGAACGCGTCGGCAAACGGAGCGGGGTGGCTATTACGGTGAAGGGGGAGATCGACGAACGCCTGCCGACGCCCGTGGAGACAGCACTGTACAGGAGTGTGCAAGAAGCGCTGACGAACGTGGTGCGCCACGCGCAAGCGGCACATGTCCAGGTGACGTTACGCCAGGTGGACGGGACCGTCCAGTGCACCATTCAGGATGACGGAGTTGGATTCGACACCCTCGCCGTCCAGGCGCGCCGGGGTGATCGTGGCCTGGGCCTGATTGGCATCCGCGAGCGTGCCGGAGCCCTAGGCGGGACCCTGATGGTCCGGTCGGCGCCGGGGCAGGGGACGACAATTCTCATTGAGATCCAAGAGGAGAAGAAGAGTGCCACTACGGATTCTCATCGCTGACGACCACGCGATCTTCCGCCAAGGGGTGAAGGCCCTCCTGGAGCGCGAGGGGTTCATCGTCATGGGCGAGGTCGCCGACGGACATGCCGTCATCCAGCTGGTGGCACAGCAGAACCCTGATGTCGTCGTACTGGATCTGGCGATGCCGGTCCTGAACGGACTGGACGCTGCTCGGGAGATTACTCGCGTCTCGCCCCGAACGCGGATCATCTTGCTCACCATGCACACCGAAGATCCGTATGTGGCCCGGGCTCTGAAAGTGGGCATCCGTGGCTATGTGTTGAAGAGCCAGGCGGCCGAGGATTTGGTGCAGGCCATCCGGGAGGTGGCCCGGGGGGCGATCTACCTCAGCCCGGGCGTGTCGGAGGGCGTGGTGGAAGCGTACCTGACGAAGCGGGATCTGCCTCCCGACCCGCTGACCCCGCGCGAGCATCAAGTCCTCCAGCTGATCGTGGAAGGCAAAACGACCAAGGAATTGGCCGCCTTTCTCGGGATCAGCGTCAAAACGGCTGAATCGCACCGGATGCGGATCATGAGCAAACTCGACGTGCACGAAACTGCCGGACTGGTCCGCTACGCGATCCGGGAGAAGCTCGTCCTTCCGTAGGCCTGCTCCCAAAGTTCCCCGTGGTATCAGGGGTTTTCCGCACGGCAGTCGGGGGTTTCGCCTGATTGGTCTTAGTCCCACCTTTCCCGTAGATTTACCATCAGTGGGGCATGTGTTCTGGTGCCCCAAACCGGGGGAGATGAACGCGGTGGCCTTACGTGTGGTGATCGCTGATGATCATGCGATCGTCCGCCAGGGGGTGAAGCACCTCCTTGAGCACGAAGGCTTCGATGTGGTCGGCGAGGCGAGTGACGGCCGGGAGGCGCTCAAGGTCGTGACAGAGATGGGCCCCGATGTCGCGGTGCTCGACCTCTCGATGCCCCATCTGGATGGGCTCGAAACCGCCCGGGAGATCGCGCAGACCAGTCCCCGCACGCGCACGGTGTTGCTGACACAGCATGCGGAGGAACCGTACGTCGTCCGCGCCCTGCACGCCGGGATCAAGGGGTACGTGCTGAAGAGCCAGACCGCCGTCGAGTTGATCGACGCGATTCAGGAAGTCGTGCGTGGCGGAATCTACTTCAGTCCACGAGTCTCGGGGGCAATCTTCCACGCCTATCAGGGAAAAAAGGAGGCCGCCAATCACCTCTCGGAGCGCGAGCAACAGGTGTTGAAGCTGGTAGCCGAGGGGAAGACGACCAAAGAGGTCGCACAATCCTTGAGCATCAGCATCAAGACGGCCGACTCGCATCGAAGTCGCATCATGTCCAAGCTCAATATTCACGATACGGCGGGCTTGGTGCGCTACGCAATCCGCGAGGGGCTGGTCCAGCTCTAGCGGAAGGCGCTGATCGCGTGTCGTGGTGCGCCGACACACCGCCACAAGATGCCCTAGGGGGTCCTCCGGATTGATCACAGAGGGGAGCGGGCTTTAGGATGGCAGAAAGTGATGCCAGACAGAACTGGCCTGATGCCGGCCCGCTGGCGGGAGGCGCGATGGAGTCGCTCCGGGTTCTGATCGCGGACGAGAGAGGTCTAGTGGCCTCGCGCTTGATCGCGCAACTCGAAGGCCTCGGCCACTGGGTCATCGGCGTCGCCGAAGACGGCAGAGCGACTGAGGAATCGGTCGCGCGTCTGCGTCCGGATCTTGTGGTGATCGGATCGCAGCTTCCCCCGGAGGGCGCGATCGAAACCACGCGCGCCATCATTACGGTCCACCCCACGCCGGCGATCCTCTTGACGGGGTACGTGGGTGCGGATCTCGTCCGTCGAGGGCAGGATGCGGGGGTCATGGCCTATCTTTTGTGGCCGGCAGACACCAATATGCTCGCCGCGACCATTCGAGTCGCCCTCGCCCGCTTTCGAGAACTGCGACAGGTCGCCGAACAGCTCGGGGATTCCCAGCAGGCGTTACGTGTGTCCCTCATCGTTGAGAGGGCCAAGCGCATGCTGGTCCGACGGCTCGATCTCTCGGAGAGCGAGGCGTTCCAGTATTTGCGGCGACAAAGCGAGATTACCGAGATGTCGATCGGTGACGTGGCCGCGAACCTGCTGTCGGCGGGAGCGCTCATATTCGGGAAACCCGAGATGTTCCAGTGCCTCACCGCGATCGTCGAGGTCCTCGACGGCCACGGGGCGATGGGTCCCTCCAGGGTGGCCTGACGGTCCTGGTTTACGTGAGGGTGCAATGACTAGTTGATGAACGCCTTAAGCCTCTCATTTCTCAGCGCGCTGTCTCCCCCCGAGCGTTCTGATTCAGGCGATCGGCGGATCTATGTCATTGTGCCACGGACTCAGGCCTACCTGGCAGATCTTTTGACCAAAGCGTTTGAGGGGCGCGGGGATATCGAAGTCCTCGTGGACCGCCGTCGAGGCGAACGCCGAGCGCAGCCCAAGGTCGTGAGCTTGGAACGGCGCCGCGCCGATAGACGGCGCATGGCCCAGGGAACGGTGCAAGTCGTCATCACGAACACGGGCCGGCCAGGCTAGGCGCACATGGACCGTCCGCGAGGATTGTTATCAGCGACTGCTGCCCGATCCCCGGCCATGTAGCGAAACTGCAGGTTTGCGGACCAAATGCTTCTGCAGGCCGCATCTGTTCCTTCAGGAGATTTCCTCCAGGTGGTTCGGGCCTTCCCCCGATTTCTTTCGCACCCTAACGCGATTATTGTGGCGAGGTGGCGACCCCGCCGTGACAGCAAGGCACACGCACTGTGCCGATCCGGCCTGATGCCGCAGTAGTTTCACGACGACGCGTGTCACGGGGCGGACACTAGGAGGGCGTGCCGTGAGGAACGTGAGAACGACGATCATAGTTGTGTTGACTGCAGCCGTATCAGTGGTCGTTGGGTTCGTGCTGCGCCGATCATCTGCGGCGGTCCAGTCGCCTGAGGAAACACTTGCCGTATGGGGGTAACGAGGCACTCGACTTTTCCCGGCCGGGGGGATTTCCCGTGGGCGCTGTCCGGCCTTCACCCGATTCCGGCCATCAGACCCCGCTCTGTACCCTGATCGATGACGGCCGTGCGGCGACGACGTTATGAGGGCCCTCATCGCGCAGAAGGCGCCGAGCCCGGTCCCGAGTCCCAAGCGCGAAGTCGGTCCGGTAGAGATGAGGGCCCTCGCCACTACAGCCTGCTGCGAATCAACTGGCTTGAACGATGGGCCACAAGCAGCACGGCAGAGCAGGATCCGATACCAAATAACGGGGTTGCGCCTGGGGCCGGGTGGCGCACCGAAGGGGCGAAGCTGTGTCATACGCACAGATCCTTGAGGAAGTCCAACCGCGTGAACGACAGACGATCCCCCGTGGCGATGGGTCCGCGATAGAGCCTCAATGGTACGCACTGTGGACTCACAGTCACTGCGAACAATTGGTCCATGATCAGCTCGCCACGAAGGGGTATGAGATGTTCTTGCCGACCATCGACGTCTGGTCGCAACGCGCCGGCGTGCGGCGGCGGATCCCGATGCCCATGTTTCCAGGCTATTTGTTCTTGCGTCACGCGATGGACAAAGCAGGCTACATCGAGGTCCGCAAGGCCCGTGGCCTCGCCGGCATCCTCGGGGAGCGATGGGATTGCCTGGCGGCGGTCCCCGGAAACGAGATCGAGGCGATTCGCACGGTCCTAGACGCTCAGGCCCCGGTCCTGCCCTACGCCTATCTGCGTGACGGCCAGCGTGTTCGAATTACCCGCGGGCCTCTCACTGATGTCGAGGGGATCCTAGTGCGCCAGAAGCCCCACCACGGAGTGCTCGTCCTCTCGGTGGACCTGCTCCAGCGTAGCGTCGCGGTCGAGGTGGACTGCACATGCGTGGTCCCGGTCTAGCCGCGCGTCTCAGCATCCGAGCCCACAGCCTCGCACCTTCCCAGGGAGCGACCGTATGCCGCACCCCGTAGGGACGATGCCTGGTCTGGAGATGCCCCTGGCCATCTGGCACCGTCGGAAGTGGCTGGCGCTGTTGGTGTTCGTCACCCCCTTGACTGCGACCGTCGGGGCAGTGCGATCGTTACCGAACCAATATGAGTCCAGCACGACCGTACTCGTGCAGCCCCAGCGCGCGCCCGAGCGTCTCGTCGGGCCCTCGGCCGCCGGGGAACTCGAGACCCGACTCCGCACTATTAGTGAGCAGATTCTGAGCCGATCGAGGCTGCTTGAGCTCATCACACAGTTTGATCTCTATCCGGACATGCGCCGCCGCGCGAGCCCCGAAGCCGTGGTGGAACGCATGCGCCGGGACATCCAGCTGCAGTTCAAGGAAGTTCGAGAATCGACGGGTCGCGATGCAACCATTGCGTTCAGCTTGAAATATCGAGGCCGGGACCCCGAGGTCGTCGCCCAAGTCACGAACGCTCTCGCTGCGTTCTATGTCAAGGAGAATGCCCGCATCAGTGCGCAGCAGGCAACAGGGACGACGGAGTTCCTGAGTGTGCAGCTCGAGGAGGTCAAGCGGCAACTGGAGGACCAAGAACGACGGATCAGCGACTTCAAGCAGCGCCACTCGGGTGAGCTTCCGGACCAGCAGGCGGCGAACTTGGCGGCGCTGGAGCGTCTGAACTTGCAGCTCCGCTCGATCAGCGACCGACAGCTCCGGGCCCTGGAGCGGCGGGACGAACTGGCAAAGCGGGCGGCGGACGATCCGGCCGCCGCCGACGCGGTCGCGGCGCGCCTCGCCACCCTTCGTCAGGATCTCGCCCGGCTCCGCACACAGTTCACAGACGAGCACCCGGACGTCATCCGCGTGAAGCAGGAGATTGCCACTCTCGAAAGCCAGCTCGCAGCCCAAGGCGGGAAGCGCGCGACCCCGGACGACTCGGCGGGGCGCCAACTGAAAGATTCCCGTGCCGCAGTGGAAGCCGAGCTCACAGCGCTGCGCTCCGAAGAGCAGGCCCTGCGCCGCACAATTAACACGTATGAGCAGCGGATTGAGAATGCCCCGCCCCTGGAGCGAGAGTTTCAGCAGCTCTCTCGGGATTACGCTGGCGCGAAGGAACTCTATGCGACACTGCTCCAGCGCTACGAGAACGCGAAGATCGCGGGGCGCATGGAGCAGGGGATACAAGGCGACCAGTTCACGATCCTCGATCCGGCCCTGGTTTCCCGAGAGCCGGTCGCCCCGAAACGGGTCCGCCTTCTCTTAATGGGACTCATGGTGTCCGTGGGCGCCGCCGTGGGCGCCGCCGTCGTGGCCGAGGCGTTGGACACGTCCTTCCATACAGCGGATGATGTGCGCGCCTTTACCAGCGTCCCCGTTCTGGTGAGTATTCCGCCGATCACAACCGTGGCGGATCTTCGTCGGCGGCGGTTTCTGTTTGGCCTCGCAGCGTTCGGAGCAGGGCTCGGGATGACTGCGATCGTTGCCGCCTCATCTTATGTGGGGCGCCATCTCTAACCAGATGCGGGCCGTCCTATGACGCGATCAAGACCCATAGCACCGACAGATTGCACACACTGCCTGGCGGCGAGGTGACCGGACATCCAAGGACGTGCCGTGACAAAAGAGCTTCCACCTCCCACCGATCAATCCGTGTGGCGCCTCGATGCGATGGATCAGCATCTGGTGAGTCTCGTGGATCCCGCTTCGTTTGAGGCCGATCAATACCGGACGCTCCGGCACTTAGTGGAGCAACTCGACTCGACCAAGCGCGTGATCGCGGTGACCAGTGCTCTTCCGGGCGACGGCAAGACGATGACCGCCCTGAATCTCGCTGGGGCTCTGGCCCACGCCTCACAGGCGCGCATTCTGGTGTGGGATCTCGACCTGCGCACGCCATCGGTGGGAAAGCGCCTCGGGCTCACGGTCCAGAACCCGGGCTCGGTCGACCTGATCGTGGATCCCGGCCTCACCATCAATGACGTGGCCCGGCGCCATCCTCAATTCCCGATCTGGGTCATGCCCGGAGGCGGGCCATTGCTAGTGCCGTATGAGGTCCTGAAGTCTCCTCGGCTGGGGGCCCTGCTCCGCGAAGCGCGTGAGCAATATGACTACGTCGTGGTAGACACCGCCCCGCTGGCGCCGGTTCCAGACTCCCGGTTGATCGCCGATCGTGTGGACGGCTTCGTGATGGTCGTAGCCGCGCATAGGACGCCGCGCAAGTTCCTTGAGGACGCACTGAATCTGATGGAACCCAACAAGGTGATCGGTATCGTGTTTAACCGTGACGATCGGCGACTTTACGGCTACTACGGCTCCTACTACGGGTATGGCCGTCGCGCCAAGCGCGGGCGCAAGCCCCATGCGGTTCTCGCCTCTGCGGTGCTCAGCCGAGTCACCGCCCCCCGCGACTGATGGCAGCGCTTCTGGCCCTCTTAGAAGGTGGCTCGATCCTCGCGATGGCGGCTGGGGCGTTGCTCGCATGGAGGAGTCCCGCCCTCACCGGGGGCGATATCTTGCCGACGCTCGCGCAGGCCGCAGGGCTCTCGGTGGCATTCCTGGCCGCGTTCCACTACGCCGACCTCTACAACCTTAAAGTCGTTCGGAGCTTCGACGCACTTCTCGGCCGGGTCCCCCGCGTCTTCGCCGCCGCCGCTGTCCTCGCGACCCTGGTCTCCCTGGCGGTCCCGGCCGCCCGGATCATGGACAATCCATTCGAGTCGAGCGCCCTCATCGCCATCGGCGTCATCTTCGGGCCATTCCTGCCACTCCGCGCGCTGGCCTATTGGTTCCTGCGAAGTCGCCGCTTCGGCGAGCGTCTCCTGATCGTCGGCGCTAGCCCGCTGGTGCGCACGATCATCGCGGAGAGCGAGTGGCGACCTGATCTGCGCTATGTGGTCGTCGGTGTGATGGACGCCGGCGAGAACCTTGAGGGTGTCATTGAAGCGACTCGCCCCACTTGTATTGTCGTCGCTCCCACAGAACGCGGGAGGCGATTCCCCCTGTACCGGCTGGTCGAGTCCCTCGCGCACGGGATCAAGGTTGAAGATGTCGCCGAGACCTACGAGCGGTTGACCGGAAAGCTCGCGCTGGAGGCGCTCTCGCCCAGCAGCGTCCTCTTCACCCGAGACTTTCGGATCCCGCGTCGTCGGCGGGCAATCGCGCGGGCGCTCAGCCTGACCGCGGCGGCGATTGGCCTCCTGGTTTTCGCGCCGCTCCTCGGTCTCATTGCTCTCCTCCTCACGCTCGAGTCCCAGGGTCCCGTATTCTTCATCCAGGAGCGCGTCGGACTCTCGGGCCGTGTCTTCAAGCTCATCAAGTTCTGCACTATGCGCCCGGTCAGCCAGCCGAAATCTGAGTGGGAGCAGGACAACCGCGACCGGATCACGCCGCTCGGGCGGTGGCTGCGGCGGTTCCGGCTCGACGAACTGCCTCAGCTCGTGAACGTGCTCCGGGGCGACATGAACCTCGTGGGCCCGCGGCCCCACCCGGTTTCCAACCTCGAGGTGATGGTCCTCGCGGCCCGCAACCTCAGCGAAATCTCCGGCGATGCGATTCCGTACTACTCGCTGCGATGCTCGGTCAAGCCGGGGATGACGGGCTGGGCGCAGGTCCGCTACGTGTATGCCAACTCGCTCGAGGAGGAGATGGAAAAGATCCGCTACGACCTCTATTACATTAAGCACAGCTCCCTGTGGCTCGATCTGCGCATTCTCCTCGAGACGCTGAAGATGGTTGTCACCCGCTCCGAGACCACCCCTGCGGTGCGGCCGGCGGAAGCCGACGGGGCCGGGTTAGGCGTCTGGAAGCCCTCGGTGCCGGCCTCAAACGGTGAGCGTGCTGCGGCCTATTTGGATGTGCAGGCTGCCGGGCACCTGGCCGCCCACCAGAGGAACCCCTGATGCCCGCCGCGACGCAACGCCAACAGGTGGTGGACGCCTACTGCAGGACCCGTACCCGCCAGGCCGCCGACGCCGTCGTCGTCGCCTACTGGCCGCTGTTGCGACAGTGGACGGGTCACTACCGGACTGACGGTTGTTCCTACGAGGATATTCTCCAAACCGCGGCTTGCGGTCTCGTGAAAGCCCTGGGGCGTTTTAATCCGGACCGCGCGGGGTTCGACACTTACGCCCGTCACTGCGTCCTTGGCGAAGTTCGGCACTATGTGCGCGACCACGCCGATGTCATCCGCGTGCCGCGGTCGATGTGGCAACGGGGCGAAGGACCGATCATCCGATCTTTAGATACGCTGTTAGAGGATACCGGAAGCGGTCGTCCCCCTTACCAGATCGGATCGGATGACCCGAGGGTGGCACGGGCGGATGACCGCGCGCAACTCTGGGACCTGCTGCGTGACCTCAACCCGCGCCAGGGCGCCGCACTGTTGTTGTGGGTCGGCTTTCGACTTCCACAACAGACCGTGGCAGCCGTCTTGGGTGTGCCACAGGCATCTGTCAGCCGGTTGTGCGCGCGGGGGCTAGCTACCCTGCAAGCTCGCGCGCGCACGATGGGGTTAATTGAGAGGGCACATGGGGTTAATTGAGAGGGCATTGGATGAAGACTGCTGCGGTTGACATCTTCGCCTGTCCAGGGTGCAAGGGAGCGCTCGATCTGCGCGCCGTGACCCGGGACGGTCCGGAGGTCGTGGAGGGCAGCCTCACGTGTCGAAGCTGCGGCGCCGAGTACGCGGTCACTCGGGGTGTGCCGCGTTTCGTCGACCGCGGCGCGTACGCCGCCAGTTTCGGGTTGCAGTGGGACTGGTTTCGAACAGTTCAGATCGATAGCGTCAATGGCACGGACGAGTCGGACCGAGCCCTCCACAGCACGACGGGATGGACGGCCGATGATTACCGGGGTGGTTTGGTGCTCGACGCCGGCGTGGGCGCCGGTCGCTTCGCGGAGATTGTGGCGAAGAACGGGGGCGAAGTGGTTGGGATCGACCCGACCGCCGCCGTTGACGCCGCCTACGGCAACATTGGCCGCCGCGAACGGGTGCATCTGGCGCAAGCTGACATCTTTGCGATGCCATTTCGGAACGAGACCTTCGATCTCGCGTACTCGATCGGGATGCTGCACCACACGCCCAGTCCTCGGAAAGCCTTCGCGCATGTGGCGGCGACGGTCAAGCCGCGCGGTGGGCTCGCCGTGTATCTGTACGCGCTTTTCGGTCCGGGCCGATCCTTCATGGCCGCGATCCGCTCCGTCACGACGCATTTACCGCCAAAGCTGGTGCTGATTCTGTCGAGTGCGGCTGTTTCCCTATACTACGTCTACCGCATGCCGCTCCTCGGAAAAGTCTTCCACCTGGTCTTGCCCATGTCATTGCATAGGAACTGGCGGTGGCGCTGGCTCGATACCTTCGATACTTACACCCGACCGCATCATTGGATGTTGCAATACCCGGAGGTTTTCGGATGGTTCAAGGAGTGCGGGTTCGGCGAGATCGAAATGTTCGAACAGCCGATCCGCATGCGCGGCACCAAGACGCAAACGGAGCTCTCGCAGGCGGTG
>DATGVF010000225.1:0-7460 GCA_035300645.1 bacterium
AAAATCGCGTCCGCACGTACCAGAAGACGACGGCGCTTTGCAGAACCCCGCAGACCACGGCGGCGACTGCCAGGGCGCGAACGGAGGCAAACACCGCGCCAGCCGCCACGAGCAAGCCGCTGCGGAGGAGCTGCATCCCTAGCACGACGAGCGCCGCGAGCCGCGCTTCCCCATTGGCGATGGCCACGAACTCGATGAATGACGAGCCTACCCACAGCACCATGGCGAGACCGAGTATCGGTGCATACGCCGCCAGATCGCGCGTGTTCAACAGAGCTGCAGGCAGCGCCGGGAAGCCGGCGACCAGCAAGGCTCCCAGACCGCCCACGAGCACATAGACGAGGACGATGTGGCCAACGATCTGAGCTTTGCGTGAGGGCTCCCGTGGGAAGAAGTAAAAAGCACTCAAGGCGAACCCCAACGGCAGAATCACCAGCGCCGTGTCGAGGAGGAGGAACAGCTGCTTGTAGACTCCGAACTCTCGCACCGTAAGGAGCCGGACCAACAGCAAAGGCACAGCAATGTTGAATGCCGCGGCAGCGGTCTTGCCGATCACCAGCCACAGCGCGCTGCTCGCGAGCGAGACTTCCCCCCCCGCGCGTCCTGAGGAAGGCGCACGCTGTAGAGATTGCACACCCTGTTGTCTGGTTAGGGGCATCGAGGTCTGGCTAATGCACGGGGGACAGGCTCGGCTCCTCCGCGGCACCCCTGTGGCCTGAGTAGACGGCCGCCCACTCCTGGCGGACGTGCGCCCAAGTGTACCGCTCCGTCTCCTGCCGCGCCTGGCGAGTCATGGCCACGGCCTGTTGGGGGTCTCCGAGAAGCCTGAGGATGGCACCGGCCATGGCAGGCGGGTCCTTGGGCGGGACGATCAATCCGGTCTCGCCGTCGCGCACGAGTGTGGCGAGATCGCCGGTATCCGTGGAGACGACGGGGAGCCCGGCGGCGAACGCTTCCAGCACGGAGACCGGTTGGTTGTCGATTACGGAGGAGTTGAGGAAGATATCGGCCTTGTCACACAGGCGTGGCATCGCCTCGGGCTCGACGCGTCCTACAAATCGGATCCCCGCTACGCGGAGGGAAGCGGCCAGCTGGCGCAGCCGGCTCTCCTCGCTGCCCGATCCTGCCACGGTCAGAGTTGCCTCCGGGTAGTGCGCCTGGACACGGGCGAACGCCTGCAGAGTGTTATCCACCTGGTAATGGGACTCGAGGTTTCGGGTGGAGAGCAGCCGAGGGCGCAGGATTCGCCGCTCCCTATAGTTGAACCGGGCCGTATCAACGATGTTGCGGATGACGCGGGCCTGGTAGCCATATTGGGCGAAAACGGTACGCAAGAATTCAGACGGTACGACGATTTCGTCCACCAAGCGCAACCACGGGTGGACAAGCGGCCCCCACCGCGCCAGGTGATCGGGAGCTTCACCGCTGTGGTAATGCAACACGACCCGCTTCCCGAAGCGTCGCGCGAGGAGAATCGCCGGCAGCGGGGCGAGGACAAACGACCAGTAAGATGCGGAGAAGACATGTACAAGGTCCGCACGCCGAATGCGGAAGAGCGTCGGTAGGTAGTGCGCCTCGTTGACCACCGTCCGCACATATGGATAGCGCCGAAGCCAGCGCAGCTCCGGGCGCAAATCGGGATTAATAGGAACGAACAGGACCCCGTAGCCTTCGGTCTGCAATCCCTCCGCGAGCGCCCGTGCCTGGACAGCGTGGCCGCCCAGGATCTCCATACTTGGCGCGATGAGCGCGACCGTCGTCCGCTTCATTGGCTTCAGCTCGCGCTTGCCTTAAGCGCGGGGACGGCGCCGGTGCTCCGAAGCGCCTGCTCGCCATTCGCGCTCATGACGGCGTGCGGGCGAGGTGCTGGGCCAATCCACCGACTGCCATCCAGAAACGTCCTGCACCACAGCTCGAACGAGATGAGCGTCCACAGTTCCAAGTCAAGATCCGGCGCGCGCCCTTGAGCGCGCCTGCGGGTCAGACCCTCGACGTATTCGGGGTTGAAGATTCCTCGGCGTCGGCTCGTCTCCGACAGAAGGAGCTCGCGGACGAACTGGTGGAGCTGCCCCCCGAACCATCGGCCCAGCGGGATGGCAAATCCGCGTTTGGCCCGATCGATGACCGGGTCGGGCAAGATCCCCCGCATGGCGCGCTTGAGAATGCCCTTGGTCACGCCCTTGTGCAGCTTCATCTCTGGGGGGATGGTCGCTGCAAACTCCACGAGCTTGTGATCCAGGAGGGGCGGGCGCACCTCGATTGAATGGGCCATGCTCATCCGGTCGACCTTTGTGAGGATGTCGAGGGGGAGATACCTGGTGAGGTCAACGTACTGCAACGCTGACAGCCAGTGATCATCCGCTCGGGCAAACTGCTCGGCGGCCTCGCCCCAAGGGTCGTACCCCGGCACCAACTCCATCACCTCGGGCCTGAAGAGGTGCTGTTGTCTGGCCTTGGTGAAAAGCGAGACGGCATCGAGGTAGCGGTCGCCGTCGGGCAGCGCGAGATGCCGCAGCAGGTTTTGCCCTCGCATGCCAGCCGGCATCAACTCGGCCGTGGCACCGAGCGCCCGCCGAACGGGAGCAGGGATGAAGCGCAGCCGACGCTCCCTCCCCTCCACACCATACCGATCGTAGCCGGCGAAGAGCTCGTCGCCCCCGTCCCCCGACAGCACCACCGTGACATGCTGCGACGCGAGCCTGGACACGAAGTAGGTGGGGATGGCCGATGAATCGCCGAACGGCTCGTCCAAATGCCACGCAAGATCGTGCAACACTTCCGTAACATCCGGCTCGAGTACCAGTTCGTGGTGGTCGGTCCCGAATGCGTTGGCGACGAGTCGCGCATAGGCCAGCTCGTTGTAATCCTGATCGGTAAAGCCGATGGAAAATGTCTTGATGCGACCGGGGTGGTGTCGCGCCATCATCGCGACGACGGCACTGGAGTCGATCCCGCCACTCAGGAAGACGCCCAGCGGGACGTCGCTGATCAGATGGAGCTGTGTCGACTCTTCGAGCAGCGCCTGCAACTGCTCGACAAAGTCTGCCTCACTCCGCCCACGATCCGGCGCGAAGCGCACATCCCAGTACCGCTCGGAACGCATCGGCAGTCCCGGGGCCGCGATCAGGAAATGGCCGGGCTCGAGTTTACGAATGCCTGCGACGATACTCTCCGTGCCCGGAGTCGTGAGAAAGGTGAAGAGGTGACTGACCGCGCGCCAGTTCAGCTCCCGCCCCACCCCCGGGACCTGGAGGATGGCCTTGAGTTCTGAGGCAAACACCAGCTGCCCGCCCGACTCCGTGTAATAGAGCGGCTTGATCCCTAACCGATCGCGTGCCAATACCACCTGGCGGCGCTGCTCATCCCAGATGGCAAACGCAAACATCCCGCGCAACTCCTCAACGCAGCGGGCACCGCGTTCCTCATAGAGGTGCACGATCGCCTCGGTATCGGTGGCCGTGCGGAACCGATGGCCCCGCGCCTCCAGGTCGGCTCGCAGCTCCTGGAAGTTATAGATCTCTCCATTAAACACGACCCACACGGAGCCGTCCTCGTTGCTAATCGGCTGTTGCCCGGTGGCTAGGTCAATGATGCTCAAACGGCGCATGCCCAGGCCGACGTGGGGACGGAAGTAAAATCCCTCGTCGTCGGGACCGCGATGGGCCAACGCCGCGCACATCGCGCGAATCTCCTCCGGGGATACTGCCCGGTTGTCGAGGGCTACAATGCCTGCGATCCCACACATCGTCGGCTGCTCCTAGGCCAGATCCGAGGGCACGAGGGCTTTCTCTGGGCGCCCCACCTTGCTAATGCGCAGGACGCTTTTGAGGAAGTCCCCGAGTCCGGATACCGCTACGATAAAATGCGCAAAGCTCAGATTGTCATCCACGCAGATCCGGGGAATGGCGTGCGGGTCTGCTGCCGCATCGTACAGCCGGGGGGAGGTCGTGACGGCTCCCCGGTAGCCCGCTCTACGCACCGCATCGATGGATGTGCCAGAGTAGTCGCCGTAGGGGTAGGCCAGCCAGGTCACGGGCTGCCCCGTCACTAACTCCAGGATCTGCTTGGATTCGGTCAGCTCCGCGAAGAGGGCCTGATAGCTCAAATGGAGGAAGGAGTCGTGGGAGCGACCGTGGCTGCCCACGGTGATCCCGCCACTAATCATCTCGCGAAGTTCGTCTACCGAGAGCGGAGCGGATCTTGGTTGGCTGCGCTCCTCCGCGCCCAAATCGGCGGCGAGCCTGGTCAGCGATTCCTCCCGTGCCTCTGGCGGCACTCCGTGGAGCTCGGCCGCCAGCTGCACCAGGAGTTCTTCCCGATCTCCGACGGTAATCAGCGGGACGTACCGCCGCATCCCCTGGATGGGGACGATGGCGACAGGACGCCGGGTCCCGGCGACGAGGGCGCGCAGCCGTTCCCACCACGGCATCCGGCCGTGCAGGGAAAAATCCGGAATGACAAACACCGTTGCCGGCAGCCCGAGCTGACGGAGGACCGGATACGCAACGTGGTACACATTCTTGTACCCATCATCAAAGGTGATCGCGGCAAGAGGTTTCCCGTCCCGGGAACTCACTGACGGATCAAGCAGCTGGTCCAGGGGAACCACGTGGTAGTGGGCCGCCACATACCGCATCTGCCGCTCGAATCGGTCGCGCCCCACGCGTAAGCCGTCGAAATTGTCGACCGGGTCGACCGCGTCGGCGTACAGATCGTGGTACCCCAGGACGAGAATCTTCCTCCGGTTGAAGCGAGCAGCGGCCCACGTCAGTCCCATGCAGACAAGACACCAGTACCCAATTTCCTTAAGGATTCGCATGGGGGGGTGTTATCGGGCTAATGCGATGCGGGTGCCCGGTTCCGGTGCAGACGGGCGAATCAGCCCTCGGGAGCCCACGGAGTGGGTTTGTTTCCCAACAGCTGCCGGGCAATGACGAGGCGCTGCATCTCGCTCGTGCCTTCGCCAATGGTGCACAATCTCACGTCGCGATAATATTTCTCCACCGGGTAGTCCTTGATGAAGCCGTAGCCACCGAAGATCTGCACCGCTTCACCCGCGACGCGCACGGCCATCTCACTCGCGAAGAGCTTCGCCATGCTGGCTTCCTTGGTGAAGCGCCGCTGGTGCCGATCGGCGAGCCAGGCTGCCCGGTAGACCATCAGCCGCGCGGCCTCAAGCTCAGTCGCCATGTCTGCCAGCTTGAACTGGATCGCTTGGAATTCGCTAATCGCCTTGCCAAACTGCTTGCGCTGGCGGGCGTAGCGGACCGCGGCCTCGTACGCCCCCTGCGCCATGCCGACCGCCAGGGCGGCGAGAGAAATCCGACCTCCATCCAGAATCTGGAGGCTCTGAATCAGGCCGTTCCCTTCCGGAGCGATCAAGTGTCCCGGCGGCACGCGACAGTCGCTGAAGACGACCTCGGAGGTATCGCTGGCACGCATCCCGAGCTTGTTTTCCTTCCGGCCCGGCTGAAAGCCCGGCATGCCCTTGTCCAGAATAAACGCGGAGATTCCATGCGCCCCCTTCGCCTGGTCGGTCACGGCCATGGCCACGCACACGTCCGCGTAGCGGCCGTTCGTGGTGAACGTTTTGGCTCCGTTCAGCACCCAGGCGCCCTCACGCTGCTGGGCCACGCTCCGCATACCGCCCGCGTCAGAACCCGCCTCGGGCTCCGTGAGCGACCAGCAGCCCAGTTTCTCGCCCCGGGCCAACGGCACCACGTATTTGCGCCGCTGCTCCTCGGTGGCGAAGCGATAGATGTGATTCGTGCACAGGGACGTATGGGACGAGACGATGAGACCGATGGAGCCGTCCACGCGGGCTAACTCTTCCAGTGCGATGACGTACTCAATGTACCCCAGCCCCGCCCCGCCGTATTCCACCGGAAAAATGACTCCCAACAGCCCCATGGCCGCCAGCTTGGGAATCAGCTCTGCAGGAAAATGCGAGGCCTCGTCCCACGCCATCACGTGGGGCCGCATCTCCGCCTCGGCGAATTTGCGGACCGCGCGGCGGAGCTGCTCTTGCTCTTCGGTCAGCGCAAACCCCAGCCGGCCCTCGGCCTGAGGTTGCCCGACCTCCGGCCGACCTGACGTCGGGCGGGAATCGATTTTCACATCGCCTCCAGCAAGAGGGACGCGGACCACCTTAGTGGAGACCAAGGTCGACGTTTTCTACTAGGAGCGGGGGCGTGTGCAGGTACCGGGTGGCGCTGCGTTTGGACTCAATCCACCGATACACTTGTTCGGCCTGGTCCACGGTCAACCCGGTCGCCTCGGCCACGTCCGCTGCCGGCACGTCGTGATTCATACCATACAGACAGAGGTCCATCTTGTCGTAAGCCACGGCGAAGTAGAATTCTTCTTGCGATTGGGGCAACGGATACGTATCCGTCGTGGGTACCCGGAGTCGGATTTCACGGGGGATCTGGAGATACTGTCCGAGTTGAAAGACCTGGCTCTTGTAGAGATGCGCGAGGGGTTTCAGGTCGGCCGCGCCGTCCCCATATTTCACGAAGAAGCCCTGATCATACTCGAGGCGGTTGGGCGTGCCCACCACGGCATAGTGCAGGCGATCGGCGTAGTAGTACTCCATCATCTTCCGGATCCGTTGCTTGAAGCTCGTGGCCGCCACGATGCCGAGATACGCCTCAGGCGTGAGTCGCATCCGAGTTTCCATGCCCGCTGGTGACCGCACCACGATGGAAAAAACCGGATAGGCCGACCCGTCCCCCAGTGTCGGCAGCACCAGCTTGCACTTCCAGCCTTCGCCGTATTCCGGTACGACCAATCGGATCGCCTCATCGCGTCGCTGATAGCAACCGGCCGTTTGCAGGATGGGCGTAATATCTTCGGTCACCGTCCGAATCCCTAGAAAATCGGCTAGGAGCTGAGCCAAGCGGGAGGTGTCTTCGCCTGAATCCGCCTCCGGCATCAACAACCCCAGGACACGGTCACGCCCGAGCGCGCGGACGCAGAGCGCCGCCGCCACGCTACTGTCGATGCCACCAGAGAGCCCGAGCACAGCGCCTTTGCGCTTCAGTTGCTCGAAAATGCTCTCGCGCATCCGGGCTTCAATCCGGGTGGCCACGTGGGCGGCGTCGATCTGCAGCACGTCTTGTGAAAATCTGACCTGCGTCTTCATGTCCCCCCGCCCACGGGGACACGCAGTTCCCGCTTGCTAATCTTTCCACTCGATGTCTTCGGGAGCGAATCTCGAAACTCGACGAATTTCGGCATCATGAAATCTTCCAGATGCTGTGCGCAGTGGCGGAGGAGGTCCTGCTCGGTCAGGCGCGCTCCGTCGCGCACGGTGATGACCGCTTTGATCGCCTGGCCGAGCACGGGGTCGGGAACCCCGACGACGGCGGCTTCCGCCACCCCGTCCAACGAATACAGCACGTCCTCGATCTCTTTCGGGCTGACCTTCTCGCCTCGACTCTTGATGATGTCGTCTTTCC
>DATGVF010000226.1:0-25482 GCA_035300645.1 bacterium
CCCGCGCCATCCCGCAGGACCTCATACTCGATCTCCTTCCACCCGGCCACGCTCCGTTCGACGAGGATCTGGCCGATCGGGCTGGCGCGCAGTCCCTGCGCCGCCACGGAGGCGAGCGCCTCCGCGCTGTCGGCCATTCCTCCCCCCGTCCCGCCGAGTGTGAAAGCCGGCCGGACCACGACCGGATACCCCAGCGCCGTTGCGCTGGCCAGGGCCTCGTCGACTGTCTGTGCCGCGTAGCTTTCCAATACCGGCTGCCCGAATCGCAGCATCGCGGTGCGAAACCGCTCGCGATCCTCCGCATCCTCGATCGCACTCAGCGGAGTCCCCAGGAGGCTGACCCCGTAGCGGTCCAAGACCCCCGCCTGGGCCAGGGCCAGGCCCAAATTCAATGCCGTCTGTCCGCCGAGCGTTACCAACAGACCGTCCGGTCGCTCCTGAGCGATGACCGCGGTTAGGTGCTCGAGCGTGAGCGGCTCGATGTAGACGCGGTCGGCGACCTCCACATCGGTCATGATCGTGGCCGGGTTGCTGTTGACGAGGACGACTTCTACTCCCTCTTCGCTGAGGGCGTAGCAGGCCTGGGTGCCCGAGTAGTCAAACTCGGCCGCCTGGCCGATCACGATGGGTCCGGACCCGATGACTAAGACCTTGTGAATGTCGGCGCGCTTAGGCACCGGACACCTGGCGGATCATCCCCAGAAACTCGTCGTACAGCGGGTCCGCATCGCCCGGGCCGGGGCGGCCCTCGGGGTGGAATTGCACGGAAAACGCGGGCCGGCTGGTATGGCGTAACCCTTCGACCGTGCCGTCGTTGAGGTTGTGATGTGTAATCTGTAACGCCTCGGGCATCTCGGGATCGACCGCGAATCCGTGATTTTGCGTCGTGATCATGACTCGGTTGGTGCCTGCTTCGATGACCGGTTGGTTGCTGCCGCGATGGCCGAACTTCATCTTATGGGTCCGCCCTCCGCAGGCGAGCGCGAGGAGTTGGTGTCCCAGGCAGACACCCATGATCGGGTAACGGTCTAACAGGGCATGGATGGTGCCGATCACATCGCCGAGGACGGCGGGATCACCCGGACCGTTGGAGACGAGCACCCCGTCGGGGGCGACCGCCCGCACGTCATCTGCCGTTGCCGTAAACGGCATGAGTACGACTTCACAGTTCCGCCGCCGGAGCGCGGAGATAACCCCGGCCTTCACGCCGCAGTCGATGAGCGCGATCCGGGGGCCCGATCCGGCCTGCACCTCGACAGACGTGCGTGACACCTGTGCGACTAGATCCTGGTCCGAGATAGACGGAAGAGAGGCCGCCTGAGCCTGGGCAGATTGTCCTGGGGCCTCAGCAATGACCCCGCGCTTGAGCCCGTGTATGCGAAGGTGGCGCACCAACGCGCGTGTATCGACCTGGGCCAGCCCAACGACGCCATGCGTTCGCAGAAAGTGATCGAGGGGTTCGTGCGACAAGTAATGGGAGGCGACCGCACTCGCCTCGCGGACGATCAGTCCCGCCACGTGAGGCCCGGCAGCCTCCCAGGACGCCGGGGTGAACCCGTAGTTGCCAATCAGAGGGTATGCCATCACGACGACCTGCCCGCGGTAGGAGGGGTCACTCATCACCTCCTGATACCCGGTCATGCTCGTGGTGAAGACGACCTCGCCACCGGTGTCGCCGGCGGCCCCGATGCGCACGCCTCCAAATGTGGCGCCGTCTTCGAGCACCAGCCAGGCGGGGCGCGCGGGCATAAAAGAAGAGCCCGATTCGGCGGGCTCTAGATGAACACAGCTCGACTGCGCAACCATGGTCCCTCCCGGGGTACCATTAATGGCCGCTTGTAGGGAAGAGAATTGTCTGCTCACGCAACTAACTCCTGCCGCACCTGCACGCGAAGAGACCCCGTCCGATCGCAGCGTTGCCGGATTCGCTCGTCTACCAATGTGCGGTGTCGTTGACATATCACATGCCGCCTGCTATGTAAAGGAGCATCCATGGGTGTACGGATGGGACAGCAGGCAATTGGAATCGGCTTGCTCGGTTTGGGCACCGTCGGCAGTGAGGTCTACCGACTGCTGCAGGACACCGATGCCCTTACGCGCGCGGTCGGCCGTCCGCTCGTAGTCAAGCGCGTCGCAGTCGCGCATGCGGATCGTCCCCGCCCTGTCCCCGCCCACCTGCTGACCACCGACGGATGGCAGGTGGTGAATGACCCTGAGGTCAACATCGTCGTCGAGGTCATGGGGGGCCTGGAGCCCGCTCGCGGCTACATGTTGCGGGCTTTGGAGGCTGGCAAGTCAGTCGTCACAGCCAATAAGGCCGTGCTGGCGGCCCACGGTCCCGAACTGTACGCTCAAGTACAAACCTCCGGCGGACACCTGCTCTTTGAGGCCAGCGTCGGCGGTGGCATTCCGCTCATCAAACCCATCAGCGAATCACTCGCCGCGGCGCGCCTGACGGCGATCGCCGCCATTCTCAACGGCACGACCAACTTCATCTTGACGCGCATGGCACACGACGGCTGGTCGTTTGATGCCGCGCTCGCTGAAGCGCAACGCCGTGGGTTCGCAGAAGCTGACCCGACGAATGACGTGGACGGCCACGACGCGGCCGCCAAGCTGGCCATCCTGGCGTCCGTGGCTTTTCACTGCCAGATCACGGGTGACGACGTCTTTCGGGAGGGCGTCCGAAACATTACCCCGCGGGATTTCGCCTACGCGAAGGAGCTGGGGTATGGGATCAAGCTCCTCGCCATTGCGCGCAAACACAACGGCGATGTCGAAGCGCGAGTCCACCCCGCCCTGGTTCCCCTGGACCACCCGCTGGCGCAGGTACCCGATGAGTTCAACGCGGTGCTCGTCGAGGGTGTCAATGTGGGACGGGTGGTCTTCAGCGGACGCGGGGCCGGCGGGACGCCGACGGCGACGGCGGTCATCGGGGACATCATCACCGTCGCCCAGGATCTGGTCGCCGGCGTGCGCGGGAGGTCGCCCATTGGCACGCCCGTCCCCGCGCGCGTGCGCCCCATCGAGGACGTGGCCGTTCCATACTACCTTAGCCTGCAGGTCGTTGACCGGCCCGGCGTGTTCGCCCGCGTGGCCACCGTGATTGGCGAAGAGGGGGTCAGCCTTGCTTCTATTGTGCAGAAGAGCCGGAGCGAGATTGCGGATGCGATCCTGGTCACGCATGACGCGCCCGGGCGTGCGGTCCAGCGGGTTCTGGCCCGGCTGCGGGCCCTCGACGTGGTGAAGGCCATCACCAATGTCATTCGCGTGCAGGACAGTCTCTAGAGCCCACGCGAGATATAAAAGGGATATAATGATGATATACTGATGAAACGTGTTGAGACCGTCCGTCTGCACCCGCCTGACCCCGCCCAGCTGACCGCGGGGCTCGAGCGGTTCAATGCCGCGGCGAACTGGCTGTCCGGTGTCGCCTTCCGAGAACGCCTCTGGCACTGGTTGCCTCTCCAGCGCCGCGCCTATCGGGAGCTGCGGGAGCTGTTTCAGCTTCCCGCGGCCGCGACCGTGTTGGTCATCCGCAAGGTTGCCTACGCGTATTACAACAAACAGCGCCGACAACACCTAGCCACCTTTCGGCTGCGTGGGGCGATACCCGTGCGCAAGCATCGGTACAAGCGCGACGGCACGGTGTCAGTGTATGGCTTTCGCCTCCCGTTTACCGCGCGCCCGCAGGCAGAGTTATCCAGTCGCCATCAGGCGGTCCTGTGCTATCGGCGGGGCAAATTCATCCTGCATCAGGTGGTGGAGATAGATGTCCCCGCTCCCGCCCCCGTGCAGGAGTACCTGGGGTGCGACCTGGGGGCAGTGAACCTGCTCACGGACAGCGAGGCGGAAGTTTATAGCGGTCGGGTGGTGGAAGATAAACGGCGGATCTACGTCCACCGGCGAAGGCGTCTGCAAAAGCGGGGCACGCGGGCAGCCCGTCGGAAGCTAAGGGCACTGTCCGGACGCCAGCGGCGATACCAGCGGGATGTCAACCACGGGATCGCCAAGCGGGTTGTGGCCAAGGCGCAACGGCTCTGTTGCGGCATTGTCCTGGAAGACCTCCGGGGAATCCGCGACAGGATAAAGGCCAGGCGCCGCCAGCGGGCCCGCCTGCACAACTGGGCGTTTGGACAATTGCGGCAGTTCATTGTCTACAAGGCCGCGAAAGCCGGGGTTCCGGTCGTGTTCGTGGATCCAGCCAACACGAGCCGCACCTGCCCTGTGTGTGGTCATGTGGACAAACGGAACCGCCGCTCGCGGTCGGAATTCCAGTGTCGTCGGTGCGGGCACGCAGGGCCGGCCGACGTCATCGCGGCACGGAACATTCGTGCCTGGGCGCGTGGCGATGCGCCGATGGTCGCGTCCGCGAGGGCAGCGACAAGTCCCCACGATTCGTCGCGGGGATAATCGCCGTCTCTAGTCCGCGCCTGTCCCTAGAACCGCTTCCGCTTCGATTTCCACGAGCAGCGCGGGGTCGATCAGGCGACGCACTTCTACCATGGTCGTCGCGGGTCGGATGGTCCCAAACACCTCGCCGTGGGCGCGGCCAATCTCTTCCCACTGGGTGATGTTGGTCACGAAGATGCGCGTGCGCACCACGTCGGCGAGCGTGGCGCCGCAGGCTACTAAGGCATGCTCGATGTTGCGCAGGGCTTGGCGCGTCTGGGTGTAGGGGTCGGTTCCCACGATGTTCCCGTGCACGTCGGTCGCTGTGGTCCCAGACACATACACGGTCGTGCCGACGCGGACTGCGCGAGAGTACCCGACGAGAGGCTCCCAGCGCGTCCCAGTAGCCACTTTCTGCCGCGGCGCCATCGCTAGACGCCTACTTGCGCAGGTAAGTGTCGGTCTTATTGATCCAGTCCTGGCGGGGCGGGCTAAAGAAGTCCATCTCCACCGTATCCTCAAGCATTTCTGCCCCGTGCGTGACCCCGCCCGGAATCAGCAACACTTCGCCAGGACGCAACAGCAGCTGACGATCGCCCAGCGTGAAGCGCATGAGGCCGCTGATGCAATGAGTTAGCTGTTCGTTGTCGTGCTGGTGGACCGGGACCACGCATCCTTTCTTAAACTCCAAGTACGCGGCCATGAGCCGCTCACCCCACAGCATGCGGCGGGTCATCTGCGGGTTGAGCGGTTCTGCAGTCAGGTCCAGCAAGCGGCGGTGCACGACCGTTGCCACTGCGATCCCTCCTTGGCGATTGCGCCATGGATCCCCGGACAGTCTGGCGGGGGAGATGCGGGTGTCCTTCGCCGGACGCGATGCAGTTTACCTGCGCGGTGCCCGGGAGGACCGCACGCTTCCAGCACGAAGGCGCTGAGGCAAAGCGGAGCGAATTGACGAGGACCTTCTGCCGCGCTCGTCATCGACAAGAGGACCGGTGCTGATGTCCACGGAAACCCCGAGCGGCTCACCTATCCAGGAGCTGGTGGAAATTGAGGCTTCGTTGCGTCGCGTCCTATGCTTGGGCGTCGTCCGCGCAGAGGGTGTGGCCGTGCGGCTTGATGCGCCGGATGTCTGGGCGGAGATCGATCGCGTGGGCTCCGCCCTGCGGGCCCACTATGGAGGGAAGACGCCCGGGGAGATGCCAGGCTTGCAGCCGGCCCGGGAGTTGTACCGGCGGACGGGAGAGGATCCCACCAAACTCCGGCCCTCGTCTGAGGCCCTCCTCCGCCGTATCCTACGCGGCGAGGCGCTGTATCGGATCAACTCGCTGGTCGATCTGTGCAACCTTTGTGCACTAGAATTCCTGTTGCCGATCGGGCTGTACGACATGGACCGGATCAGCGGACCGGTGATGGCCCGCCTCGGGATCGACGACGAAGCCTACGCGTCATTGGGCAAGGGGACGTACACGGTAGCGGGCCGGCTCGCTTTGTTTGACATGCACGGGCCGTTTGGCAGCCCGACGAATGATTCGAAGCGCACCGCGATCACGGAGGACACGCGGCACTGCCTGATGGTGATCTTCGGCCCCGGGAGCTATTCCGCCATCCGGATGGACGGTCACGCCCACGCGGCCATCGCCCGTCTCCGAGAATTCGCCCAGCCTGCGCGGGTCGAGAAGGTGATTCTCGGTGGTCGCTAACCGGCGTCGCAAGACGAAGACGGGGGGACAGGGAGCCGCGGATAACGCGCGATCGGAGGCTCCCTCATCGGGCGCAAAGAAGGGCGCGACGATGAAATACGCGGTGCTCGCGGATGCATATCAGCGCATTGAAGCGACATCGTCGCGCTTAGCTATGACCGAGTTGTTGGCCGATCTGTTCCGCAAGACGCCCCAACCGCTCATCGGCCACCTGGTCTACCTGACGCAGGGCAAACTCTACCCCGACTTCGAGGGAGTGGAGATCGGGGTGGCTGAAAAGATGGCAATCCGTGCGGTCGCGCACGCCGCCGGGGTCCCTGCCGCCACCGTGGAACAAAAGCTGGCGACCGCCGGCGATCTCGGCTTGGTGGCGGAATCACTGCTGGCGAAGGGAAAGCGCCGCGGCGCTGTCCTGACGCTGGAGGAGGTCTACCGCGAGCTCGATCGGACTGCCCAAGCGTCGGGGAAGGGTGCGCAAACGGCCAAGATGCAAGCCATCGCTGGATTGCTGGCACGCGCGACGCCCCTAGAAGCGAAGTACCTCGTCCGCATGGTGACGGGGAGATTACGGTTAGGTGTTGGGGACATGACCGTGCTGGATGCATTGGCGGTGGTGTTCGCCGGCGGCAAACAGGCCCGCAAGGTCCTCGAACGAGCATACAATTTGACCTCCGATCTCGGGTACGTGGCGCGCACGGTCGCCTCGGGGGGCCTGGATGCCGTGCGAAAGATTCACGTCGTAGTTGGGAAGCCTATACGGCCTATGCTGGCCGAACGGTTAGGAGACCCGAAAGAGATCCTCCACAAACTGGGTGGTGAGTGTATCGCCGAGTACAAGTACGACGGCGAGCGGCTCCAGATCCACAAGAAGGGCACGGAGGTGAACATTTTCTCGCGCCGACTCGAGAAGATCACCGCGCAGTACCCTGACGTCGTGGAACTGGCCCGCACCCACCTGCGCGCCCGCGAGGCCATTATTGAAGGCGAGGTTGTCGCAGTTAATCCCACCAGCGGCGACCTGCTGTCCTTTCAAGAACTCATGCCCCGGCGGCGCAAGTACGGGATCGAGCAGATCATGGCCGACATTCCCACGGCTGTCTTTGCCTTTGATGCGCTCTACGTGGACGGGACAGATCTCACCGAACAGCCCCATGCTGAACGGCATCGCATGCTCGAGTCGATCATCACCCCTGACGACCGCTTCCATCCGGCGGTGTCTCGCCGCGTGTCTGCCGTCCGCGAGTTGGAAGAGTTCTTCGAACAAGCAGTGGCCGATGGGTGCGAGGGGCTCGTGTGCAAAGCTCTCGGGGGTGTCTATCAGGCGGGAGCCCGGGGCTGGCAGTGGATTAAGTTTAAGCGAGAGTACCGCAGCGAAATGACCGATGCCGTTGATTTGGTGGTCGTCGGCGCCTTCCACGGGCGAGGACGACGCGGCGGGACCTACGGGGCGCTGCTGATGGCTGCCTACGACTCCAAAGAAGAGATGTTCCGCACCGTGTGCAAGCTGGGCTCGGGGTTCACGGACGAGTTTTTGGGCGCGTTGCCCGGCCAGTTGCGCCCAACTGCGCGACCGGATCGCGACCCGCACGTGGATAGCCGCCTGACGGCTGATGTCTGGTTTGCCCCGACGGTGGTCTACGAGGTCATTGGTGCAGAGATCACGCTCAGTCCCGTGCATACCGCGGGGTGGGGTGCGATTCGGGAAGGCGCCGGGCTGGCGATCCGCTTCCCGCGCTTCACGCGCGTCCGCGACGACAAGGGTCCCACGGAGGCCACGACCGTGGCGGAGATCGTCGCGATGTACAAGCGCCAGCTCAAACGGGCTGGCTAGCGCCCGACCGCAACCGTATCATGTAAGGCGTGTCTGCGCAGGTTGGCCTTCGGCAAACCCTCCGTGATCTTCCCCGCGTAACCTGGGTGCTCTACCTCGGCACATTTGTCAATCGGTTCGGCAGCTTCGTCCTCCCGTTCTTAGTCCTCTACCTCATCAGGCGTGGGTACACCGTGGTACAGGCTGGTGCAGTGGTGAGCCTGTACGGTGTCGGCGGTCTTCTGGCCTCCGTCGTCGGGGGATACCTGGCCGACCGCATAGGCCGACGCACCGCCATCGCCATCTCGATGTTCACCTCGGCGGCGATTCTCGTAGCACTGTCTCAAGCGCAGCAGCTATCTGCGATCGCTGTCCTCACCGCCCTGGCGGGGCTGACTGCGGAGTTGTACCGACCCGCCAGCAGTGCTCTGCTGGCCGACCTCGTGCCGGCCGGTCGGAGGGTCACGGCGTTCGCGCTGTACCGGCTTGCGATCAATGCGGGATTTGCAATGGGACCCGCCGCAGCGGGGTTTCTCGCGGATCGCTCGTTCCTCTGGCTGTTCTGGGGAGACGCGCTGACCTCAGCGGTTTTCGGTGTCCTGGCGGTCATAGCGCTCCCCGAGCGGCCGCATGGCAAACCCGTCATCGAGGTCCGGGGCGAAGCCGTCCGGGCGATCTTCCACGATCGGATCTTCGTCCGCTTTCTGGCCGCCTCGATTCTGGTCGGGTTCGTGTACGTGCAATCGACGTCGACCTTTGCCTTACACGTCCGCGACAGTGGCTTCAGCAATGCGATTTACGGGGCGCTCGTCTCCGTGAACGGATTGATGGTTATCTTGCTGGAGCTCCCGGTCACCACTGTCACCCAGCGCCTGTGGGCGCGGGGGGTCATCGCGAGCGGGGGGCTGTTCGTGGGGGTGGGGTTTGGGCTCACAGCTCTCGCCCACACGGTGCCAGCACTCGCGCTCACCGTTGTGGTCTGGACAGTGGGCGAAATCCTCACCGCTCCCGTCAGCTCTGCGTACGTGGCAGACATTGCCCCACCGCACCTGCGGGCGCGATATCAAGGTGCGTGGGGCCTGACCTGGGGGCTCGCGGCGATCCTGGGTCCCCTCGTGGGGACCCGTTTGTACGCGTGGAACGCGAGTGGGTTCTGGCTGCTCTGTGCAAGTCTAGGGGTTCTGGCTGCAGGACTAGTGCTTGTCGGGCGTGAGCCTGTCCGGCCCGTTGCGTGAGTTTTATAGGGATAACGCCAATCCTACTGCAACTGTGGCTATGACTGAATCATGCGGTCGTCAATCGCGCTGTGGTAGAGCGTGTTACCGGGACGGACGAGCGGCCGCGGGTTGGGAACCCGCGTAAGCGCTGACCGCGTCCCAGACGTCGTCGAGTTCCTGGCCGAGGCGCCAGGCGGCAATCCCCGCTAGACCGTATCGTGTCGCTAGGTCCAGTTTGTGCTCGATGCTACGGGCGTTTTCGAAGTACACCGTCCGGGTCGTTGTCGTGAAGTACGGGACGCGCGCATCCTGATCCCACCGCACTTGTGCCTTCCGGCGCAGGGCTCGCTTCATCGCCTCGCGCATCGACACTCCCACGCCGCGTCCTCGCTGCGGCCAATCGTAGCCGTAGAACGCCAAGCCAAGCAGCACCTTGTGCCGGCCGACCTCGCCCGCCGCGTACCGGATCACGTCTTCCACCCACGGCAGCGCGGCGACGGGGCCCGGACCACTGGTGCTCCAATGTTGGTCATAGGCCATCACAATGACCGCATCGCACAAGCGTCCCAGCGTGGCCAGATCGAAGGCGCCCGCCCAGCTGTTTTCCGGGACATCGTGTGTCGTCGCGGGCACCGCGATCGTGACCGTCTTGCCACGCGCGTGGACGGCATCACTCACGTCGCCCACAAACGTGCTCAGAGAGGCCCGATCCTCCGGCGGCACGTTCTCCAAGTCAAGATTGACCCCGTCATACCCATACGCGTCGAGCGCATGAAGAATTTGCGTGATTGCCATCCTACGCGAGCTGGGCTGCGTCACCACCGCGTGGGCGACCTTGCGGCTCCAATCGCGGCGGACGAAATTGGCTACGCGAAAATGTACCTCGCTCCCCAGACGGTGCACCACTTCCACGAGGGCGGGATTGTGCACGCCGTCGAGGCGGCCTGACGAATCGATGATGGCGAAGTTCGTCGTAATGACCCAGTGGATCTGATCGCCGTGGGTCAACAGTGTGGTCAATGATTCCTGGTCCGCGTCGATGTGGTAGGCGACCACGAGGGGGGACGCCCGCCGGTCGGCGTATGTGGCTAAAACGGTCGCGGGGATCGCGGTGCTGGTGAGGATGGCCACGATCACCCACAAGGCGCCCCGACGCACAATGTTCGACAAGAACCCTTCCTCCTCGATGGGGGATTGAGCCCCCAAGCGTCCAACTGCGCACACACTTACAGGGGGGAACCAGCCAGTGATCGAGCTGACTGCAGCGCTGACGTGCCGAGACCATCAAACCGCGGGCAGACCGTCGATGGGTTCGATGCTACCGCAACGACTCCTGCACCTTGGCATTCCATCTCGCCGTACGCGCGTCCGTCGGCAACCCGGTGGGGTCTAGGGTTTTCGCCACGCCAGGAGCAACCCGTCCCGGATCGGGATGACCGTGCTGATCCAGCGAGGGTCGGCGATGATGGTCTTGGTGAACTGGCGCACCCCTTCGGTTGTCTCCGATCGGTCTCCCTTATCAAAGATCCGCGCGTGCCAGAGCATGTTGTCCACGATCAATAGGCCCCCGGTCCTCAGCTTGGAAGCGATCACCGGCAAAGAGGCGGGGTATCCTTCCTTGTTGATGTCGTTGAAGATAACGTCAAACGGTCCGTCCGTCGTTCGCAAGACATCGACGGCCTCGCCCACCCGGTACTCGATGAGCGCATCCAGCCCCAGCGTGCGCAGATGCGTTTTCGCCCGCTTCGACAACTCCTCATCCCAGACGACATGGAAGACCTTCCCGCCGCCATTCTCCAGAACGGCCCGCGCGAACCACGCCGTAGAGTACCCGAACCCCGACCCCATCTCAAAAACCCGCCGTGCGCCGAGCATCCGGGTAAGCAGATAGCACAGGTGGCCGGCGGCGGGGCCGACGATGGGAAAGCGCGTCCGCGCCGCCTCCTCCTCCATCGCCTTGAGCTCAGGCGGTCGAGGAGGGACAAGGGTGTCTAGGTATTCGTGGAGCTGAGGGTCGAGCAATTCACCGGTCATGACGACACTCTCCCCGATTCTCGTTCGCGAGCGAGGAACGCGTCCAGCTCTTCGCGGCGCGGAGGATCGGCCCCCGCGCGGGTGCAGGTTAGCGCCCCTGCGGCGGTGGCCACCGCTATCGTGGCCTGGAGGCCGCGGGCGTCCAGCGTCTCTGCGGTGGCACGCGACGTCACGCGCTGTTCGATCAGAGTGAATAACATCGCGGCGGTGAAGGCATCTCCCGCCCCCACGGTGTCGACGACGCGCACCACGGGGGCAGGAGCCTGCGCTTGGACGCGCGTAGTCCGGGCGTAGGCGCCATCGGCGCCCTGGGTGATGACGACAAGGGCTGGTCCCAACGACAAGATGTCTGCAGCCAGCTCGGGGAGGGCCCGCTCGGGAGCCCACCAGCGCGCATCGGTGGCGCTCAGCTTGACGATGTCGGCGGCGGCGCACATCTGCTCGAGGGTCTTCCGGTACGCGGGCTCGTCGCGTACGAGCGACGGGCGGATGTTGGGATCAAACGACAGCAGGACCTGACCCCGCAATTTTTCCACTAGACTTATGATCGTCCGAGATGTGGGATTCTGAAGCAAGCTGATCGATCCAAAGTGCAGAACCGTGCTCGTCGCCACCTGCGCCGGAAGGTCGGCAGGCTCTAACAACGTGTCGGCGGCCCCCGCCCCGTAGAAGGCGTAAGAGGGTTCCTTCCCTTCCAGCACGACGAAGGCCAGTGTGGATGGGGCTCGAGCGCGGGTGAGCCACCGCCCCCCCACACCCTCGCGGTGGAGTTGGTCGATCATGAAATTCCCGAACAGATCGGTCGACGCTTTCGCGACAAACTCCACCGAGGCCCCTAGGCGGGCGAGCGCCACGGCGACGTTGCAGGGTGAACCACCCAGGTGCATGCGGAACCCCACGGCGCGGCCGTCTTCTACCACTGGCGTGAAGTCGATCAATACTTCCCCGATCGAGGCAAACAAAGCGGTCATAGGTGAGCAGCGTCGTCGTGGAAGGTTTGCACCGCCTGCGCTGTCCCGGGATGCTCGGGGAGGGCGAGCAGAATCGGCGGCGGCAGCGTCACGGCGGGCACGCCCAGCTGGGCCAGGGTCTCGACATCGTCGGCACTCCGCACACTCGCCACGAGGAGCTGCGTCGTCAGGTGCTGTGCGCGGACGGTGTCCATCATCCCGCGCAGCACGGCCGTGGCGTCGCTTCCCGCGTCGCGCAGCCGCCCAAAATAGACGGCGGCATACTGTGCGCCGACCGCCTCCGTGAGAACAAGCTGGCGCACGGCGTACACGGCTGTGATGGTGAGCCGCACGCCCTCGTCGGCCACGATGCTCGCCGCCCGAAAGCCTGTCGCGGTGGCGGGGAGCTTCACCACTACGTGGGCAGGGTCGAGTGCGTGCAGCGCCCGGGCGTCGCGCAGCATTCCCTCCAGATCGTCGGCCAGTACCTGCAGGTGAATTTCCTGTAACCCTGCGCCCACGGCGCGCTGCACCAGAGCAGGCAGGTCGGCGCGGGACCGCCGGGCTGCGCGCAGCAACGTAGGATTCGTCGTCACGCCGAACACATACCCTGTCGCCTGCGCGCGACTGAGTGCATCGGCATCCGCTGTGTCGACGTACAGGCGCATAGGATTCCCCGAAGGAGGCAGCGAAAAGAGGCTCTCGATTCCCAGGAACGTTGTCCTGCATTTCACATGGAGTGAAGCCTTCCTGCACCGCAGGTCACCTGGAGGCCCTAGATGCGCGCGCCCAAGGTAGGGATCCTGACGTTTTCCGATGGCCGTTCGCACGTCCACAACGAGCTATTGTCGTTGACGCGGGAGTTTCAGAGCCGCTTGGTCCTGCGGCTGCGGGACGAGGAGTGGGAGGTTGTCACGGGGCGGGACATCATCTGGACGCCCGATTTGGCCAAGAGTGAGGGACGCTACCTCGCCGCCGAAGGCGTGGAAGCGACGATCTTCAACTTTGCCATCTGGAGCTTCCCGCATCTGCCGGCGATTGCCAGCGAGTTCGCCCCCGGGCCGTTTCTCCTATTTAGTAACGTCAACCCGCAGTACCCCGGGCTGGTGGGAATGCTCGCCGGTGCCGGTGCTTTGGATCAGGTGGGGGCGTTTTGCGCACGGGTGTCTGGGGACGTCATTGATGACACCGTCTTTGAGCGTGCGATGCAGTTCTTGCGGGCGGCGATGGCGGTCAATCGGCTGCGGGGCGAGACGTACGGGCTGATCGGCGGCCGTTCCATGGGGATGTACACGGCCCAAAGCCCGCTCGACCAGTGGCGCCGGCAGTTTGGGATCGACGTCGAGCACATCGACCAGTTTGAGATCGTGCGCCGCGCGGGGCTGGTTCCCGATGACCGCGTGGAGGCCGGATTCCGGTGGCTCACTCAGCACGTCGGCCAGATTCTCTACGATGGCAAGAAGCTCACCCCCGAGCTTTTGAAGCGACAGATCCGCAGCTATCATGCGGTACGCGCCATCGTCAGCGACTGGAAGCTGGATTTCTGCGGGATCAAAGGCCAGCCCGAGATGACCGATCACTTCTGCACCATGGATATTGCCGAAGCATTCTGCAACGATCCGTACGATTGGGAAGGACCGCACGATCCGATCGTTTGCGCGACCGAGGCGGACATGGATGGGGCGCTGACGATGGAGCTGTTCAAGCACATTGCCGCCACCCCCGTCCTCTTTGCGGATGTCCGCCACTACGATGCCGCCGATAACGTCTGGGATTTGTGCAACTCGGGTCAGCATGCGACCTACTTTGCGGCGAAATCCTTTGATCCGCGCGCGAATTTGCCGCACGTCCGCTTCTATCCCGAGATCATCTACTTCCCGGCCGGCGGAGCATCGGTCGCGCACATCGCCGCCCCGGGGCCGGTGACGCTGGCCCGCTTGGCGCGGCGACAAGGACGCTACTGGATGGCGATTGTCCCTGCCGAATTCGTGGAGTTCCGCGATCAGTTGGCCTGGAAGAAGGCCGAGGCGACGACGCTTCAATGGCCCCACGCGTTCGCCCGGTTCCGGGTGACGCCCGAGGATTTCCTGGCCTCCTACGACAGCAACCACATCCACGGCGTCTACGGAGATTACACGCAAGAATTGCTCTGGATGTGCCGTATCCTCGGCATTGAGTCTCACGTGTACGCCTGACCCGCCGTCCCGATGCCTAAGTATACGATCGGCGTCGACTTCGGGACCGAATCCGCCCGTGCGGTGCTGGTTGACGTGCGCAGTGGGCATGTCGCCGGCACGGCCACCGCCGCTTACGCCCACGGTGTCATCGATCGCACCCTGCCGGGGCAGACCGCGCGTCTGCCGCCGGACTGGGCTCTACAGCATCCAGGGGACTGGCTCGAAGCCCTCGAGCAGGTGCTGCGTTCGGTGGGCACGGGGATGTCTCCCGACGATATCGTCGGCCTCGGAATCGACTTCACCTCGTGCACAGTCCTGCCAACGACTGGTGACGGCACGCCGCTGTGCCTGCTCCCCGATTTCCACGCCGAGCCGCATGCCTGGCCGAAGCTGTGGAAGGATCATGCGGCGCAGTCGTACGCCGATCGTTTCAACGCTGCTCGATCCCACCCCGGTGGGGCATTTTTGCAGTTCTATGGCGGGAAGACATCCTCCGAATGGTCGTGGGCCAAAGGATGGTACGTGCTGGACAAGGCGCCCCGGGTACGCGACGCGATGAAGCGGTGGATCGAGGGGGGCGACTGGATCGTCTGGCAACTGACCGGTAGCGAGACACGCAGCGCGTGTCAGGCCGGATATAAAGCGCACTGGCAGAAGGATGCGGGGTATCCCGATCGGCTGTTCTTGCAGCACCTCGATCCCTCCCTCCCGCAGCTACTGGACCGGTTAGGGCCACCCCACCCGGTCGCCGAGCGGGCCGGCGGGCTCCAGCAGAGCTGGGCCACGCGCACCGGATTGCGCGCCGGCACGCCCGTCGCGGTGGCCGTGATTGATGCGCATGCGGCACTGCCGGCCGTGGGCGTGGCCGGCCCGGGGCAACTCGTGGCGATCATGGGCACGTCTACCGTTCATTTGCTGGTCGATCCTCGCCGCCACGTCATCCCCGGAATCTCCGGTGTGGTGGCAGACGGCATTCTGCCGGGGATGTTTGGGTATGAAGCGGGCCAGGCCTCGGTGGGAGATATCTTTCAATGGTTTGTGCGCACCCTCACCCCTGAACGTCTGGGTACGGGCGATGCGGCATTCGACGCGCTTGAAAAACAGGCGGGGCGGCTTGAGCCCGGGGAAGCTGGCGTCCTGGCCCTGGACTGGTGGAACGGGGCCCGCACACCCCTGGTCGATGCCGAGCTGTCCGGGGTCCTGATCGGGTTGACGGTAACCACCGAGATCCACGAGATCTATCGGGCCTTACTGGAATCCACCGCGTTTGGCACCCGGCGGGTCATTGAGACCTTCACCACAGGCGGGGTTCCCATTCGGGAGGTGATCGCCTGCGGGGGGCTCGCCGAACGGAACACTCTCCTGTTGCAATTAACGGCCGATATTATCGGTCAAGACGTGCTCGCTGCCCCCCTGGCGCATGCGTCGGCTGTGGGGGCGGCGGTGTACGCGGCGGCAGCCGCCGGCGCAGGCGGTGGGGGGTATGCGGATCTACGCGATGCGATCGCGAAAATGGGAGGCACCGACCGCACCGTGTACCATCCGCGCCCGGCCGCCCACCGCACCTATGACACGCTCTACCACGAGTATCTGGACGCGGCCAAGTACTTCGGCGAAGGAGGCAGCGCGGTCATGAAGCGACTGCGCCGACGCCGAGGGGCGACGGTTTCCCCCTCCCCGTGAGAGGCCGCTCGTTGGGCGAACCTCTAGACACGTGTGTGACGCTATATACAATGAAGGAACACCCCCCAGGCGACCCATCCACGGCGACGGTTAACGCCAGTGGCGCGTTGATGAGGGAAGCTTGACCGTACCGACAAGCGGTCTCCCGGACAACCGGGATCGAGATCTTCAGGCCCCCCACGCTGCGGGCTCCGCGGTCCCCGAGCCTCTAGTTAGTTTCCGCAACATCACCAAGAGTTTCCCGGGCGTCCTCGCCGTACAAAACGTCAGCTTGGACATCATGCCTGGCGAGGTGCACGCGCTCGTCGGCGAAAACGGCGCCGGCAAGTCCACGCTGATGAAAGTCCTGGCCGGCGTCTATACCCCGGATGCGGGTCACGTGATCTATAAGGGCCGGGAGGTCAAGATCCCGACCCCGCAGGCCGCGCGGCAGTTGGGGATTTTCATGATCCATCAGGAACTGAGCCTGATGCCCCACCTGACGGTGGCGCAAAACGTGTTCATCGGACGCGAGCCCCGCCTGGCCCGCCTCGTGGTTGATGACGCCGAGATTAACGAGAAGACACGCGAGTTACTCGCGTTGCTGCACCTCCCCCTCGACCCGCGCACGAAAGTCGCCACGCTGACCGTGGCCAAGCAGCAGATGGTCGAGATCGCCCGGGCACTGTCGTTCAACTCCAGCGTCTTGATCATGGATGAGCCCACCGCCGCCTTGGCCGAATCCGAAATCGAAGAGCTCTTCCACCTGATTCGCCAACTCAGCCGCAAGGGGGTGGGGATTGTCTACATCACCCACCGTCTCGATGAGCTCAAGCGTATTTCGGATCGGATCACGGTCATGCGCGATGGCCGCCGCATCGATACGGTGGCCACCCGCGAGGCCGATATCGACGCGGTGATTCGGATGATGGTCGGGCGGACGATCTATCAAGCTGCCCCTGAGCTTCCCGACCAGCCCAGCCCCGACGTCGTGCTGGACGTCCGGCACCTGCGGCGAGGCAACCTCATCAAGGACGTGAGTTTCCAATTGCACCGGGGGGAGATTCTAGGGTTCGCGGGGTTGATGGGCGCCGGTCGCACGGAGGTCATGCGGGCCATCTTCGGCGCCGATCGCCTCGACGGCGGAGAGATCTACGTCCACGGGCGCCGCGTGACCATCCGCAGCCCCCAAGACGCCGTGCACTATGGTATTGGGTACCTGTCTGAGGATCGCAAGCGCTATGGTCTGACCCTGGGGATGGATGTCGAGAGCAACCTGATGCTCGCCTCTCTCGCGAGGTTTCTGGGGTGGTTGGGCTGGATGAAACGGGAGGCGACCCGCGGAATTGCGCGGCGCATCGTGGACCGGTTGGCGATTAAGACCCCCGGGCTGCAACAGCAGGTCAAGAATCTGTCCGGCGGGAACCAGCAGAAAGTAGTCGTGGGGAAGTGGCTGGTGGCCGACACCGAGATCTTGGTGTTTGATGAGCCCACCCGCGGGATCGACGTCGGGGCGAAGAGTGAAATCTACCGGTTGCTGAACGAATTGGCCAAGCAAGGCAAAGCCATCATCATGATCTCCTCCGAGTTGCCGGAGATTCTGCGCATGAGCCATCGGATTGTGGTCATGAGCGAAGGCCGGATCACCGGGGAGCTGACCTCGGGCGAGGCGACGCAGGAGAAGATCATGCGCTACGCCACCATGCGCGCGGAAACACCCGCCTCCTGGCGGGCCCTTCCGGCGACTCCATAACCATGAGCGGCGTGGGGAGTTCCGTGCAGGTGGCGGGGCGCGTTGTCCGGCATGACTCGCGGCTGCGTTCTGCCGCTACGCAAAAAATCCTCACCTTTGGCGCCCTCATTGGGCTGTTCATCGTCTTCACTCTGGCCTCGCCATACTTTTTGACCTTCGACAACGTGATGGGAATTTTGCTGGCCACCACGGTGAATGGCGTGCTCGCGCTGGGGGCGACCTTTGTCATCATCACCGCGGGGATTGACCTGTCCGTGGGCACGGTCATGACCCTGTCTGCCGTCATGGCCGCAGAGTTTGTCACGAACTGGGGCCTGCCGGTGTACCTAGGCTTGCTCGGCGGAGTGCTGACCGGCGCCCTGGCGGGGTTTGCGAACGGCATCACGATCTCCAAGATGAAGGTTCCCCCGTTCGTGGCGACGCTGGGGGTGATGATGGCGGCCAAGGGGCTGTCGTTGGTCATTGCCCATTCGAAGCCGATCTACTTCGCCCAGGACTCGATCGTCCGCGGTCTGACGATGGATTCCGTGGTGGGCTTGGTGATCCCGGGGCTAGACATTCCCAACGCAATCTTCTATCTCTTCGGGGCGGCCATTATTGCCAGCCTGATCTTGGGCAAGACGATTCTCGGTCGCTATGCGTTCGCCATCGGCAGCAACGAGGAGGCTACCCGCCTGTCCGGCGTGAACGTGGACTTCTGGAAAACAGCGGTCTACACGCTGTGCGGGGTGTTTAGCGGTCTGGGCGGTGTGATCATCGCCTCGCGTTTGAACTCCGCCCAGCCAGCGCTGGGATCCGGCTACGAGCTTGACGCAATCGCGGCGGTCGTCATCGGCGGCACCTCGCTGAGCGGCGGGGAAGGCACGATCTTAGGGACTGTCATCGGGGCGTTCATCATGAGCGTGCTTACGAATGGGCTGCGGATCCTCTCCGTGGCGCAGGAGTGGCAGCTGGTTGTCACCGGAGGGATCGTCATTGTGGCGGTGTATGCGGACATGCTGCGCCGCCGACAGCAGCAAGGGCGTATGCGTCTCGAAGGAGGTGATCAGGCGGTGGCGCTGCCACCGGGTCCGGAGCGCGAGCAACAGGCCGATGTTTCGGCCGGTGGTTGAGCAAGCAGAGAGTGTGGATCGATCCCACTGTGTACGAGAGGAGACTCACGATGAAAGTACGGCATATGTTGTTGGGGGTTGTGGCCGTAGTCCTTGCGGGGATGCTGGTTACCGTGCCGGCCGTCCGGACGCCTCCCGCGCAGGCAGCTACGAAGCCCTACATCCCTCTGATTTCGAAGGGGTTCCAGCACCAGTTCTGGCAGGCCGTCAAGCAGGGCGCAGAGCAGGCGGCCAAGGACTTTAACGTTACCATCACGTTCGAGGGCCCCGAGTCGGAGTCCCAAGTCGACAAGCAGATCGAGATGCTGCAAGCGGCTCTCGACAAAAAGCCGAGCGCGATCGGAATCGCGGCTCTTGACAGCAAGGCCGTCGTTCCACTCCTGGAGCGCGCGCAGGCGCAGCACATCCCGGTCATCGGGTTTGACTCCGGCGTGGACAGCCCCATCCCCGTCACGACGGCCGCCACCGATAACATCGCGGCAGCCGGGTTAGCGGCGGACAAGCTCGCAGCATTGATCGGTAATGCCGGCGAGGTGGCCGTGATCGTCCATGATCAGACCAGCCGCACCGGCATCGATCGGCGCGACGGGTTCGTCAACCAGATGAAGGCGAAGCACCCCAATGTCAAGATCGTGGACCTCCAGTACGGCGGGGGTGACCAGCTCAAGTCCACCGACTTGGCCAAAGCCATCATCCAGGCCCATCCGAACCTCAAGGGATTCTTCGGCGCTAACGAGGGCTCGGCGATCGGGGTCCTGAATGCCGTGGTCGAGCTGAAGAAGACGGGCAAGATCGTCGTCGTCGGCTACGACTCGGGTCAGCAACAGATGGATGCCATCCGGAAGGGCTCCATGGCGGGCGCGATCACCCAGAACCCGGTCGGGATCGGCTACAAGTGCGTCGAGGCTGCCGTCAAGGCGCTGAAGGGCGAGAAGTTGCCGAAGTTCACCGACACGGGGTTCTTCTGGTACGACAAGTCGAATATCGACTCGAGCAAGATCGCACCCCTGTTGTACAAATAGCCGGACGGTTTGATCGGAAGGTCCTCCGGCAAGGTGGAGAAAGCGCGCTGCTTGACGGGGCGCGCACGTGGATTGGCCTGACGGCGAGTGCGGGATCCCTCAGGGGACCTGAGATGGCCTCGCCGTCAGGCTATGTCTTCGCATCGTCAGCCACGCCACACGGCCGCGCTCTGAAGTCCCCGGGGGCGTCTTGTACAATGCTGCTAGCGTCCTACAACTCTTGTTGGCCGCGCGAGTGAGCGATGGAGCGACGAGCATTAGGAGCGACAGGGCTGCGGGTCACGCCGCTAGGTATTGGGGGCGGTTCACTCGCGAGCATGCCTGAGACGTTCGGGTACGCGGTGCCCGAAGCCCAGGCCCTGGCCACGATCCGGGCGGTCTTCGCGAGCCCGATCAACTTTCTGGACACGGCGGCGGCGTACGGCGACGGTGAGAGCGAGCGCCGGATCGGACTGGTGCTGCGCGAGCGGGGAGGTCTGCCCCCAGGGATCGTCTTATCCACCAAGGCTGACCGAAACCTCCAGACCGGCGAGTATAGCGGGGACCAGATCAAGCGCTCGATCGAGCGCAGCATGCGGCTGCTTGGGGTGGACCACCTTCAACTCGTTTTTCTGCATGATCCGGAGCACACCACATTCGATAACGTGATGGGACGCGGGGGGCCGCTCCATATCCTGCAAAGGCATCAGGCCGACGGCGTGATTGACCACTTGGGAGTGGCCGGCGGACCAGTGGATCTGTTGATCCGGTACGTCGAGACGAAAGCCTTTTCCGCGGTCGTTACTCACAACCGGTACACCTTGCTGAACCGCTGCGCGGAACCGCTGATCGCGCGGGCGAATGAGCTGGATGTGGCGGTGGTGAACGCGGCCCCGTACGGGAGCGGGATCCTGGCCAAAGGACCGGAGGCCTATCCGCGCTACGCATACCAGGACGCGGCGGGATCGGTCGTCGAGCGCGCCCATCAGATGGCAGCGCTGTGCCGGCGCTATGAAGTTCCGCTTGCGGCGGCCGCCTTGCAGTTTTCGCTGCGAGATCCCCGGATTGTCTCCACGATCGTGGGGGTCAGCCGGCCGGAGCGGGTCACCGAGACACTCGCTCTTGCCTCGCATGCCATCCCCGAGGAGTTGTGGCCGCAGCTGGACCAATTTGCGGAATGGACCACCGATCCCGAAGCCGCCCGGTGGGCCCCCTCCGGCACAACGCCGTGACCTCTGTCGCGGTGGTTACCGGCGCCGCGCAAGGGATTGGGCGGGCGATTGCCTTGCGGCTGGCCGCCGACGGTTTCGCGGTGGCGCTTGTCGATCTCAACGCAGATACGCTGAAATTGGCGGAGCGCGAAGTCGCCGAACGCGGCGGGAAGACGGTCGCCATCCGCGCGGATCTTACATCGCTTGACGAGGTGACGCGCACCATCGACCACGTCCAGACGACCTGGGGGCGTGTGGACGCGCTCGTAAACAACGCCGGCCGCGAGATCACCAAGCCGTTTACTGAGATCACGTCGGCGGACTGGGATGCCATCCTGTCGCTTGACCTCCGCACGGTGTTCTTCGCTACGCAGCAGGCCGCGCGCGAGATGATCGCCCATGGGGCGGGGGGCCGGATCGTCAACATCGCCTCGATTGCCGGGCGCTCGGGCCGCAGCGACCAGGCCCCCTATGCGGCAGCCAAGGCGGGTGTGATCAGCGTGACCCGGTCGGCCGCGCGAGCGTTTGCCGCTCACCGGATCACGGTGAACGCGATCTGCCCTGGCATCGTCGACACAGCGATGACGCGGCGGATTCACGAACGCCGCGCGCGCGAGCTAGGCGTGAGCCCAGAAGAATCCCTCCGCCGGATGATCGGCCGCATCCCCTTGGGGCGAATGGCTTCCCCGGACGATGTTGCCGCGGCGGTGGCGTTCTTCTGCTCCCCGCAGGCCACCTACATCACCGGGCAGGCGCTCAATGTCTGTGGCGGGATTGAAATGGATTAGCTTCCGATGCCGGAGCTACGCGTTGCCCTGATCGGGGGCCCCCAGTACGATCGACTGCTTGATGAGCTGCCGGAGTTTGCACGGCGCAGCGGCTACCGGGTCGTCATCGAGGTCAATGTGCCGCACGTGGAACTCAACGCGCGCATGGCGGCCGACCTGGGAAGTCGGCATGGGGACTACGATCTGATCTCGACCCATACCAAGTACGCGCCCTCCCAAGTGCAGCATCTGCGAGCGCTCGATGACCTCCTGAGCCCCGACGACATCCGCGACTTCTTTCCCCGTGTGCTGGACTTGTGCCGGATCGATGGGCGCCTGATGCAGCTGCCGCGCAATTTTGACGCCCGGCTGCTGTTCTACCGCGGGGATCTGATCCCCGCTCCGCAGACGTGGGAGGACGCCGCGTCCCAGATGGTGCGCCACGCCCGCCCCGGATTCTTTGGGTTTGCTTTTCCGGGACGCCAGTCTGTTCTGTTCGGGACGTTCTATGAGCTGCTCGGGATGGCCGGCGGGGACCTGTTCGATGGGGCCTTGCATCCGCGCTTCAATAGCGAGGCCGGGGAGTGGGCGCTGCGTTTCTTGCACCGGCTGCACTCTGTCGACCGAGTGACTCCTCCAGATCTTCTGGAGCGCTGGTACTACGATGAAGTCTCCGAAGGATTTCGCATGGGGAAAGTGCTGATGATTGGGGACTGGCCCGGGTTCTATGGACTGTACAAGCAGGCCCAGACGTGTGCGGTGATCGAGCAGTTTGATGTGGCCGTCTACCCGGCGGGCCCGGCTGGCGTGCGCCGTGCCTATGCTGGCTGCCACTCGTTTGCGATCCCTCAGGCTGCCCGCGACCCGCAAGGAGCGCTGGCCCTGCTCCGCTATCTGGTCTCCCCGGACGTGCAGTACCGGGAAGCGGCGGTCAGCGGGCACACTCCGGTGCGCCGCAGCTTGTTCGAGCGGGTGCGAGGCGACGTCGCCCCCGGCAGTCGCGACGCCCGCCGGCTCGCGGCCCTCCAAGAGACGATTGAGAAATTTGCGCTGATTCCTCCGAAGTTTGCCCGGTACCCGCTGGTCGAGGATATCCTGTGGGAGGGAGTGGCGCGCTCGATCACGGGCGCGCAGTCTCCGCGCGCCGCCCTGCAGGCGATGACCCAGCAAGTGGAGGAGGTCATGCGGTGATCCTGGGCTTGTGGCACGTGTCGTTCACGGTCAGCAATCTCGAGCGATCGGTGGAGTGGTACACGCGGGTGCTCGGACTGGAGTATGTGCGCGGCCAGGTCCAGGACAACCCTTACACGCGCCAGCTCGTCGGCTTTCCGGACGCGCGGCTCAAAGTGGCCCAGCTGCGGATTCCCAACATGACGGTCCCCCTCTCCCGCCACCACATCGAACTGGTCGAGTATGAGCGCCCACGAGGGGCGGTCGTGCCCCTGCAGACGAACAGCCCGGGGGTCGGGCACTGGGCCTTCATCGTCGACGACATTCACGCGGAGTTTGCGCGGCTGAAAGCCCTCGGCGTGCAGTTCAAGTCGTCTGCTCCCAATGCCATCGCCGAAGGCGTCAATCGTGGCGGGTACACGATTTACTTTTTGGACCCAGACGGCATCACACTCGAACTGCTGCAGCCCCCGCCGTAGCACGGGGGGCCGCCCTGTCCACGGCAGACTTGTGAGGAGGATCGCACGATGACAGCAGAGTCGCCTGATCTCCGTGATCTCTACCGGAAGATGGTCCGCATCCGGCGCGTCGAGGAGACGCTGGAAGCTCTATTCAAGCAGGGAGAGCTCTACGGCTCGCTGCACCTGTGCATCGGTCAGGAGGCGACCGCGGTCGGAGCCTGCGCGGCGCTGCGGACGGAAGACGCGATCACCTGCACCTACCGCGGCCATGGCGCGGAGCTGGCCAAGGGGTTGCCGCTCCAGCCTTTCATGGCCGAGATGTTCGGCAAGCAGGCGGGTGCCAATCGCGGCCGCGGCGGCTCCATGCTGTTTTCCGACCTAGCGGTGGGAGTCCTGTTTGCCACGGGCATTGTCGCCGGCGGATTGCCGATCGCCGTCGGCGCTGCGCTGAGCGCCCGGCTGGCGAAAAACAACCGGGTGGCCCTAGCCTTCTTCGGAGACGGGGCCACCAACCAGGGCACGTTCCACGAAGCTCTCAACATGGCGGGCTTGTGGAAACTGCCGGTCATCTTCTTTTGCGAAAATAATCAATACTCGGAGATGACCCCGATCTCGCATGAGGCGGCCATCACACGATTAGCCGACCGCGGCTGTTCTTCAGGCGTGCCCGGGATCGTCGTCGACGGCAACGACGTTGAGGCCGTGTATGCCACCACAGCCCAGGCCGTGGACCGGGCCCGGCGAGGCGAGGGGCCCACGCTGATCGAGGGGATGACCTACCGGCTGACGGGGCACATGTTCGGGGACACCCAGCCCTATCGATCACGCGACGAGGTCGAGCAGTGGAGGGCCAAAGATCCGCTGGAGCTCGCGCGGCGGCGGCTGCGCGAGCGCGGCGTTCCCATAGAGGCAATTGGCCGCATCGACGCGGAGGTCGAGGCCGAAATCCAATCCGCGATCGCGTTTGCCCGAAGCAGCCCCGAGCCCTCGGAAACGGAGGCCCTCGCCAATGTCTACGTCTAGCCGCTCTGTCGTCCCGACGACCGAAGAACGCGTCCTGACGTACGCGCAAGCCCTCAACGAAGCTCTGCAAGAAGAGATGGCTCGGGATGCCGCGGTTGTTCTGCTGGGCGAAGACATCGGGGATTTTGGTGGTGTCTTCACGGTGACCCGAGGGCTGCACAAGCGGTTCGGATCCGGCCGGGTCGTCGATACCCCCATTTCCGAGGCGGGATTCTGCGGCGCGGCCCTGGGTCTGGCGCTCACTGGCTTTCGTCCGGTGGTGGAGCTAATGTTTGTCGACTTCGTGTTTGTTGCCGCCGACCAGCTCTTCAATCACATCGCCAAAGCTCGATACATCTCCGGAGGTAAGCGCGCCGTCCCGCTCGTGGTGCGCACGCAGCAGGGTTCTGCCGGCGGCAAGGGGGCGCAGCACTCGCAGTCGCTCGAAGCCCTCTTCTGCCACATCCCCGGATGGGTCGTCGTCGCCCCCGCCACACCCGCCGACGCCAAGGGCCTGCTCAAATCGGCCATCCGTAACGACAATCCCGTCGCGTTCCTCGAGCACAAGGGGCTGTACTTTACCAAAGGATCCGTGCCTACAGGAGATGTGACGGTGCCCATCGGCAAAGCCCGCGTGGCGCGCGAAGGCCGCCATGTGACAGCGATCAGTTACTCCAAGATGCTTGAGACCACCTTGGAGGCCGCGCAGACGCTGGCCGCAGACGGGGTGGAGGTCGAGGTCATTGATTTGCGCACGCTCAAGCCCCTGGACCTGGACATGGTCCTGGCCTCGGTGCGGAAAACCGGTCGAGCCGTGGTGGTGCACGAAGCGCCGCGCATCTGCGGATTTGGTGCCGAATTGGTGGCGATGATTCAGGAGGCCGCGTTTGACGCGCTGGATGCACCCGTCCTCCGCATTACGACCCCGGATGTCCCTGTCCCCTTCAGCCGGCCATTGGAGCGCGCGGTGATCCCTCAGGCGTCGACGATCGTGGATGCGGTGCGGTCTCTGGTGGGCCGCTCTCGCTAGCCGCTGATGCCCAGGGCGCGAAGGATGCGG
>DATGVF010000227.1:0-5426 GCA_035300645.1 bacterium
TGTACTTGTACAAACGAGCGTGAGGGAGGACTCGGCCAAGTCGCAGCGCCAATCTGCTCGTGATCACGAGCCGTAGTCAGGATTCAAATGACAGGCGTCAACGGCAACCGTACTCCCAACCGTCGAACGTGCGGTCGTAAAGAGTTTCAAAGTGAGCGCTGGCCTGACCTGAAACTCGTCAGCAGGTGGCCTTCTCAAAGCGGAAACAGTGTCGCCCCTGCCGGCATTGAATGTGGACTGAGACCTATTTGGTCCGGGCAGGAGAATTCTGGGCGGTTCTATGGAAGTTGCAGGAATCGCGGGTAGAGGTGTGATAGAGTAGCCTAGCGTGGCGGACCCGAACGCAGGTTCTTCCCGGGGGCAGTAGATGGCTCTCTTTGGTGCAAAGTCTTTTGTGGGGCTGGATATTGGCAGCCACGAGATCAAGGTCGTCGAGCTTGGTCCCGCCGGCGGCCGCTTCCGGGTGCTCCACATGGGCTCCGCCGACACGCCTCCGGGGGCGGTGAAGGAAGGGGCCGTGGTTGAACCCCAGGCTCTCGGGGTGGCCATCCGGCAGGCCGTGGGGAAAGCCGGGATCAAGCCGGGCCGCGTGGTGTCGGCCGTCGGAGGCCAGGCCGTCATCGTCCGGGAGCTGAAGCTGCCGCCGATGCCTGAAGATGAGCTTAAACAGGCTGCCCGCTTCGAGGCCGAACGGTACATCCCCTACGGTGTGCGCGAGGTCAATATGGACTTCGACATCATCGGGGAAACGACCGAGGAGAATCAACGCCGGATCGTCGTCCTACTCGTTGCCGCTCGACGCGACGTCGTCGACAAGCACGTGCAGGCGTTGGAGGCTGGCGGACTTGCTCCCTATGTGCTGGACGTGGAATCCTTTGCGGTGATCCGCGCACTCGCCGCCCAAGCCCAGGCGACCGCGGCTCCACAAGCGCCGGGGGGAGCGGCGGGGGCCGCCTCGGTCTTCGTCGACCTGGGGGCCGAAACCAGCGACATCGTCATCACCGAAGGGGATCAGCTCCGTCTTACTCGCAATATCAACATCGGCGGAGACGGCTTGACCAAGGCCATCGCCACACGCCTCGACATGGAGTTCCAGTCCGCAGCCCAGGTCAAAGAAGAAAAGGGCGTTGTCGTCCTGGAAGGCGAACCGGCCCCCGACGACCGCACCGTGATGGCGTTGCACGAAGCGATGCTGCCGATCCTGGGCGACCTGGCGACCGAGGTCCGCCGGTCGATGGACTACTTCCAAACACGTTGGCGGGAAAGCCGTGTGGGGCGCGTCGTTCTCAGCGGAGGGACGGCCCGTCTGACCAACCTCGATCGCTTTCTGTCCCTAGAACTCGGCGTAGAGACAGTGATCGGCGATCCGTTCTTGCAATGTGAGGTGGGCGAGCGGGTGCTTCCGGCAGCGCAACGCAAACAGGTCGGTCCGGCGATGGCCACGGCCGTCGGATTGGCGCTGCGGGGAACCGTCGAACGATGATCAAGATCAACCTCCTCCCCAAAGAGCGCATCCGCCGAGTCGCGGTTGCGCCTCGCATCCTGGTCGGGCTTGTCGCCGTCGTCGTCGTGGCCGGATTGGTGTTGGCGACGCTGTATCTGAACGTACAGAACGCACTCGTCCGAGCTGAGGTTGTCCAGGTCAGCGCGCGCATCGACGAGCTCCGGCCCCAGGTGGCGGAGGTGGAAGCCCTCCAGCGGCAGATCAACGAGGCCCGCCGCAAAGAGCAGCTCCTCCGTCAGATCCAAGCTATGCGCATCCCGTGGGAGCGAGTGATGAACGAGCTGCGCAAGATTCTGCCGACGGACGTGTGGTTGATCCACATTGAAGCCAAAGGCGACGGCTCCCTCACGTTCAACGGATTTGGGCTGAGCTACGAATCAGTGGCGCGGTTCATGGTCAACCTCAACGGCTCGCCGGTCTTCCAAAACGCCGACGTCACCATCGCCCAGAAGCAAGACATCGGCAAGTTGGCCGTAATCAACTTCTCGGTGACCGCGCAGCTCGCCCCCCCGGGGAAGGCAGCCGCCCTCCCATGAACCGCCGCGAACGCATTATCTTAATGGTCATTTTCCCGCTCGGGGCGCTCTTGCTCTTCTATTACTTCGTCTATTCACCCAACCGGGCGGAACACGCCCGCCTCCAAGCGCAGCTCCAGCAGCAAAGGGCCGAACTGCAGCGAATGGAGGACACCGCGCGTCAGATTACCCGGCTGCGAGCAGAGTTCGCCCGTTTGCAAGCATTCGTCGCTGAGCTTGAGACGAAGCTGCCCGCAGAGAAGGACCTGCCGGCGTTGCTCGTGCAGTTGGAACGGTTGGCGAGGTCGCTGGCACTCAACCTCGAGGCGATCCGCCCCGGTCCGTTGGAACGGCCAAAGCCACCTTCGGGTGGTGCGGCACAGCCACCCGCAGCGCAGGTGGCGCCAACGTATCTTACCCTCCCGATCAACCTCACTATTAGGGGAACGTTCGAGCAGGTAGTGAGGTTAGCGACTTCCTTGAATGACTTTCCGCGGATGATCGCCATCCGCGACATCGCCTTGAATCCTGGGCAGCTGCCCGAGCTCTCTTGGGCCGTGAACGCGGTGACCTTTGTGTTGCCGGGGGGGGCTCGGTAATGGCCGCGTTAGTCGCGAGAGTCCGTGCACTGTTTCAGAAGAATCCCCGGATCCAGTATGCATTGGTGGGCGTGTTGCTTCTCGTCGCGATATATATTGTTCTCCGATCGTTCGGAGGTGGAGCGCGTGCTCCAGTGACCCGGACTCCGCCGGCCGCCCCATCGGGGCCAGCCGCAACCCCAGCACCCGGGTCACCCACCCCGCCAGCGCCTGGGGGTGGGGCACCCGCACCTGTTCCTCCCACCCCTAAACCGCCCAAGGAGGCCGTGGTGCCCTCTGGGCCTACAGGCCGGCCCGACCCTTTCATTCCGCTGTTTACGACACCCGGACCGGGCCAGACGCTGCCGCCCCCCCCATTCCCGGGACAGCTCCCGCCTCCACCCCTGCCGGGGCAAGGCGTTCCTGGGTTTCCGGGCGGGGGAATTGCGATCACCGGGATCGTGGGGGACAGCCGATCCGTGGTGATTGTCAACGTAGGGGGGCGGACTGAGATTCTCACTGTTGGGGAACAGATTGGCGATATGCGGGTGGTACGGATTGACTCCACGCGACGCGTCGTGACCTTCTTGCAGGCTGGTCGGCGCTTCGATGTGCCCATGGGAGGTGAGTGAACCACCATGCTTATCCGAGCGTCGGGCATGCGCGTCACAGTGATCTCATTAGTGGTGGCCCTGCTAGTCCTGCCTTCACTGCGGGCGCCGTCGGTCCTCGCCAGCCCCTTGCGCGTCATTCAGGTGACGGTGAAGGATCTGGATAATCGCCTTGTGGTCGGGATCATGGCGACGGGGCAAATTCTGTTCAACGTGACGGAGATCTCGACTCCCCGTCCCCCGCGTGTGGCCATCGACATTCTGAATGCGGTCGCCGATGAACGCATCCGGGGTACCAGCGAGGTCAACAAGGGGAACGTGCTGCGGGTCCGCGTCGGCCAGTTCCAGGATAGCCCGGCCATTGCGCGGATCGTCGTGGATCTGGCACACCCCGTCCGTGTCCAGGTGCACCTCGCCTCACCCACCGTGCTCACCGTCAGCCTACCGTTGCAGCAGACGGCGGAGGCTGAAGCGGAAGCCGCACTACCCGCGCCAGTCCCAACGCGGCTGGGGGTCGCAGCCCCGACAGCGGGGGCAGCCCCAGGGACGGGCTTGATTCGGACGGCGCAGCCGTTGCCGCCGCCACCACTGCCGGGGGGAGGATCGGGTCCAGGAATCCTCCGGCTGGTAGAATTCCGGGGCGTCGCGCTTGCAGATGTGCTCACTGCGTTTGCCAAGTTGTGCGGGTTCAACCTGGTGACTGACGGATCTATCGCGGGGACGATCACGCTCCGGCTCCTCGATGTGACCTGCGAGGAAGCACTGCGGTTTGTGCTCGAGACCAACAACCTCGGGTATCGCCGGCTAGGCAAGAACCTCATCGTCGGCTCGGCTGAAAAGCTGGCCCCGCCACCGGAGGTCCCGGAGACTATCGCGTATCGGCTCTCTTATGGTGATCCAAACCAGATCCGTGCCGCGGTCGCCGCGGCGGTGCCGGGGGTACGGGTGGCGATCGATGCGCGCACCAATGCCCTATTGATCACGGGGACATCCGCGCAGCAAGAGGAAGTGGTGAAAGTTCTGGCCAGCCTCGATGTCAAGATCCCTCAGGTTGTCATCCAAGTACATGTTGTGGAGATTGGCACAAGCTATGTGAAAACCTTGGGGCTGTTTGGCGGGCAGGGCGGCGCTGCTGGGGCTCCCGGGACCTTCGGCACGGTTGCTGTCGACAGCGCCAACAACCGGCTCACCTTCACGTTGCAGTCGACGACGCTGTTCTTCTTCCAACTCCAGGCTCTGGTGAACGAGGGCAAAGCCAGGGTGGTGACGGCCCCTCGTGTGGCCACGCTGGATGGCAACAAGGCAACGATCATCCTGGGTCAGAAGGTCCCGATCTTTACCTCGGTGACTGTCGGGGGCCAATTGCAAACGACGGTGACCTACCAGGATGTCGGCGTGCAGCTTGAAACTACGCCCCGGGTAAACAGCGATAACATGATCACTCTATCGTTGAAACCGCAAGTGAGCTCCCTGGGTGCACCGCAGAGTTCCGGCGGGCAGACCGCGTTCATCATCAATACCCGCACGGCCGACACTCAACTGTCGGTCCAAGATGGCAAAACGATCGTGTTGGGCGGGCTGATCAGCCGTGACGAGCGGCTCACGACGATCAAGGTTCCTGTCCTGGGGGACATTCCCATCCTCGGGGAGCTGTTCAAGAACACGAGCAACACCATCACGGAGAGCGAGTTGATCTTCCTGATTACGCCCCAAATCGTCAAGGACTAACGGTCAATGGAGACGCGCATGGCTCGGGTAGTGCTGATCATAGCGGTCTTGATCGCCCTGGTGACTATCCCCGTTGCCGCTGCCGTGCCGACCTTCAAAACAACCCGGTTATACTCTGAGGCGGAATTCGCAGCGGCGATCAAACCGTACACGGATGCGATCGCCCGCAACGCCAACGATGCCGACGCCTATCGGTGGCTCGGTGTCGCGTATTTTCATCTGTACCGACTCTACAAGTATGGCTTCGCGCCCTTCGCTGGCGGTTACGGGACGAGGGCGGTCGAGTCCCTTGAGCGGTCGGTGCAGTTGAACCCCGAGCCAGCTGTGATGCTGACCCTCGCGGAGGTGTACATGACCATGGGCAGTTTGGGCAACTACAACGGCTTGACCGATCGTCTAATCGGCTTGGCGACGCCTCTCCCGCCCAAGTAGGTTTACGTGGTTGGGGCCGGGCAGGTGCCCGGCCGTTGTGCTTTGGACCATCCGGCCA
>DATGVF010000228.1:0-3370 GCA_035300645.1 bacterium
AACCCGTATCGAGGTTGCCAGCACCAGTGCGTATTTTGCATAGCTCCGGAGACACGAATCTTGATGGCGGACGGTACCCACAAACCGATTGGAGAAGTGCGATCCGGCGACGGCATCTACGGTACGGTGAGGCAAGGCGCCTATCGGCATTTCGTGAAGACACAGGTACTTACGCAGTGGGAAACGCGCAAGCCCGCTTACCAGATCACACTTGAGGACGAAACGCGACTCATTGCCAGCGGAGATCATCGATTTCTCACTGAACGTGGGTGGAAGTTCGTCACAGGAACCGAGCATAGGCCGAATCAACGTCCGTTCCTGACGACGAACAACAAACTCATGGGTGTTGGCGCGTTTTGTGCGCCTCCGGAGAAAAACTCCGATTATCGGCGGGGATACCTCGCCGGCCTCATTCGCGGCGACAGTTCGCTGGGGGTCTACAGGCGCAATCGGCTCGGGCGGCGGCACGGGGACATCTATCAGTTCCGCCTGGCGATGACCGATCTCGACGCCCTACAGAGAGCCGAACGATACCTCCGTGATTTCGAGGTCCCTACCCACGCTTTCGTCTTCGCCGAAGGGAATGTTCGGCATCGGAAGATTCACGCGATCCGCGCCTCGTCCCGGGAATTAGTGGCTGCCGTTCACTACCTGGTAGAGTGGCCCCTGTCTCTGTCGGCAGATTGGTGCAAGGGCTTTCTCGCGGGGATCTTCGACGCAGACGGAAGTCACAATGATCACACCATTTGTGTCGCGAACACCGATCCGGCTATTCTCGATTATGTTTGCCGCACGATGGGTCTTTTCGAATTCGATCATGTTCGTGAGTATCGGGTCAAGTCGAGTGGGAAGCCGGTCACCTACGTCCGCCTCCGGGGCGGGTTACGCGAGCGCCTACGCTTCCTTCATACTGTGGATCCGGCAATCTCGCGAAAATGCAATGTCGCGGGGGCAGCACTGAAGAGTACCGCCCCGCTACGCGTGGTCGCAATTGAGCCGCTTGGTGCTGAGTTGCCTCTCGTCGATATCACGACGGGAACCGGAGACTTCATCGCAGACGGAGTCGTCAGCCACAACTGCTATGCGCGGCGCACTCACTGGTTCCTTGATCAAGATGGCGTAAATAACTGGGGTTCCCGCATCTTCGTGAAAGTCAACGCGCCAGAGGTGCTGCGCCGGGAACTCGCACAACCGTCATGGACACGTGAGGAAGTGCATCTCGGTACGGCCACGGATCCATACCAACCTGCTGAGGGCTCCTACAAGATCTCGAGGCAAATCCTGGAGGTTCTGCTGGCTGCCCGGACGCCTGTCGACATCGTCACTAGATCCACGATGGTTGTTCGCGACGTCGATCTCCTCACGCGCATGACCGCCGGACCGGGTGCCATGGTGTGTTTCAGCATCGCAACTATGGACGCAGCGGTGGCGCGCGAGATCGAACCCGATGTTCCGCCACCCCTGCGCCGGCTAGAGGCCTTGCGTGTGCTCGCTCAGGCCGGTGTGCCGGTTGCAGTCCTACTTGCTCCGGTGATCCCCGGCATTACGGACCATCCGAAGAACCTCGCGGCGGTGGTGACAGCGGCAAGGGACTACGGAGCGTCGTCGTTGTGGACAAACGCGCTTCACCTGGGTGATGTAACCCGGGACGCGTTCTTCCAATATCTAGAGCGCAGACGGCCGGAGCTGATTCCTGAATATGAGCGCATGTACCGCGGCAAGTACGCGCCATCCGAGTACCGCCGTCGCATCCAGGAAGTCGTCGCCGCGCTGAAGTCACGGTCTGGGTTTGGTGCGCCATCGGATCATCCGCGCAACAGTCGCCCGAAGCCCCGCTTGCTCCCCGAGCAACTCTCCCTGCTGTAGGGCCTCACAACTTGTGGTTTGTGCCGAGCCCTACACTTCTATAGATGTCTGTGCCTGCTTCAGTCAGATGTGGGCCTGTGGGATTGACCGCCAAGTGGCTGCTGTGCTAGGATTGTCCTAGTGTGTCCTACTCGTAATAGGACAATTGAGTCCGTGCCGGTGCAGGTGCAGCGGGACGGATCATTGCCGATTGCGACGCAGATCGCCCAGCAATTAGTGGCCCTCGTGCGGTCGGGCAACCTGCGCTCGGGGCAACGCTTGCCCCCGGTGCGCGTGCTCGCCGGCTTCCTCCGGGTTAACCGGAATACCGTAGCTAAGGTGTATGCCTCGCTGGAGCATGCCGGCTACCTTGTCACCACACCGGGTCGCGGGACATTTGTGCGCGCCGCTCCGCCCCGCCAGGACGAGGACACTTTGAGCCTTCTCGTGGACAGGTTGTTGGAAGAGGCGGCCGCCCACGGAATCGGAGAGGCCGAACTCCATGCCCTCGTGGTTGGCCGCGCCGCGCGGCGCGAGCGTGGTGGTTCCCCCCGGGTGGGTTTCGTAGAGTGCAATCCGTCCGACCTGACCTACTTTGGACGCCAACTCGCTTCCCGCATTCGCGTCCCTTTGGTCTCGGTTCTGCTTGACGACCTGCCAAGAGCCGCGGGTTCGATCGATGTCGTGGCCACGACCATGTTTCACGTCGAGGAAGTCCGCCGCATGCTCCCGCGCCATGACGTCGTGGGATTGATGGCGATGCCCGAACTCTCCACGCTGGAAGCGGTCGCCCAACTGCCGCCAGGCGCCAAGGTCGCCCTCGTTTGCGCCACAGAAGAGGGGGTACGTAGCAAAGAGCGCTCGATTCGCGCCGTCGGGATCCGCCGCCCCCGTCTCTTAACGGCGACGCTGCAACAAGAGGCGAAGCTGGCCGACGTCTTGCGGCGTGCAGAGATCGTGTTGGCGTCGCCTAAAGTCCTCGAGCGCATCAGCGGGAAGATGCCCCCCAAGGCCAAGGCGATTGCATTTGCCAGCGTGCTGAGTGATGGAGCAGTGGCCCTGCTAGAAGACCGCATCCGCAAGTGGCGGCCAGGAGATCACGATCGGACGGGTCGGCGGGCGGGGAAAACGGCATGAAGCGGGTGCGCGTCGCCGTGCTGATGGGCGGACCGTCGCCTGAGCGGGACGTGTCGCTGCTCACGGGCCGACAGATCGCCGCCGCGCTGGATCAAACCCGCTATGATGTCCTCCCTGTAGAAATCACCGTGGATGGCAAGTGGCTGCTCCGACCCGATCTCTCGTTGCCGGCTCCCGCCGAGCGTCCAGGAATCCCCGCGAGTGCCGCGACGACTGCCCTCACTATTGCCGACGGAGTCCGCAACCCCGTTCCCGTGAGTTTTGAAGCGGCGGTCGAGCAAGAGCGCGTGGATGTGGCTTTCATTGCGATGCACGGCCCGTACGGCGAAGACGGAACCGTGCAGGGCCTGCTGGAATTGCTGGGTCTTCCCTACACTGGTTCAGGCGT
>DATGVF010000229.1:0-22084 GCA_035300645.1 bacterium
GGGGTCGATCAAGCCGCACACGAAGTGCCTGGCGGAGGTGTACGTGCTGACCAAGGAAGAGGGCGGACGGCACACGCCGTTCTTCACGGGGTACCGGCCGCAGTTTTACTTCCGGACGACGGATGTGACGGGGGATATTAAACTGCCGGACGGGGTGGAGATGGTGATGCCGGGAGACAACATCACGATGGAGATCTCCCTGATCACGCCGGTGGCGATGGAAGAGGGGCTGCGGTTTGCGATCCGCGAAGGCGGGCGGACAGTGGGAGCCGGCGCCGTGACCAAGGTCACCGAGTAGCCATGGCGCAGCGCATCCGCATCAAGCTCCGCGCCTTCGACCATAAAGTGTTAGACCAGTCGGCCGAGCGCATTGTCGAGACGGTGCGACGCACCGGAGCCCGTGTCTCGGGGCCGGTGCCGCTCCCGACCGCGCGCAACCTGTATTGCGTCCTGCGCTCGCCGCACGTTGACAAAGAGTCGATGGAACACTTTGAACTGCGCACGCATAAGAGACTGATCGACATTTTGGAGCCCACGCAGAAGACGGTCGATGCCCTCAGTCACCTGGATCTGCCGGCCGGCGTGGACATCGAGATCAAGCTGTAGAGGGATAGAGACCAAGATGGCGGCGATCGTGGGACGCAAAGTGGGGATGACCCAAATCTTTGATGCGGCGGGCAACGTGGTGCCCGTGACCGTCGTTCAAGCGGGCCCGTGCGTGGTGACGAACGTCCGCACAGCGAAGCGCGACGGGTATGTGGCGGTCCAAGTCGGGTTTGAGGTCGTACCTGAGCGTAAGGTGACCAAAGCGATGAAGGGCGTGTTCGCTAAGGCGAAAACTGCGCCCCGGCGAGTCGTCCGAGAGTTCGAGCCCGCAGCGGGAGAGACGTACACCGTCGGGCAGGAGATCACGGTCGAAGCGTTCGCGGGTGGAGACATGGTGGATGTGGTGGGAACCAGCAAAGGGCACGGGTTTTCCGGAGGGATGAAACGACATCACTTCAAGGGCCAGCGCGACACCCACGGTGTCTCCCTCATGCACCGAGCAATAGGTTCCATCGGGTCCTCGGATATGGGACGAGTGTGGCCCGGCAAGCGCATGCCCGGTCGATATGGTGGGGCCCGTGTGACTGTGCAAGGGTTGGCCGTGGTGAAGGTCGACCCCAGCCAGCATTTGCTGCTGATCCACGGCGCGGTGCCAGGACCGCGGGGCAGTCTGGTCATCGTGCGCAAGACCGCGTCTGGGAAACCCGTCACGACATCGGCCCCCGCCGGGAGTGCCACGTAGCCGCGATGCCGACTGCCCAGGCGTTTGACGCTCAGGGACAAGGACGAGGCTCGGTTGAGCTGCCAGCCGATGTGTTTGGCATTACGCCCCACACGGCGGTCGTCCACGAAGTTCTCGTGGCTCAGATGGCCAACCAGCGCACGGGAACGCACTCGACCAAGACGCGCGGGGAAGTATCCGGCAGTACCCGCAAGATCTGGCGGCAGAAGGGCACGGGGCGCGCGCGGCACGGGAGCCGGAAGGCGCCCCTCTTCGTGGGCGGTGGCATCTCATTTGGCCCCCAACCGCGCGAGCACAGACAGCACACGCCCCAAAAGATTCGACAGCTGGCGGTGCGGTCGGTCTTATCCTCGAAGGCAGCGGCGGGGGCGATCGTGATCATAGATCCGCCGACCCTGGAGGCGCCCAAGACGAAGGCCGTGATCGCGCTGCTGGCGCGCCTGCCGGTGAAAGGGAAGACGCTGGTGGTCACGGCGACCACGGACGTCATGCTCGTGAGGTCGGCCGCCAATCTGTCGCACGTCGTCGTGCGGCCGGCGGCGGGCGTGACGGTGTATGACCTCCTGGCTGCTGACGCCATCGTGTTGACGACGCCGGCAGTGGAGGCCGTCGCGAAGGTGTTTGGACGATGACCGATCCGCGCACCGTCATCCGTCGGCCCATCCTGACCGAGAAGAGTACTCGGGGGAATGAGCTCGGCAAGTACACGTTTGAAGTGGCCGGAGACGCCACAAAGCCGGCGATCCGCAACGCGGTGCAGCAGCTGTTTAGTGTGCAGGTCAAGAAGGTCAACACGATTCGAATTCACGGTCGGCAGCGGCGGCGGGGCCAACATACCGTCCACACGCAAGGCTACAAAAAGGCCGTGGTCACGCTGGCGGCCGGACAAAAGATTGACCTGGAGACGCTCGCGTAAGCTCCCGCAGACGCGTGCTGCATCGCCGGGCGGAGATCGTGACGCCGGCGTCGGCGGCGCGTAACGCGAAGGGAGACCAAAGCACATGGGGCTGAAAAAGTTCAGGCCACTGACGCCGGGACAGCGGTTTGCGACCGTTCCGACGTTTGACGAGATCACGAAAACGACTCCGGAGCGTTCCCTGCTCGAGCCGCTGCGAAAGAAGGGCGGCCGTAACGCCCAGGGGCGCGTCACCGTGCGTCACCGCGGCGGCGGCCACAAGCGTAATTACAGGCTAGTTGATTTCCGCCGTGACAAGCTGAACGTTCCGGCCAAAGTGGCGGCGATTGAGTATGACCCGAACCGCTCGGCGCGGTTGGCCCTGTTGCACTACACGGACGGAGAGAAACGCTACATTCTCGCGCCCGAGGGATTGGCCGTCGGAGACAGGATCCTGTCCGGACCTGAGGCGGAAGTCCGCCCGGGGAACGCGACGGCCCTCCGCCACATCCCGGTGGGCACAATGATCCACAACATCGAGCTCGCCCCCAAGCGCGGCGGCCAGCTGGTGCGGGCGGCGGGAACCGCGGCGCAAGTGATGGCCAAGGAAGGCGAGTATGCGCACGTGCGGCTGCCGTCCGGTGAAGTGCGGCTTGTCGCCCTCGAATGCATGGCGACCGTCGGCCAGGTCAGCAATCTCGAGCACTCCTCCATCACCATCGGCAAGGCCGGCCGGAAGCGGTGGCTGGGGATCCGCCCGACTGTGCGCGGATCGGCCATGGACCCGGCCAGTCACCCCCACGGCGGAGGAGAAGGGCGTTCGCCGATTGGCATGCCTGGTCCGGTGACCCCGTGGGGCAAGCCAACGCTGGGCTACAGGACGCGTAAGCCGAAGACCAGCGACAAGTTCATCGTGAAGAGGAGGAACTAACCGCAGCGGCGAGACCGCTGGGGGATCACCTATGGGTCGATCAACCAAAAAAGGGCCTTTCATCGACGAGCACCTTGCGAAAAAAGTCCGGGAGCTGAACCGGACGCGGGAACGCAAGGTGATCAAGACCTGGTCGCGGCGCTCCACGATCCTGCCTGACATGGTGGGGCACACGATCGCGGTCTACGACGGCCGCAAGCACGTGCCCATCTACATTGCCGAACAGATGGTAGGCCACAAACTGGGCGAATTCGCGCCCACGCGAACGTTTAAAGGACACGGCGTCGCAGGAGCGGCGGCTGCGGCGGCTGCTGCAGCGGAACGCACGACCGGGGTGACCCCGGCCGCGGGCGCACCGAGTGCCCCGGCGGCGCCCTCGGCGGGGTCGTAGGAGGAGACGGATGGAAGCTCGGGCGGAAGCGAAGTACGTGCGGCTGTCGGCGCCCAAGGTCCGGCGGGTCGTGAGCTTGATCCGCGGCCGCCCCGTGGCGGAGGCGCAGGCGTTGCTCCAGTTTACGCCCTCGCCTGCAGCGCGCGTCGTTGAAGGCGTGCTGAAGTCGGCGGTCGCGAACGCCGAGAACAACCTCGAATTGGCAAAGGACACACTGGTCGTCTCCCGGGCCTACGTCGATGAGGGCCCGGTGACCAAACGCGTGCATCCGCGCGCTCGCGGGCGCGCCGATGTGCTCACCAAGAAGAGCAGTCACATTACGGTGATTGTGGCCGACACAGGACGCTAGTCATTCTCATCTGGAGGTGACCTGGTGGGGCAAAAGATTCACCCAATAGGGTTACGGGTCGGGATCATTCGCGACTGGGAGTCGCGGTGGTACGCCAAGAAGATGGCCCCCCTCATCCTCGAGGACCTGACGATTCGGACCCACATTAAGAAGAAGCTGTCCCGGGCGGGCATCTCGCGCGTGGAGATTGAACGGTTCGGCACCCAGTCTGGGGTCGGCGGCAAATCACAGGTGCGCGTGATCATCCACGCCGCTCGGCCCGGCATCATCATCGGGCGCGGCGGGACGGGGATCGATGCGCTCAAGAAAGAGCTCGATGAGATGACCGGCAAACAGGTGCAGCTCAACGTGCAGGAAATCCGTCGGCCTGAATTGGAGGCCCTGCTCGTCGCCGAGAACGTCGCGCAGCAGCTGGAACGGCGTGTCGCCTACCGCCGGGCCATGAAGCAAGCTGTGCAGCGCAGCCTCCGCGCGGGGGCAAAAGGCATCCGCATTTCCTGTTCGGGGCGGCTGGCCGGGTCCGAGATCGCCCGCTACGAGTGGTACCGCGAGGGACGCGTCCCGCTGCACACCCTGCGGGCAGACATCGACTTTGGTATCGCCGAAGCGTTGACGACGTACGGCCGGATCGGCGTGAAGGTGTGGGTCTACCGTGGGGAGATCCTACCGGAGCGGAGACTGGAAACAGAACTGCGGCGTCCTCCCCGGCCGTTTGATCGCGCCGGGGGTCCGCCGAGCGAACCCGCTCCGGTGAGCGGGGGGGCGACGGAACCCGATCGCACTGTGGTCATCCCGACCAAAGTCCCACGCCCGGTTGTAACCAGGAGACCATCCGATGATGGCGCCTAAGCACTCCAAATATCGCAAGGCCCACCGGGGCCGTATGCGCGGGCATCCGTTGGCCGGGGCGACGATCGCCTTTGGCGAGTATGGATTGCAGGCCCTCGAGCCGGCGTGGATCTCGAGCAAGCAGATCGAGGCGGCACGCCGCACGATCACCCGCTACATCAAGCGGGGCGGCAAGCTGTGGATCCGGATTTTTCCGGACAAGCCGTTTACGAAAAAGCCCGCCGAAACCCGCATGGGCAGCGGCAAGGGCAATATTGAAGGCTACGTGGCGGTGGTGAAGCCGGGGCGCATTATGTTTGAATTGGCCGGGGTGGACGAGGCGAACGCGAAAGAGGCCTTCAGGTTGGCGCGCCACAAGCTGCCGATCAAGACTAAGTTCGTCGCCCGGGCGGAGGCGGTGACCTCATGACCTTGGACGCGCGCGAGTTGCGCGAGTTATCCCCCGAGGAGTTGCAACGCAAGCTGGAGGATACGCAGCGCGAGCTGTTCAGTTTGCGCCTGAAGGTCACGGGCCAGCAGCCCAACACGGCTAAGCGGCGCATGCTGCGGCAGGACACGGCGCGGCTAAAGGCAGTGCTGGCCGAAAAAGGAGTGCACGTGTGACGGACGAGCGGAATCGGCGGCAGACGCGCGTGGGCGTCGTCATTAGCGACAAGATGATGAAGACGGTCGTCGTGCGGGTCGAGACGACCCGTCGGCATCCGACGTATGGCAAGACCCTCCGCCATGTGCTGAAGTTCAAGGCGCATAATGCCGAAGACCAGGCGAAGCAGGGGGACCGGGTACTGGTGGAGTCGACGCGCCCGCTCAGCAAGGACAAACGCTGGCGCGTGGTCCAAGTTCTGGAGAAAGCGCGATGATTCAGACGTATACCCGGCTGAAGGTCGCCGACAATACAGGCGCGCGGCAGCTCATGGTGATCCGCGTCCTCGGCGGCAGCACCCGGCGCTACGCGACGGTCGGGGACGTCGTCGTATGCTCGATCAAGCAGGCCATCCCGAACAGCCCCGTCAAGCAAGGGGAGGTTGTCCGGGCGGTGGTGGTACGCACGACGCGGCAGTTGCGCCGGTCGGATGGGTCCTACATCCGCTTTGATGACAATGCCGGGGTGATCCTGACCGACCAGCTCAACCCGCGGGGCACGCGCATCTTTGGCCCCGTGGCGCGCGAGCTGCGCGACAAGCAGTTCATGAAAATCATCTCGCTGGCCCCTGAGGTACTCTGAAGACGCGGAGTAAACGGTCCCGCGCTGACAGTGCCCAGGACTCGCAGACCAAATCGGTGAGGAGTCGGTAATGAGTGTGGTAGCAGAACGAGAAGCGATTCACGTGAAGAAAGGCGACACGGTTGAAGTGATTGCCGGTCAGCATCGCGGCAAGCGGGGCAAGGTGCTGCAGGTGCAGCCCAAGCACGGCCGGGTGATCGTGGAAGGCGTCAACATCCACAAGCGTCACAGCAAGCCCACGCAGAAGTTGCCCCAAGGGGGCATCGTGGAGAAGGAAGCCCCGATGTACAGCAGCCGGGTGATGCTGGTCTGCCCGAAGTGCAGCAAGGCCGCGCGGGTCGGGCATGGCTACCTGGCCGACGGGACGAAGGTGCGCGTGTGCAAGCGGTGCGGGGAACACCTCGAACAATGACAGAGAAGAAGCGCGCCACGCCGAAGGTCGCCTCCGACCGCGCCGCACCCAAGGCGCAAGACGCCAAGAGTGCCAAGGCCAAGCGCGGTGCGGCTCCGGATCGAGCCGAGGTGGCTCCTCCGAAGAAGACGCCCCCCGCTCCCACAGCCCCGAAGGGGGCCGAGGACAAACCACCGCAGCAGAAGGCGCCGACGGCAGAGGTCGCTGCTCCGGCCAAGAAGAGCGAGCGCAAGCCGGCCGAGGCACCGAAGGTGCCGGCGGGACCGGTCGAGCCCCGGGTGCCTGCGCGGCTGAAAGTCCGGTACCGACAGGAGATCCTTCCCCGGCTGCGCGAGCAGTTCCGGTACCGCAACGTGATGGAAGTCCCGAAACTGGAGAAAGTCGTCATCAACATGCGGGTCGGCGATGCGACCACGGACACTCGCTTTCTAGACAAAGCGGTGGAAGAGATCACCTTGATCTCCGGGCAGAAGCCGGTCATTCCGCGGGCGAAAAAGGCGATCGCGGCCTTTAAGCTGCGCCGCGGGATTCCGATCGCCGCGAAGGTGACGATGCGGGGCGACCGGATGTACGAGTTTGTGGACAAGCTCTTCAACGTGGTCCTGCCGCGGATCAAAGACTTCAAGGGGATCTCGGAAAAACAGTTTGACGGACGCGGCAATCTGAACATCGGCTTGCGGGAGCAGCTGATTTTCCCGGAGATCGACTACGACAAGGTGGAAAAGGTCCGGGGCATGGATGTGACGCTGGTGACCACCGCGCGCAGCGATGAAGAAGGCCGGGAGCTGTTGCGCCTGCTGGGACTGCCGCTGCGCCTGCCCGAGACGGTTTCCCCGACCGCGCCCAAGGAGCGATGACGTGGCCAAGAAGTCGATGATCGAGAAGTGGAAGCGCACCCCGAAGTTCAAGGTGCGCAAGTACTCGCGGTGTTTGCGGTGCGGGCGGCCTCGGGCCGTGTTTCGAAAGTTTGGGTTGTGCCGTATCTGTCTGCGTCAGTTGGGCCACCGGGGCGAGATTCCCGGATTGGTTAAGGCGAGCTGGTAAGCGGCTCGATCGGGAGGGTAGACACGGTGGGCGTTATCACCGATCCGATTTCTGACATGCTGACCCGGATCCGCAATGGTGTGCGGGCCCGGCACGATCACGTCGACGTGCCCGGCAGCCGCCTGAAGATGGAGATCGCGCGGATCCTAAAAGATGAAGGGTTTATCGCCGACTGGCATCGGATTGACCGCGGCCCTCAGGGGGTGCTGCGGGTCACCCTGAAATATGGCGCACGCAAAGAGGCGACACTGTCGGGCCTCACGCGGGTGAGCCGGCCGGGGTTGCGCCTGTACGCTGGGCGGCAAGAGATCCCGCGCGTGCGTGGCGGACTGGGGGTTGTCATCCTGACGACTTCCCGTGGGGTGATGACCGATCGCCAGGCCCGGCGGCTGGGGATCGGCGGCGAGGTCATTTGTTATGTCTGGTAGCCGCTCTGCCTCGCATGCGTCGGGGGCGAGACGGGAGAGCGGCGTAGACGGGCTTGGCGTGGAGGGTATCTGATGTCCCGAGTCGGCAAGGCGCCCATCGTGATTCCCAAGGGCGTGGAAATCAAAGTGACCGGACGCACCGTCGAGGTGAAGGGACCCAAGGGGCGGTTGGTGCGCGACTGTCATCCTGACATGACCATGCAGCTGCAGGATGGTACGCTCACAGTGCAGCGCCCGACCGACCTGGAGCATCACCGCGCTCTCCACGGGCTGACGCGCGCCTTGCTGGCCGGTATGGTCCGCGGTGTGGTCGAGGGTTACAGGATTGAGCTAGACATCGTCGGTGTCGGCTACCGTGCCGCCAAGCAAGGCACGGGGTTATCCCTCCAGGTGGGGTACTCGCACGCCGTCGACATTCCGGCACCGACGGGGATCCAGTTCGACGTGCCGCAACCGACACGGATCGTGGTCAGCGGGATTGACAAGGAAGCGGTCGGACAGATCGCCGCCCGTATCCGCAGCACCCGCGCCCCGGACCCCTATAAGGGGAAGGGGATTCGCTACGTCGGCGAGCGCATTAAGCTCAAGCCGGGCAAAGCCGGGCGCTCGGTCGGCGGTGTGGCCGGGACCGGCGGGAAGGCAGGGCCGTAGCGATGTTCAAGAGAGCGGAACGCAATGTGTTGCGTCTCCAGCGCCACGCGCGCAGCCGCAAGACCCTGCGGGGGACACAGGTGCGTCCGCGCCTGGCCGTGTTTCGGAGTTTGCAGCACATCTACGCGCAAATCATCGACGACACGAAGGGGCAGACGCTCGTAACCGCCTCGACGCTTGATCCCGAGCTGCGTCCGCAGGTCAAGGGCCAGAAGAAGACGGCGGCGGGTGAGCTCGTGGGCCAGCTACTGGCGCGCCGTGCCCGAGACAAAGGCATCAATGCAGTGGTGTTCGACCGGGGCGGCTCCAAATATCATGGTCGGATCAAAGCCCTCGCCGACGCCGCCCGGAAGGCCGGATTGCAATTCTGATGTCGCGATCTCCCTGAGTCGTCGGTCGGCTCGGGGGCGCGTAAGACGGAGGATGGAATGGTCATCAAACGAGTGGACCCGGCGTCAGTGAACCTCACGGTCGAGAAGGCCATCTGGATCAACCGTGTGGCCAAGGTCACGAAGGGCGCGAAGCGCTTTAACTTTGCCGCGCTGGTTGTCGTCGGCGATGAACAGGGGCACGTGGGCGTCGGGCTCGGGAAGGCCGCGGAGGTGCCCGATGCGATCCGCAAGGCTGTGGAGGACGCGAAGAAACAGCTCATCACCGTCCCGTTGAAAAAGACCACGATTCCGCACCAGGTCATCGGGTTGTTCGGGGCCTCCAAGGTCTTGCTGAAGCCCGCTTCCGAAGGCACCGGCGTGATCGCGGGAGGATCGGTGCGGGCGGTTATCGAGGCGGCCGGGATCAAAGACATTCTCACCAAGTCACTAGGCTCCCGCAACCCGATCAATCAGGCGCGGGGCACGCTTACCGCCCTATTGGAACTGCGGACACCTGACGAGGTGGCCAAGACGCGAGGGAAGCCGGTGGAAGAACTCGTCGGGACACCACGTTGACACCAACAACGATGAAATTCGACACGCTCAAGCCCGCGCGTGGGGCCCGCCGCCCCCGGCGCCGCGTGGGACGCGGGCTGGGGTCCGGGCGCGGCAGCTATAGCGGCCGCGGACGGAAGGGGCAAGGGGCGCGTGCAGGTCCGGGCCCGCGCCCAGGGTTTGAGGGCGGTCAAACCATCCTGACCAAGCGCCTGCCGTTTCGGCGGGGGGTCCGGGCCGGAGGGGTGAGCCACGCCGGCGGCGTGGCGCGCCTGAAATTCGCTCCGGTGAACTTGAGCGCTCTCAACCGTTTCCCGCCCAACAGCGAGGTCACGCCTGCGCAGCTACAGGGCGCACATCTCGTCAAGATAGGTCGGATCAAGATTTTGGGGACCGGCGCACTCGACCGTCCCCTCATTATTAAGGCCCATGCTTTTAGCAAGAGCGCGCTCGCGGCGATCGAGAAGGCTGGCGGACGAGCCGAGGTGATTCCCAGTGCTGGGCGGCCTGCTTAACGCTCTTCGCATCGCCGACCTGCGTCGCCGGGCGCTCTTCACGGCGATGATGCTGGTGGTGTACCGCTTTGGGACTCACCTGCCGGTCCCTGGCGTGGACGTCCACGCGCTGGATCGCATTCTCAAGCAGCAAGGGAGTGTGTTCAGTTTCCTCGATCTGTTCGTGGGCGGCGCCTTCAGTCGGTTTGCGATCTTTGCCTTGGGCGTGTTCCCGTACATTACCGCATCCATCATCATGAGCTTGCTGCAAGTCGTCTTCCCGACATTGAAGGAGCTGGCGCAGGAAGAGGGCGAAGCGGGCCGGCGCAAGATCGGCATGTACACCCGCTACTTGACGGTTGTCCTCGCCGTCTTGCAAGGGATGGGGCAGACGGTACTCATCCGCAACCTGGGGGCTCTGCCCGATACGCGGCCTCTGACGATGGGTATGATCGTCATCACGCTCACCGCGGGGACGATGCTGTTGACCTGGTTGGGCGAGATCATGACCGAGTACGGGGTCGGTAACGGCGTGTCGCTGATCATCTTCGGCGGCATTGTGGCCCGCCTGCCGAGCCAGACCGCCCAGACCCTGGGGCTGCTGCGCGTGGGCGAGGTGAGGGTGATTTCGTTCTTGCTGGATATCGCCGTCGTGCTGGCGAGCATTGTCGCGGTGGTGGCAGTCACCCAGGCGATCCGCAAGATCCCCGTGCAGTACGCCAAGCGGGTGGTCGGGCGGCGCGTCTACGGAGGACAGAGCACGCACTTGCCGCTCCGGCTGATCCAGGCCGGCGTAATTCCGATCATCTTTGCCGTCTCCGTGCTCCAGTTTCCGGGCACGATTGCCACCTTTGTGAATAACGAGTGGATCCGTCGGCTGGGGCAGGCCATCTTGCCGGGCCAGACGTGGGGGGACATCCTGTACTTTGTCCTGATCATCCTGTTCACGTACTTTTACACGGCGGTTAGCTTTGACCCCAACGATATTTCCGAAAACATCAAGAAGTACGGAGGATTCATTCCCGGCATCCGGCCCGGTCGGCCGACGAGCGAGTATCTCAGCCGCGTGGCCGAACGGCTGACTCTGGTGGGCGCGCTGACCCTGGCGGCGATCGCGGTCCTGCCGATTTACCTGGCGCGGGGCACTGGCGTGCTGACCTTCTATTTGGCGGGGACGTCGTTGCTGATCGTGGTGGGGGTGGCCCTGGAGACGATGAAGCAGATCGAAGCCTACGTCTTGATGCGTCACTACGAAGGGTTCATGAGGTGAACCTGATCTTCTTCGGCCCTCCGGGCGCCGGGAAGGGGACGCAGGCGCAGTTGTTGCAGCAGCGGGAGGGAATCCCTCAGATCAGCACCGGCGACATGCTGCGCGCTGCGATCCGAGCCCAAACGCCCCTAGGGCGGCAGGCGCAGAAATTTGTGGACGCCGGCGAGCTGGTTCCCGACGACGTGATGATCGACATCGTGCAAGACCGGCTGAACCAGCCGGACGCGCGGCGAGGGTTCGTGCTGGATGGGTTTCCCCGAACGGTCAAGCAGGCGCAGGCGTTGGACCGGGTGCTCGAGGCCGGCGGCCGTCAGATCGACGTCGCGGTGTACTTCGACGTGAGCGATGAGCTGGTCGTCCGCCGCCTGGCCGGCCGGCGGGTGTGTAAGCAGGGGCACATTTATCACGTGGAAGCGAGCCCGCCGAAAGTGCCGGGGCGTTGCGACATCGATGGCAGCCCGCTGTTTCAGCGGGAGGATGATCGTGAAGAGACGGTGCGGAGGCGGCTGGAAGTTTACCACCGGGAGACGGAGCCGCTCACGGATCTCTACCGCGGCCGGGGGATCTTCGCGCGTCTGCGCGATGGGGACATCGAAACCGTATACCGGAACCTGGTGGCCATCGTCAAAGCCAAAACGGCCTCCGAGAAACCTGATTAGCAGGGGACGAGCATGGTACCGCGGACCATAACCATCATTTTGAAAACGGAAGAAGAGATCCAACGGTTGCAGCGCGCCGGAGGGCTGGCCGCCGAGGCTTTGCGCGAGGTGGTCGCCGCCGTCCGCCCCGGCGTGCGCGGGATGGAGCTGGATGCCCTCGCGGAACGCTTCATCCGGGAGCACGGGGGAACACCTTCCTTTAAAGGATATCGAGGGTTTCCGGCAAGCATCTGCATCTCGGTGAACGATGAAGTGGTCCACGGGATCCCCAATGCTCGACCGCTGGCGCCGGGGTCGATCGTGTCGATCGACCTGGGTGCGGTGCTCGACGGCGTCCATGGCGACGTCGCGGTGACCGTTCCGGTGGGCGAGATTGCTCCCTCCTTGCAGCGCCTGCTGCAGGTGACGCGGGATGCCCTTTACCGGGGGATCGAGCAGGTACGGCCGGGCAAGCGGCTGGGAGACGTGGGTGCTGCGATCCAGCGCTACGTCGAGGCGGCCGGGTTGTCCGTCGTCCGGGATTTCGCGGGGCACGGCATCGGCCGGGCCCTCCACGAAGAGCCGCAGATCCCCAACTTCGGGGAGCCCGGCACGGGGACGCAGCTGCGGGAGGGGATGACCCTGGCGATTGAGCCCATGGTGAATGTGGGCGGGTACGAGGTCATGATGGACGACGATGGGTGGACGGTCCGGACACGAGACGGGCAACCCTCCGCGCACTTCGAGCACACCGTCGCCGTCACGGCAGCCGGCCCCCTGATTCTGACCGCCATCCCCGGCGGGGTGGTGTAGTGGACGAGGCGTGCCTCGCACCGTATAATCTGTAAGGCTACCCCGCAGACTCCGCAGAGTCGGCGGGGGGCCGTTGTTCCTGGCGCTCATTAGCGGACGATGATGCGGGGAGCGAGATGAAGAAAGACGCGATTGAAGTGGAGGGCCAGGTGGTAGAGGTGCTGCCCAACGCCATGTTTCGGGTGGAGCTGAGCACCGGCCAACGGGTCCTGACCCATATCTCGGGCAAGATGCGCATCAACTTCATCCGGATCCTGCCTGGGGATCGCGTCAAAGTCGAGTTGTCCGCCTATGACCCGACGCGCGGACGAATTACGTACCGCTATCGCTAGGGCATGAGTTTTTCACTGCGAAAGGAACGCGACCATGAAAGTACGGGCATCAGTCAAGCCGATTTGCGAGAAGTGCAAGGTCGTTAAGCGGGGACGGCGGGTGTACATCATCTGCGAGAACCCCAAGCACAAACAAAAGCAGGGTTAGCGGGAGGGGCCGATGGCTCGAATCGCAGGGGTTGATCTGCCGCGGGACAAGCGGGTGGAAGTGGCTCTCACCTATATTTTTGGCGTAGGGCTGCCCCGCGCGCAGCAGGCGTTGGCGGCGACGAAGGTCAATTCGGACACGCGCGTGCGCGACCTGACCGAGGAAGAAGTCACTCGCCTCCGAGACTACATCGACCGCAACTACAAGGTTGAGGGCGACCTGCGCCGGGACATCGCCATGGATATCCGCCGACTGGTCGAGATCGGTTCGTACCGCGGCCTGCGGCACAAGAAGAACCTTCCCGTGCGTGGGCAACGCACCCGGACCAACGCGCGCACGCGGAAGGGGCCGAAGCGGACCGTGGGCTCAGGCAAACGCAAGCTGACGAAGCGGTAGCACAACGGAGAGGCGACGAGATGGCGACCGGGAGAACTCGGAAGAAGGAACGGCGGAGTGTGCCCACGGGCGTGGCGCACATTCAGTCGACGTTCAACAACACGATTGTTACGATCACCGACCCCCAGGGCCATGTGTTGGGGTGGTCCAGCGCCGGGGCCACCGGATTCAAGGGGTCCCGCAAGGGCACCCCGTTTGCCGCGGGGCTGGCGGCGGAAGCCGCGGCCCGCAAGGCGATGGAGCACGGCGTCAAGCAGGTGGAAGTCTACGTGAAAGGGCCAGGGGCTGGACGCGAAGCGGCCATCCGTTCTCTGCAGTCCGCAGGGTTGGAGGTTAGCCTTATTCGCGACGTGACTCCGATCCCCCATAACGGCTGCCGGCCGCCGAAGCGACGGCGCGTGTAGGGAGCACTCGCACCATGCACGACGACAGGAGGATCTAGATCGATGGCGCGTTATACCGGACCAGTATGTCGCTTGTGCCGCCGCGAGGGGATGAAGCTGTACCTCAAGGGCGAGAAGTGCTACACGGAGAAGTGCCCGGTGCACAAGCGGCCAGTCCCTCCCGGCATGCATGGCCAGGGCCGGCGCAAGATGTCGGAGTTTGGCGTGCGGCTGCGGGAGAAACAAAAACTGCGGCGGATCTATGGCGTGTTGGAGACGCAGTTCAAGACGTATTTCCGCCAGGCGGCAAAAGCCAAAGGCGTCACCGGCGTGCGGCTGCTGCAGTTATTGGAGACGCGCCTGGACAATGTCGTGTATCGCCTGGGGTTTGCCACGTCCCGCAAGGAAGCGCGGCAGATGGTCGTACATGGACACGTCGCCGTGGACACCAAGAAGGTCACCATCCCGTCATTTCACGTCCGGCCGGGACACCGCATCGCGCCCACGACGCAGGGCCGGGAGCACCCCCGTTTGAAGGAGCTCGCTCAGACTGGGTTACGGACCCTGCCGAGCTGGCTCGAGTTCAACGTCACCGCGCTGGAGGGGCGTATCCTCGCCCTGCCAGCGCGGGAAGAGATCGACGTGCCGGTGTCTGAACAACTGATTGTCGAGCACTATTCACGCTAACACCTGCGATTCGCAGGTGGTGGGGCTGATATCAAGAGGAGAGCGCTATGAGCATTGCAACGATCTGGGAAGCACCAAAGACGAAAATTGAGTACGCGGAGTTATCAGAGACCTATGGGAAGTTCGTCGTGGAACCTTTGGAGCGGGGATTCGGAGTCACGCTAGGCAACGCGGTGCGGCGGGTCCTGCTGTCCGCGATCCCCGGCGCGGCCGTCAGCTCGGTGAAGATTGAGGGCGTCTTGCACGAGTTCTCCACGATCTCCGGAGTGGTGGAGGATGTCACGCAGATCATCCTCAATCTTAAAGAGCTGACGCTGCGCTTGCACACCGACAAGCCGAAGCTGCTGCGCCTGGATGTGAAGGGCAAGCGCGATGTCGTCGCCGGCGACATCCAGCAGGACGCAGAGGTGGACATCCTCAACCCCGACTTACACCTGGCCACGCTGGACAAGAAGGACGCCCGCCTGGCGATGGAGCTGGTTATCGAACACGGCAAGGGGTACGTCCCCGCCGAGAAACACCGGAAGAGCGAGCACGTGATTGGCGTCATCCCAGTGGACTCAATCTTCACGCCGATCCAGAAGGTCAATTACGTCATTGAGGACACCCGGTCCGGGCAGGAGGAGGCCGATCGGTTGGTCTTGGAAGTGTGGACCGACGGATCGATCCGGCCCGAAGAGGCGGTTCAGGAGGCCTCCCGGATCCTGACCGACCAATTCAAGCTGCTCATCGGCATGGGCCAGGAGGGCGAGACGGCGGCCGGATTAGAGCCGGGCGCGGACGCTCAGATGGCCAAACTCTACGCGATGCCCATCGAGGAGCTGGACCTCTCCGTGCGTCCGTATAATTGTCTCAAGCGCGCCGGCATCAACACCGTCGGCGATCTCATTCAACGCACAGAAGAAGAGATCGTCGCGGTCAAGAACTTCGGGCGCAAGTCTCTGGATGAGGTCCGCGAGAAGCTGACCTCCCTCGGGCTGTCGCTAAAGAAGACCGAAGCGCAGTGAGGTAGGGGCGATGCTGGGTGCCGTCAGACGGAAATTAAACCGGGATACCGGAGAGCGGAAGGCTCTCTTCCGCGATTTGGTCAGCGCGCTGATCCTACACGGCCGCATAGAAACCACGGTGCCCCGGGCCAAAGAAACTAAGAAGATTGCCGACGGGCTTGTGGAGCTCGCCCTGAGCGGGGACCTGCATGCCCGGCGCCAGGTGCGCCGGCTGCTCACGGATGAGCGGGCGATCCGCCGGCTGTTTGTCGACGTCGCCCCGAAAGCTCAGAAAGGCCGCGGGGGTCACACGCGGATCACCCGGACTCGGGTGCGCCGTGGAGACGCGGTCGAATTGGCCTTGGTCGAGTTGGTCTAATCCTTCGCTCTCCTGCACACACGTTCTCGAACCTCCCCCGGGCAGGCCTGCAGCAGACAGGCCTGCCCGCTGTCATTCGATTGCAGGACTCATCCGCATCGTGTAGATTCGCTTAGACATGGCGCTGATCGAGGTCCAAAACCTTCACCACACCTACCACGCCGGGACCCCCGAAGCGGTGGTGGGCCTCGATGGCGTCTCGCTGACCATCGAGCGCGGCGAGTTCGTGGCCATCGTGGGCGGCAATGGGTCTGGAAAATCGACCTTGGCCAAGCACCTCAACGCGCTTCTACTGCCCACAGACGGCGAGGTGCGGGTCGATGGTTTGGACACCCGCGACCCCGCCGCAACCTGGGAGATCCGTCAGCGGGTGGGCATGGTGTTTCAGAACCCCGACAACCAGTTGGTGGCGACCGTGGTGGAAGAAGATGTCGCCTTCGGTCCGGAGAACCTGGGGCTCCCCTCCAGCGAGATCGTCCAGCGGGTGGAGGAGTCTTTGCGCGTGGTGGGGATGCTCGCCTACCGCCGACATCAACCGCACCTCCTTTCCGGGGGCCAAAAACAGCGAGTTGCGATCGCCGGGATTCTCGCCATGCGGCCGCAGTGTCTGGTCCTCGATGAAGCGACGACGATGTTAGACCCCCTGGGACAGCGCGAAGTTATGGAGACCATCCAGTCCCTCAATCGGGAAGGCGTGACGGTCATCCATATCACCCATGCCATGGAGGAAGCCGCGCAGTGTCCCCGGATGATTGTGCTCTCCGGCGGTCGTGTGGCCATGGACGGCCCGCCCGCCGATGTGTTCTCTCGGGCCGACGACCTCCACCGCCTCCGCCTTGTTCTGCCGCCGATCCCCGCTCTGGCATACCAACTGCGACGTGACGGACTGCCCGTGCCGGAGGGCATTCTGGATGCCGACGACCTCGCGGCGGCCATCGCCAGCCTGGCGACCGCGCGGATCGGCCACGGGAGGGTGGGCAATGGCGCTGATTGAGTGCGTTGACCTGACCCACGTCTACCTGCAGGGCACCCCGCTAGAGGCCGTGGCGCTGCGCGGGGTGACCCTGTCGATTGAGGCCGGAACGTTTGTCGGCCTCCTCGGCCCCACAGGCTCTGGCAAGTCCACGCTCATCCAGCACTTTAACGCCCTGCTGCGTCCGACCTCGGGCTCGGTGCGTGTGGCGGGGATCGATCTGTCCCAGCCGCGCGCCGATGTGAGGACCGTCCGACGCAAAGTCGGCTTGGTGTTTCAATATCCTGAGCACCAGCTCTTCGAAGAGACCGTGTTTGACGATGTGGCCTACGGCCCGCGAAACCTCGGGCTTGCTACCCCGGAAATCCAGGAGCGGGTGCATGACGCCCTGCGCCTCGTGGGCGTGGACCCCGATGTCTTCGGGCGTCGGTCGCCGTTCTCGTTATCCGGTGGGGAGATGCGCCGGGTCGCGATCGCCGGCGTGCTCGCGATGCAGCCGGAGGTCCTGGTCCTCGATGAGCCGGCCGCCGGACTAGATCCGCAAGGCAAACAGGAGATCCTTGGGCAAATCCGCACCCTGCACCGGGAGCGCGGTCTCACCGTGATTCTGATTACGCACAGCATGGACGAGGCCGCGCAGCTCGTGGACCGGATCGTCGTGATGAACAGCGGGCAAGTCGCGATGGACGGCCCCGTCCGCGGGATCTTTCGTCGTGCAGATGAACTGGCCGCAATCGGCCTGGGGGTGCCGGCGATCACGGACCTCATGTTGCGGCTGCGGCGCCGCGGGGTGGCGGTGCGTCCGGATGTCCTGTCGCTTGAGGAAGCACGGGCGGCCATCTTGGAGGTAGTACGGTGGAACTAACCCGATACGTCACGATCGGCCAGTACCTGCCGCGGGAGTCCGCCATCCATCGGCTCGACCCCCGCACCAAGATTGCCGCGGTCGCCCTGTGGACGGTGGCGATCTTCGTGGTCCGGGATTTCAGCGGCTATGCTCTCCTGGCCCTCGTCCTGGGCGCGGTAGTGGTGGCGGCGCAGATTTCCCCCGGGTATCTGCTGCGCGGACTCCGCCCCATCGTGTTTCTGCTGTTGTTCACCGTCGTCCTCAACATCTTTTTCAGCGGGCTTCAGGGCGGGACGGTCCTGTTCCGCCTGGGGCCGCTGCTGGCGACGCGCGAGGCCGTGCTGCGGGCGGTGTTTGTTGGGGCCCGCTTGGTTGGCTTGGTCGTGGTGACATCCTTGCTGACATTCACCACGTCCCCGATGGAACTGACTGACGGCATCGAACGGAGCCTCCGCCCCTTTAGGCGGCTCGGCGTGCCGGCGCATGAACTGGCGATGATGATGACGATCGCCTTGCGCTTCATCCCCACTCTGTTAGAAGAGACGGAGAAGATTATCAAGGCCCAGATGGCACGGGGAGCGCAATTCGACCAGGGCAATGTGCTTCGCCGCGCGCGCGCCCTGGTGCCGGTGCTGGTGCCGTTATTTGTCAGCGCTTTCCGGCGGGCGGACGAGCTTGCGTTGGCGATGTTGGCGCGGTGCTATCGGGGTGGGGAGCACCGGACGCGGATGCGGGAGCTGTCCTTCGCGCCGCGGGACGGCATCGCTTTAGCCGTCGCGGCAGTGGCGTCGGTGGGTTTCGCTCTCCCCTACGAGGTGTGGGTCAGGTTGGTCCACTGAGGGGAGGCAGACACGCGAGGAGCGCAGCCCCTGTGCGCAGGCCGAGATGGGGTATCGGGCTGCGCGTCCTGCCATCGCGTCAATCGCCCGTGCGCAATGTCAAGATCACCGTTGAATATGATGGGACCACGTTTTTCGGGTGGCAGCGCCTGACCGGTCGGCCCACGGTCCAAGCTGCCGTGGAACGCGCGGCCTCACGGGTGACCGGCGAGCGAGTGAGGATCGTGGGGGCTGGCCGTACGGATGCGGGCGTGCACGCGCTCGGCCAGGTGGCCAACTTCAAGACCCAGAGCCATCTGGCCGCCGTCCGATTGCCGGCGGCGCTTAACGCGTACCTCCCGGAGACTGTGCGGATCATTTCGGCAGAAGACGTGGATGATCGTTTCCACGCCCGCTTTTCGGCAATCGGCCGGGTTTACCGGTACGCGATTCTCAACCGTTCTGCCCCTTCGGCTATCCTTCGGAACCACGCTTACCACGTGTCCGGCGCTCTTGATCACGACGCCATGGCGTTTGCGGCGGCTAAGCTTCAAGGGACGCACGAGTTCGCAGCATTCCGCAGCGCCGGATCAAGCGAACGCACCACCGCGTGCACCGTGCGGCGGTCGCTCATAGCGCGCAGCGGCGACATGGTGATTTGCACGTTTGAGGCCGACCGGTTCCTTCGGCACATGGTGCGATTGATCGTGGGGATGTTGCTCAGAGTGGGGCAAGGGAAACTGACCACCGAGGCGGTGGAGGCTCTCCTCACAGTGGAGCGGAACCAGAAAGCCGGACCCCGCGTGCCGGCCCATGGTCTGTACCTGGTGTCGGTCCTCTACGCGGAATCCTTCCACTCCCATCCACACCTACCGGACTGAGACTGGGCAGGTAATTGTGGCCATGTGCTCGCCGATTGTGGAGATGGAGCGGATTGTGTAGATTGAGGTGGGGCCCGTAGCTCAAGGGTAGAGCAGCGCCCTCATAAGGCGCGGGTTCCAGGTTCGAGACCTGGCGGGCCCACCACGACTGATGAGGGACTCATGCGGGCGGTCCAGCCCGGGTTCCCGGGTCGATTTTTCGTCCACGCGGGCATTTCATCCATGCACCCAAGGCCCTATTGTGGGCAGTCTACAGAGGGGAGTCGAGGGGTACACAGGAGTTCCGGAGGTATGAGATAGGGTACGACCCACAACGCATACGTCCGACGGTCAGGCGGGCGACCGACAACAGATGATGGACCTCAACGCATTTCTCAACGATCTCACCCGAGCCACTTTCGTCCTCCTCGCCGTGCTCACGCTCGTCGACTTTGCTCGCTACCGCGGCAGGACGCGGCTCGATATTGCGTTGATGTTTGCCTCGCTCGCCGTCTTCGTGGTGATTCAAGCAGTCTCGAATCGGTTGGACATCGAGACCAGATGGGTGGATACGCTGGGAGTGGCCAGCGCTCTCGCCCACCCGTTCCTCATGGTACGTCTCGTGCAGCACTTCCGCGAAGTGCACGCACCCATTCTCCGCGCGGCCATGGCAGGCCTGGGGGTATCGTGGGCGCTCGCGATCATGTTCCCGCCACCGACCCCTCTCGTGCCCTCCCTCGTCATCGTGGCGTACTTCGGCGGTGCCGAGGCGTATGCGGCGATGGCCCTTGTGCAGGGAGCGCGAAAAACCGGCGGAGTTGTGCACCAGCGTCTGACCTTAGCGGGAATGGCCTCTGGGCTTCTCGCTACGATCGTTCTCATTGCCGGGGTGCAGGCCGTGGACCCCTCCATAGCAGATGTTGTGCGGCTGCCCTCTCTTGGATTAGCCCTCCTCTCGGCGGTGGGCTACTACCTCGGGTTCAGTCCGCCCCGAGGGCTGCGCCGAGTCTGGCAGTTGCGCGAAATTCACCGATTCCTCGACGAACGGGTCGGCCTGTCTCATGATGAGCGCTCCACGCGGTTGCCCGATCGCCTCTGCCAGGCAGCAACACGGGTCGTCGGGGGATCAGGGTCTATCCTCGCCCTCAAGGCCGACGAGGGTGATCAGCTCGTTGTGCGAGCATCCGACCACCCAGCGGTGCTGTCCACGGTGATCGCCCTCATCCAGAACGAGGTTAAATCCGCGAAGCCCCGCCGCTGGTCTCTAGTCTCCGCCGCGGCGATCCCCGAGGAGATCGCCAGGCTCATCGACTACCTGGGCGCCGATACCGTCTACGCGGTGCCGATTACGACGAAGGAGCGGACCTGGGGACTCCTGGTGAGCCTGTGCTGGGGGCAGTCCCTCTTTCCAACCGATGACCTCAACATGCTGACCCTTCTCGCGGAGGAGGGGGCAATAACCTTAGACAACGTGGAGCTAGCTGCGCGGCAGCGGAGGCTCATCAGTCAACTGGAAGCGACCAACCGAGAGCTCGAGACGAACCTGAGACTACAGAAGACGTTGCGGGTTCAGGCTGTTCGCGACCCGCTCACGAGACTCTTCAACCGGCGCTACCTCGAGGAGACGTTCGAGCGGGAACTCCGTCGAGCCGAACGACAGCGAAAACCATTGGGTGTGATCATGCTTGATCTCGATCACTTTAAAGCTTTCAACGACACCTTCGGACACGCAGCGGGCGATGCGCTGTTACGCATCTTTGGACAATTTCTGGTGTCGCGGTCCCGGAGGGAAGACGTAGCCTGTCGCTATGGGGGCGAGGAGTTCGTCCTGATCTTCCCGGATGCCCCGCTGGACACGACGATCCGGCGGGCAGGGCAACTGCGGGAGGAGGCCAAGAGCCTGCAAGTTCAGCATCACGGCCATCCGCTCGGCAACGTCACGATATCCGTCGGCATTGCCGCTTTCCCCGAACACGGCTCGACCACGGCAACGCTCCTGCGAGCGGCCGACGAGGCTCTGTATCGAGCTAAGACAGAAGGACGCGATCGGGTCGAGGCTGCGCAGCGCCTTGCCCTCACGCCCCGTCCGCTTTTGTCAGAGCTGACGAGACCTGCCCGCCGCCGAGGCACCTGATCTCTTAGTGTCGGTCGCGGCGGCAGTCCGTGGGCGAGGCGAGCACAGGTCCATGCCGACGTTCGTTTTACTCCATAGCCCCCTTGTGGGACCCCTCACCTGGAAGCCTGTTGCCGATGTGTTGATGGAGGGAGGGACGAATGCCGTCGTTCCTACCCTCGGATCTGAGGGCGTCTCCCCGCCGTTTTGGAAGCGCCATGCCGAAGCGGTTGCCGAACGCCTTCACAGCTTCCCCCGCGCAGAACGGATCGTCCTAACCCGCTCACAGCGACGCGGGCCCCCCTCCTGCCGGCCGTGCGCCGACAGATCGAGCACGGTGTGGTCGGCTACGTGTTCGTTGACGCAGGCCTCCCCGGCCCGGATGGAGCGAGCCGTCTTGACCTCCTGACGTCCTCGGGGACTGCGAAGCTGATACAGGCCCGTGTCACAGACGGATTACTGCCGGTGTGGACTGACCTCTTCGACGCAACCGAGGAAATGGTTCACGATCTCATCCCGGATGCAGGCCTTCGGCACGTGTTCCTCCGGGAGCTCCAC
>DATGVF010000230.1:0-17649 GCA_035300645.1 bacterium
CCGACATTTGCACGGCCACCGTCCCGACGTGACGCGCATGGAGTCCAAACCTGTACACCGTGGGGACAAAAAACAGCGTCAGCGCCAACACCGGTACCCACCCGAACCGAGAGTGACGAGCGCGAAGAAGAGCGAATCGGACGACACCAAGGTACGCGAGCGCCAGCACCGCGAACCAGACTTGCATTGCAACAGTTAGCGGCCGGCTGGCAGGAAGCACGTCCCTCAAATCACGAGTGATCAGCCAGGACTGCACCGGCGTGTTGAGAGCTTCCTCCCATAGGGCGCCCTGCCCGTTCCACGTGCGCAGATCGGGTGCGAGGAGATCGACTGCCCACACTGTGACCGCGCCCGCTCCCCTCTGCCCTTGCGCTCTCAGCTGACCGTGCATGGTGGCGCCTGAGCGCGGAGACAACGAGGTCGCAAGGATCGGACCGCGCACCCCTGGCAACTCCCGGGAAGGGTCCAGGCGAACGAGACCTCTAGGCTCGGCGGGCAGCATTTGGGCTAGCCAGGAATCGCGCAGCCGGATTAGGGGTTCGCCACCTGAGACAACGAGCCGACCGCCTTGTTCCACCCACTGCACGAGGGCCTCCCGCTGCTCCGGGGTCACCATCCCGGGATCGAGATCGTGGACAACCAGTAGCACCACGCCTGCGTAGCCCTGCCAATGAACGGGGAGATCTGCTTCAGCGATGTAGGCTGGACGGAGTTTACCCGGCAGATCAAACAGGTGTTCCAAACCGGCGGGCTCTCGAGTCAGGACGAGGACTACCCCGTCGGCGATAGAGCGGAGCGACAACGGAATCTCCTCACGGGCCAGCTCGCGGCCTTGCGCAGCGACGCGGACGAGCAGCGCCCTGCGCGCCTCTGGAACGATGATCTCCAGCGTTACGCGCTGTCGGACTCCGGGGACCATACGCACCGCGTGGCGAAACGACACCGGACCTGACGGGTCACGGGTCGGGGCGTCGATCACAATCGTGCCATCGACAGCATCGGTGGAGAGAAGCTCGACCTGCGCGGGGACCCACGCGCCTAGGGGAATCCACCCCGACCACCCGGCCTGTGCGTGGACGGTGACCTCAGATGCGGAGGCGCCACCCGCCACCAACCACGCCATCAGGAAGGCCCCCGCGCCCGCTCGCCACCACAGGCGAGGGTACAACGCGTCGCGCAGAGCTCTTAGGACTTGGACGGGGGCGATGACTTAGACGAGGATGATTCGGAAGCTGGCGGAGTCGCCGGAGTCTTTGCCGCATCGCCGTCTGAAGACGACGCCTTCCGGTTGTCTGTGTGGTAGAATCCCGAGCCCTTAAAGATCAGCCCCACTGAGGTAAACAGTCGTCGCGCGGGCCCGCCGCAGACCGGACAGGGCCCAGGTGTCCCGCCGACGGCGTGGGTCACGTCAAAGGTGTGGCCACAGTTTTCGCAGCGATATTCGTACAACGGCATCTGACTACCCTCACTCACTACTCTAATCTTATGCTGGCTGTCAATATTCCGGGGGAAAGCATGGGAGGACACACCGAGGAGCTACGATGCTATCGCCGCTGCAGCGTGGCCAGCCAGATGGGTCCCACGAACGTCCCCGTATTGGTGCCAAACGCCAGATGTCGACCGTCAGGGGCCCACGTCACGACCAAGTCGATCCCAGGATCGGTGTATTCCATCGGATACGAAAAGAGGGGGAGCCGGTCCGAGCGATCGGCATCTGCCAGCCACAGTTCTGCCCTGCTCTCCTCAGTCACCCGGGCGTAGACCAGTTTGTCACCCTGCGGTGACCAGGCGAGCCCTGTGAATCGCCCAGGGTCGGCGGCTAAGACCAAACGGCCGCTGCCGTCCAGACGCGAGATGATCACTTCCCCGACCCCGACCGCCATGCGATCCGCCGTGACAACCGCCACACGCTGGCCCGTGGGTGCCAGGCGCAGCGCCACCGTGCGGACAGGCAAGGGGATCTCGGTGTGGTCTGGGTAGCTGATCCGGACGCGGTGGGCTTCTCTAATGAAGCGCTCGGCAGGGTCCGACAAGCCATACAGTAAGTACAGGTTGTCGGAGAACCATTGCACGTCGCGCATCACGCGGCCTTCGGGGGCGCGGGTCACCAACCGCTTGAACCCGCCGTCATGGTTGGCGACCCAGAGCTCGAAACGGGGCTGCCCATTTCCGGTGCGGCGTAGGACGACGGCCATCCGATCACCACCCGGAGCCCACGCCAGTGCGACGGCGACCCCCGGCAGGTCAATGACGTGGCGGTCGCTCCCGTCTGGCCGGAGAGTGGAGACGACCCCGCGATCAATGAGGGCAATCAGGTTCAACGCAGCCGACCACGACAGCGCCGTTCCCATCTCGGCCGCGGCAATCCCCTGGTCACCGCGGTCGAGAGAGTACACCCACACACGGTGGTCACCGCTGTGCGCGAAAGAGCGACTGTCAGGCGCCCACGCCACAGGAGCGACGGCCGGATGCTCCACGATGCGTTGGACGTCTGCGACCTGCAACTGCCGCGTGCTCTCGACCGCCGGGCCCCGGCGAATGTCGCACCCCGCCACCAGCACGGATGCGAGGAGAAAAACCGCGAGGCTCCCCCCGCCCCGCCTCCCTGACCTGAGCACCTTGAGTAACGTGCGGGCGCGAGCGGACGCTTTTATTCGTGTTTGCATGCGGACGTCGTCCGTCCGGAGCGCGCGAGGGGTCAATCTGAACTGAAATGCGCGGGCGTGTCTAAACGACGGGGTACTTTCCTTGAGCGAGGTCGCGGCACAAGGCCCCGATGTTGGCCAGTTCGTGCTCCATGATGTCGCGCACCCGGCGTCGGGCCACCTCTTGGCGTGCCCGCTTCGAGAGGATCACCTGCGCCGCCGCGACTTTGGGCTGGTCGATTTGTGAGCCGATCTGGCTGAGCAGCCAGACGTAGACCTCGCGGATCCCGGGCACTTCCCGGTAGATCCGCTCAGCGACCTGGTGCGTCATGATCGTGTAGATCTTGCCGACGTGCGACACGGGGTTCTTCCCCGCCGCAGCCTCGGTGCCCATGGGCCGGTTGAGGGCGATGACCCCGTTCACCTTGTTCCCGCGACCGATCTGTCCGCTGTCCCCAGATTCAGCCGACGTGCCCGTCACCGACAGGTACATCCCGCCGAGCCCTCGGCCCGGTACATCCAGCGTATTAAGGCTCAACGTGATCTTCCGTAGCGCCTTGGCTTCACTGCGGACGTACTCTTCGACCGCCTCATGCATCTTGTGCTTGCGGGCAAAATAGGTCTTCTCCGAATCGATGAACCGGTCCACAAACGCGACCGCTGCTGTCAGGTTGAGCTCGTCCCCGCGGCGGCACCCCATGACTTTGATGTCCTCCCCGGCCTCGGGAAACGCCTGCTTGAAGGCAGGCGAGTTCATGTGCCGCTCGGTCAGCAAGACCAGCCGCTCCGTCTCCGTCAGCGGTGCGTACCCCACTGCAGCAGACGTGTCGTTGGCCCCCGGCACCTCCCGGCTGAAGATGTCCACCAGCTCGGGGGAACCGGGTTTGATCTGCACGTCGTAGCGGACGTGTTCGGCTGGATCCACAAACCGCAGATTCTCTTTTATCCAGCGGCGAGCGGTGTTGGTGGCGATTTCCTCAATCGGCAGGCGTTTGCCGTTCATCTCATAAGTCGCGCGGTCGCCGAAGATCAATCGCATGGGCTCGGTCACCCGACCCCCACCTAGCCGAATCTCAGCGTTGCCGGCAACGAGGAATGCCTTGTCGATATTGTGATGCAGAATGACCCCGAACTCCCGCAAGTACTCGCGGCTGAGCTCGATGCTCACGCGTTCCATGATCGCGTCGCAGATGGAGTCGGGGTGGCCCAGCCCCTTGCGCTCGACAATCTCCACCTCGTGTTCGGACACCGGCTTGCCTGAAAGGGTCTCTACCGTAATTTGCCGCACGCTTCGACCTCCGCCTTCTATGACTATAGCCGAAAAATAGTTCGGGAGGACAATACGGGTTCCTACTCTGTCCGGCGTGAGGACTTCACATGACCGCGGTCACCAGGCGGCCTGGTTCCCCCGGCGCCGGGCGAAGACCGGGACGAGCACGATGCCCGTGACAAATCCGCCGACGTGCGCCCACCACGCGACGCCTCCGCCCCCCATCCCGGACTCAAGGGAGGCCACCCCGGAGAAGAACTGCAAGAGAAACCACAGTGGCAGATAGACGACGGCCGGAATCGAGACGGTAGTGACATAGAAGCCCAAGATGGCCAGCGAACGTATGCGGGCACGGGGAAACAATACCAGATAGGCACCCAGCACCCCGGCAATGGCCCCACTGGCGCCGACCAGGGGAGCCGTCGACGTGGGGTTCAACAAAGCATGGGACACCGTGGCCACCGCCCCACTCAATAGGTAGAAGACGAGAAAACCTATGTGGCCCATCCAGCCCTCGACGTTATCGCCGAAGATCCATAAATACAGCATGTTCCCGCCCAAATGCAGCCAGCTCCCATGCAAAAACAACGAGGTCACCAGAGTGGGTGCGGCCTGTGCGAGACCGCCGGGTGCGAGCAGATGCGAGGGAGTCGCCCCGTAATGCATCAGGACCCGCTGGGCAGCGGCATCGGAGGGGAGGCCATAATAAACGTGCAAGAACACGGCGGTGCAGGCCAAGATGAGCAGGACGGTGACGACTGGAAGGGTTGACGACGGAAGGTTATCGCGTAATGGGATCATGCCGCCGCGGCGGCATCTTCCCACCGCACTTCATCTACGCCCTCGATCTCGCCCAGCGCCACCAACAGTTCGTGGCGACTGACGCGCGGGGGCAGCCGGACCGTTATCGACAGCGTGACTCGATCCACGGCACGCTGCGAGAGCTCGACGCCTTCGATGTTCACCCCAAATGCACCCAGCGCCGTGCCGATTTTCCCCAGTTGGCCGGGCCGGTCCGCCATCTCCAGGGTGAGATGGCCTTGCCCGGACTTCGGGATCCGGATCTCGAAGATCTTGAACAGCGTGAGCACAGCCACCACGAGCACTGTCGTAAAGATCGCGCCGATATAGTAGCCTATCCCGGAGGCCAGGCCGATCGCGGCCACCGTCCACAGGGTCGCGGCCGTCGTCAGCCCTTGGACTGTGACGCCGGTACGCCAGATAGTGCCAGCCCCCAGAAAGCCGATGCCCACCACCACGTTGCTGGCCACCCGCGCCGGATCGGCCCCGGTACCGAAGAACCCCACGGCGGACACGAGAGTGTACAGCGCCGCCCCTATGCACACCAGTATGTGCGTGCGAAACCCGGCGGGCTTGTCCGCACTTTCCCGCTGCCACCCAATCACCCCGCCCAACACCATCGCCAGGACGAGGCGCAAGACGGATTCGCCGACCTGCTCGAAGGGAATCATTGCGAGGTGAGCGCTTTCTCGCGAGCGATCTCGGCCACCTGATCCATTAAAGCGTCCACGAGCTTGTCTTCAGGCAGGCTGGCGACAATCTTGCCCCCTCGGAACAGCAAGCCCATTCCCCGGCCACAGGCGATCCCCAAGTCGGCCATACGGGCCTCCCCGGGACCGTTCACGGCGCACCCCATGACCGCGACCTTCACCGGAGCGTCCATCCGAGCCAGCCTCCGCTCGACTTCCTGGGCGATGCTGATGATATCGACCTCGGCGCGGCCGCAAGACGGGCAGGCGATGAGCTGGACCCCACGCGTGCGCAGCCCGAAGCTCTTGAGGATCTCAAACCCGGCCTTGACCTCTTCGACCGGATCCGCAGCTAACGACACGCGGATGGTGTCGCCGATTCCCTGCGCAAGAATTGCTCCAATTCCGGCGGCGGACTTGATCCCGCCCGTCCACGCGGTGCCGGCTTCCGTAATCCCGACGTGCAGCGGATAGTCAACCAACTCGCTGATCTGAGTGTAGGCATCGATGGCCATCGGGACCTCGGAGGACTTCACCGAAATGACGATGTCGTGGAAGTCCAGATCCTGCAGCACCTTCACATCTTCCATCGCGCTGGCGACCAGCGCCTCGGCGCAGGGGGTGCCATACCGGCGCAAGATGGCCTTGCTGAGGGACCCAATATTGGCTCCGATCCGAATGGGCACTCCGCGCTCTTTGGCGGCCTTCGCCACAATGCGCGTGCGCTCCCGGCTGCCGATATTGCCCGGGTTGATCCGCAGCTTGTCCACCCCTGCCTCCAACGCCGCGAGGGCCAAGCGGTAGTCGAAGTGGATGTCGGCAACGAGAGGCACCGGGCTGCGCGGCTTGATCTCCGCCAACGCCCGGGCGGCCTCCTGATCGGGGACCGCCAACCGAACGATCTCGCAGCCTTCGGAGGCCAGCTGATAGATTTGGACCAGGGTCGTTTCGACGTCGCGCGTGTCGGTAATGGCCATCGACTGCACCGACACGGGTGCACCCCCGCCGATGTCCACTTTCCCGATCCTGATCCGCCGCGTTCTCTGCCGTGCCGTCGGCAGGCGCGCCGGACGCGAGGCACCTGGGGAGGATGCTAGAGGAACTCGCTTCGTCTTAATGTGGGGCACGACGCCCTCGGTTACGGCCGCGCGAAATCACGCACGGTCAATGTTAGCAGCAACATGATGAGGAGCGCAAATCCGATGAGATTGATGTACCCTTCTCGGCGCGGATTGACCGGACGCCGACGCACAGCCTCGATGAGTTGGAACAGAAGCCGGCTGCCATCGAGCGGAGGAATGGGAAATAGGTTGAAGACCCCCACGATCACGCTCATGGCAGACGCAGTGTACAAGAACAGCTCGCCTCCGCCGCGGGCGGATTCCCCCAGAAACCTCACCGCTCCCACTGGACTCGCCAGCTGGTCCCACAGGCTGCGGGGCCGAACGATCAGCGTTCCCAGTGCGTTCAACTGCGCGGCGGCGGTCTGCCACACCGTCTCCGCGGACCACCCCAGCGTGCGCACCAGTCCCATGTGCTCGCGTACGGTTTCCGGTCGGTACCCGATAAGTCCGATGTTCTGCCGCGGCTCCCGCACAGAGGTGACCTCAACATCAAAGCGGCGCCCTGCCCGGTCCACCGTGAGCCGCAGCCGCATGTGCGGGCTGCGGTGGATGGTGTCGATCACGTCCTCACCGCGGTGCATGGGCACGCCGTTGATGGCGACGATGGCGTCCCCCGGCTGGAGCTGCGCTTGCACCGAAGGACACGGGACGGTCTTACCGTCATCCGGGCACTGCGTCATGAGCTGGCCGATCCGGTTTGTTACCCCCATCGGCACGCCCAGCACCAGCGCAATCCCGGCGAGCAGGACCAGGGCCGTCAGCAGGTTCATGAGGGGCCCGGCCACCACCACCGCCATGCGCTGAGGCAAACTCTTGGCGCGAAACGTGTTCGGCCCCGTGCTGGCGTCGAGATCTTCCCCCGCCAACTTGACGTAGCCTCCGAAGGGAATCAAGTTGATGGCGTAGAGCGTCTCCCCGCGCCGAATGCCGAACAGCCTCGGCCCAAATCCTAGCGCAAACGCTTCGACCGTGACCCCGACGCGCTTGGCCACCAGAAAGTGCCCGAGTTCATGCACGAAGATCATCAACCCGAAGGCGATGATCGCCCAAACGTTTCCTGTCATCTCGTTACCTCAGACGTGTTCCGCCCGCGCACCCGGACGCTCGGAGACCTGGCGCAGGGCGTGCGCTCGCGCCCATGCGTCCGCCGCAAGGATCCCGTCTACGCTGGACGCGTCGCCTGGACGGTGTTCATCCATCGCGGATCGCACCGTGCGAGCGATGTCGAGAAATCCGATCCGCTTGGCCAAGAAGTGGTCCACGGCCACCTCGTTGGCCGCATTGAGCACGGCGGGCATCGTGCCCCCCGCCGCCAGCGCGTCGTAAGCGTACCCCAAGCAAGGATAGCGTGCCGGATCGGGACGTTCAAACGTCAACGTGAGCGCATCCCACGGCAGGGGGGACGTGTCCAACGGCAGGTGCTCCTCCCCGCGCAACGCATAGGCGATGACCAGCCGCATATCGGACGGCGCAAGCTGCGCCTTCACGCTCCCGTCGATGAATTCCACCATCGAGTGCGCAATGCTCTGCGGGTGGATGACGACCTCGATCTGCGACGCCGGCAACCCAAACAGCCAGTGCGCTTCGATGACTTCCAGCCCCTTGTTCATTAAGGTGGCCGAGTCGACTGTTATCTTCTTACCCATCTTCCAGGTGGGATGCGCCAGTGCTTCGTCCGGACGGACACTCCCCAGCGCCTCCAGGGGTCGACGCAAGAACGGCCCCCCAGATCCCGTCAGCAAGATCCGCTTGATGCTGGTGATATCTTCCCCGCGCAAACACTGACGGACGGCCGCGTGCTCGCTATCGATGGGCAGTAACCGCCGGCCCGTCCGGCGGACTTCCTCGAGGACCAGGCCTCCACCAGCGACCAACGTCTCCTTGTTCGCGAGCGCGACGTCCCGTCCGGCGCGCAAGGCTGCTAGCACTGGCAACAGACCGGCAATCCCCACCACGGCCACGAGGACGAGATCTGCCTCCCCCCATGCCGCGAGGTCGCGCATGGCATCTGCGCCCGCGAGCACTGCTGTGTCGGGCAACCCCGCCGACTTCAACGCAGGCACCGCCGCGCGATCGACCAGGGCGGCGGCCTGGGGGCGAAACTCGCGCACTTGAGCACCGAGGGTGGTGGCGTCTTGCCGCGCGCCCAGTCCCACGACCTCAAACTCGCCCGTCCGGCGGACTATGTCCAGAGCCTGGCGCCCGATGCTGCCCGTGGAACCGAGGATGATGATCTTCTTTTTCACTGAGGTCTCAGCGACCATACAGCCGGATAAGGAGATACACGATGGGAGAGGCCGCAAGCAGCCCGTCAAACCGATCGATGACACCGCCGTGTCCTGGCAAGATGGTTCCCGTATCTTTCACCCCGGCGCGCCGTTTGATCGACGACTTGAAGAAGTCGCCCGCTTGAGATGTGACGCTGACGGCCACCCCCAAGACCGCACCGGTCCACAGCGGCACACCGAGTGCGACCGATCCAACCGCAGCAGTCAGCGTCGCCGCCACCGCCCCCGCCACCGCGCCTTCCCAAGACTTGCCCGGACTAATCCGCGGCGCGAGGCGCCGACGACCCGCGGCGAGACCGACAAAGTACGCCGTGGTGTCATTGACCCACAAGGTCACAAACAGCCACACGATTGCCGCATAGGGTGCGATCTGTACGCGCGCTTCCTCTTCAAGCCGCCAGCGGATTAGGACGCCGCCGGGCAGTCCCAGGTACAAGGCACCCAACAGCGCGGTCGGCCACCGGGGCCACACCGCGACTCCCTGGTCAACTGGAGCCCGCAGGTGCGCGACGACTGCAGCGGCGAGAACCACCGACCCGACAAAAATCAAACTGGTGACGACGGCGCGATTCTCTACCGCGACGATGCTGGCGGCCAGGACAAGGGCTCCGGCAATCGTCACCCACCGGGCCACGGCCGACAGCCCCGGGTGAAGCCACCCGAACTCGTGGGCGCCCACGATCACGATCGCCGCGATCAGGCCCTCCCACCAGATGCCTCCCTGCCAGTCCGCCACCAAGATAAGCGGGATTCCCACAAGGGCGGTGAGCACGCGCGGCAATAAGCCGGGAAACGTCGCTCGCAGGTCGGCACTCATTTACTCGTCCTCGACGCCGCCGAACCGGCGGCGCCGGTGCTGGTAGTCGGCCAGCGCGGCCAGGAGGTGGGTCCGGTCAAAATCCGGCCAGAAGACGTCACAGAAGTAGAGTTCCGTATAGGCCACCTGCCAGAGTAAGAAGTTGCTGAGCCGCTGCTCCCCGCCCGTCCGGATAAGCAGATCGGGATCGGGCAGCCCGTTCGAATAGAGATGAGCGCTTACTTGGGTCTCGTCGATCCCGTCGGGAGCAAGCTGGCCCGCGGCCACCTCCGCGGCGAGATGGCGCACCGCGGAAATGATCTCCGCTCGGCCGCCGTAATTGTAAGCGACGTTGAGAACAAGATTCCGGTTGGGCTCGGTCAGTGCCATGAGCTGTTCCAACTGCTCACGCAGGGTCGGATCTAACGCAGTCAGATCCCCGCTCAGGCGGAGGTGAACCCCGCCGCGCATCAATTCCGCGGCTTCGTCGACGACCGCCTCGCCCATCAGGCGCATCAGCGCTGCCACCTCATCGGCCGGCCGGCGCCAGTTCTCCGTGGAGAAAGCGTAAACCGTTAGCACGCGGACGCCATAATCCCGGCAGGCATCGATCGTCCGACGAACGGCCTCTAGCCCGGCCCGATGCCCCGCCGCGCGAGGCAATCCGCGCGCCGCCGCCCATCGGCCGTTGCCGTCCATGATGATGGCGATGTGGGGGGGAATCCGTGTGGGGTCCAGGGTCTGTTCAGTGGCCAGGGGGCGCGGATCCGATTGCGTTCTTCTCACGATCTGCGCGCTCGAGAAAGCGCTCGCGCGTCACGATAAGCTCGACGCCCCCCTCGGTCAGGCGGCGGACGCGCACGATGCGCAACGGCCCCTGCAGCGTGACCGGATGCGGAGGCTTTGTCTCCACCACACGCTCCACAACCTCGCCGGCAGAGGCAAGACGGGCCTGGGCGGCATCGAGTGGTACGCCGATGAGCTGCGACAGGTCCACCACAACCTCACGCATCATACCGAGGAGGCCGCCGGGGCGGACTACACCTCCAGGATCTCCTTCTCCTTGGCTGCCAACAGGGCGTCCACTTCCGCGATGAACTTATCGGTGAGCTTCTGTAATTCGTCGAGTCCGCGCTTGCTCTCGTCTTCGGAGACGTCCCCTTCTTCTTCGAGCTCTTCGATCATTTCCTTAGCCTCGCGCCGCACGTTCCGGATGGCGACGCGCCCTTCCTCGGCATGCTTGTGCGCTACCTTCGCTAGTTCCTTGCGGCGCTCCTGAGTGAGCTGGGGAATGGGCACACGCACGTGGGTCCCGTCACTGCTGGGCATCAGGCCCAACTCGCTCTTGAGGATCGCCTTTTCAATGTCCTTGGCCATCTTCTTGTCCCACGGAGCGATCACCAGCAGGCGGGGCTCTGGCACCGTCACCGTGGCGACCTGCGTGATGGGCGTCGCCACGCCATAGTAGTCCACGCGAATCTGGTCCAACAGCGTGGGGCTGGCCCGACCGGTGCGCAAGGAGGCGAACTCGTGCCGCACGGCCTCGATGGCCTTCTGCATACGCGTTTTGGCATCCGCGATCACGTCGTTGATCATCGACGTGCGGTCCCGCCGTGCGTCACGAGCGTCCCCACTTCTTCACCTAGCACGGCGCGCTTCAGATTCCCCGAGCGGGCGACATCGAAGACGACGATGTCCAAATTATTGTCCTTGCACAGCGCGACCGCCGTGGCGTCCATCACCTTCAGGTCGCGGTTGAGGACATCCATGTGGCCCAGCTGGCGGAACATCACGGCGTCGGTGTACAGGTTGGGATCCTTGTCGTAGACCCCACTCACGCCGCGTTTGGCCATGAGCAGGGCGTGCGCTTCGATCTCGATCGCACGCAGCGCCGCGGCGGTATCGGTGGTGAAGTACGGGCTCCCGGTCCCCCCGGCAAAGATGACCACACGCCCCTTCTCGAGGTGTCGGAGGGCGCGGCGTCGGATGTACGGCTCGGCGATCTGGTGCATCTCGATCGCTGACTGTACCCGCGTCACCAGCCCTTCTTTTTCCATGATGTCTTGGAGGGCCAGGGCGTTGATGACAGTCGCGAGCATCCCCATGTGGTGGGCGGTGACCTCATCGAGGCCCAGGCGCGCGGCGAAGTCGGCGCCCCGCACGAAGTTTCCGCCCCCGACGACGATGGCGACCTGGACGCCGCGGGTGGTGACGTCCTTGACCTCGTGAGCCACCAGCCGGAGAACGGAAGCGGCGAGGCCCGCTTGGTCGGGGCCCCCGAGGGCTTCACCGCTCAGCTTCAGGAGGATGCGGCGGTACTTGGGAACGGACGCCTCGGATGAGAGGCCGGCCCCTTCTCGCACCATGCGTATCAACCCGGGGGACTCTGGGGCATCTGCGGGGACCCCGTCCGCACCGGGCCCTCTGCTAGTCGCCGAGTTTGAACCGGGCAAACCGCCGAACCAGGATGTTTTCTCCGAATTTAGCGATTGCCTCGGTAAGGAGATCGCGCACCCGCTTGCTTTCGTCTCGGATGAAGGGCTGCTCGAGCAGCACGACGTCGGTGAACCACTTCTCAAGACGGCCGTCCACCGCGGCCGCGGGCTTGCCCACAAGTTCTTGGGCAAACTCCTGACGCTGCTTCTCCACCACATCCGGCGGGACCGCCTCGCGGCTCACATACTCGGGCGCCGCGGCGGTCACCTGCAGGGCCATGTCGTGCGCGAGTTGTTTGAACTCCTCAGTCCGCGCCACAAAGTCGGTCTCGCAGTTAACCTCCACTAAGGCCCCCACGCGGCCGCCGGCATGCACGTAGGCCTCCACCAGTCCTTCGGAGGCTGTCCGGCCGGCCTTCTTGAGCGCCGTGGCCAACCCTTTGGCGCGCAGGAGTTCGACGGCTTTCTCAAGATCACCGCCAGCTTGCTCCACGGCGGTGCGACAGTCCATGACCCCGGCACCGGTGCGCGCCCGGAGTTCTCTAATCAGCTCTGTCTTACTGTCCAATGTGGTCTTTCGGTTCACGTGTTCACCTCTTGGCATCTTCCTCAACAAGTTCTGGGGCTCCGGTAGGCTCCGAGGTCAACAGCGCATCCAGCGGCTTGTCCTCTTCCCCGGGCAGTCTCTCGCCTTCGGGAAGGGCAGCCTCCTCGGTGGCCTCGGCTGGGCCGGCGGCCCCCTCTTCCACCACCTCACGCTTGCGCCGCTCTTCCAGCCCTTCCAGCGCCGCGTTGGCGATCCGGCTCGTCACTAACCGAACGGCGCGGATCGCATCATCATTCCCGGGCATCGGGTAGTCGATCTCGTCGGGATCGCAGTTGGTATCCACGATCGCTACGACGGGGATCCCGAGTTTGCGCCCCTCGGCGACGGCGATGTGCTCCTTGCGCGTGTCGACCACGAAGACCGCTGCGGGCAGCTGTCCCATGGTCTTGATCCCGCCGAGGTACTTCTCCAGCCGCGCGTGCTCTTCCAGCAACCGCGCTTGCTCGCGCTTGGGTAAGACGTCGAGGTGTCCCCGGTCGCGCATGTCTTCGATCTCGCCCAGCCGCTCGACGCGGCGTCGGATGGTCTGGAAGTTAGTCAGCATGCCGCCCAGCCAGCGCTGGCAGACGTACGGCTGCGACGCCCGCGTCGCTTCTTCCCGGATGGAGTCCTGGGCCTGCTTCTTCGTCCCGACAAACAAACACGTCCCACCATTGGCGACGGCGTCACGCACGAAATGGTAGGCCGTCTCAATCATGGGGACGCTCTTCTGAAGATCGATAATATGGATGCCGTTGCGTTCCGTGAAGATGTAGCGGGCCATCTTGGGGTTCCACCGCCGGGTTTGGTGCCCGAAGTGGACGCCCGCTTCCAACAGCTGTTTCATCGTGACAACCGGCACTCGTCACCCTCCCACCAGTTATATGCCTCCGCTCCCGTCATCCCGGATCGGGACCCACATGGGGCACTGGCCGTCCGGTCAGAAAGCGTGCGAAGTCAAGGTCCACACCCGCCACAGATGGCCCCGCCCCGGCAGATCACCCGGGGCGGTCACTTCGCCGGTGTAAACCCGCAGTAGTATAACACGAAACCAGAGCCATGTGCGCCACCGCGGCCGCCCGCGCGGGGGCGACCGTTAGGCGCGGGGGTGGGCTTTGTCGTAGACGCGCTTCAGCCAGTCGCGCGAGACGTGGGTGTAAATCTGGGTGGTGGCCAGGCTGGCATGCCCCAACAACTCCTGGACTACCCGCAGGTCAGCCCCGCCATCGAGCAGGTGCGTGGCGAAGGTGTGGCGCAGCACGTGCGGGCTGATCCGTCGTGCCAGAGCAGCAACTCGGACGGCCTGATCCACCACCAGCCGGACGCCGCGGTCCGACAGCCTCCCACCACGGGCGTTGACGAAGAGCGCGTCGCCGGGGCGGCCCCGCAATAGTGCCGGTCGGCCCGACCGCAAGTATTGCCGGAGCGCATCCTGCGCCGCCGCAGCCATGAGGACGATCCGGTCGCGCCGTCCTTTGCCCACCACGCGTAGGTCCCCTCCCCCAATAGGAGCCTCGCCCAGCGACGGGGGGAGATCGGATGTGCGGAGGGTAACCAGCTCTCCGACCCGCATCCCTGTCGCATAGAGGATTTCTAGGACCGCGCGGTCACGCAGCCCCCTAGGCGTCGATACGTCTGGCGCGCGCAGGACAGCCCGAATTTCCTCGGGCGTGAGAAACTTCGGCAGCCGACGCGGGCGTCGCGGTGCAGAGACAAGGGCGAACGGGTTGCTCGACACTTTACCCTCGCGATAGAGAAACCGAAAGAACGTCCGAATCGCGGAGAGGTGGCGCGCCACGGCTGCGCGGGCGTAGTGGCGGTCCAACACCACCACGTAGCGTCGGGCCACCGGGGGGGTCACTTGCTCCCAGCGGGTGAGTCCTTGCGCATGAGTAAAGGAAGCAAAGTACGTGAGGTCACGCGCGTAGGCGACCAGGGTGTGCTGAGAGGCCCCGCGCTCGCCTTCGAGCGTGCGGAGAAACGCCGCGATATCCGGATCGCGGGGTTCTTCCGGGGCAGGCAAATGGCCTGCGGCACTGGGGGGAGACGACTGGCGGGCTGCCATGAGACAGCCGGGGGACACCCCGGCCATGGGTGAGCTTCGCTACGGGACGGGTTGGTCCTCCGGCGTCGGTGTGCGCGGCTCGTCTGCCACAGGGGGAGTAGCCTCCCTGTATCCGCAGGTTTTGTCCAAGCAGCGCAGCGTTGTCCGGCGGCCAGTATCATGCAACCCGAGCAGGCTCTTCCCACACTTCGGACACAGGCGATCAGTCGGGCGGTCCCAGCTGGTGAACGTGCACGCGGGATAGGTCCCGCAGCCGTAGAAGGTGCGCCCGCGCCGCGAGCGGCGCTCCACGATCTCGCCGACCTTGCAGAGGGGGCACTTGACGCCGATGCCCAGCGGGCGGGTGTACTTACACTCCGGATACCCTGAGCAGGCGATAAACTCCCCGAACCGCCCGTACTTGCGCACGAGGGGGCGCCCGCACTGCGGGCAGGCCTCGCCGATCTCGACAACCGGCCGTTCGACCTGGACAATTTTCTGCTCGGCGGCCACCAGATCGTGTTCAAACGGTTTCCAGAAGTCACCCACGACCGTGCGCCAGTCGAGCTGACCGCCTTCCACTTGATCCAACGCTTCCTCAAGTGCCGCCGTGAAGTCATACTCCATCACGTCGCCAAAATGCTCCACCAGCAAGTCGTTGACCAGCTTGCCCAGGTCGGAGGGGGTCAGCCGACGGTTGATCGGCTTCACGTACCCGCGTCGCTTGATCGTCTCGATGGTCGGGGCATACGTCGACGGCCGCCCAATGCCGCGCTCTTCGAGCGCCCGCACCAAGGATGCCTCCGTGTACCGCGGGGGCGGCTGCGTGAAGTGCTGCTCAGGATCGAGAGACGCCAGGGTGAGGACCTCACCCGTCGCCAAGTCAGGCAGCCAGCTGTCCTGCTCTTCGCCGTTCTCCGGCACATCGTGGTAGACGGCCAGGAAGCCGGCGAATTTGACGCGTGAACCGGTGGCGCGGAACTGGTATGCGCCCGCGACGATGTCGACTGACAGCGTATCCATGACGGCAGACGCCATCTGGCTCGCCACAAACCGGTCCCAGATGAGTTTGTAGACCTTGAACTGATCACTGCGCAGGAACGGTTTCATGCGCTCGGGTGTGCGGTGCACGGAGGTAGGCCGGATGGCCTCGTGCGCATCTTGCGCGGACCGGCGCGACCGATACACGCGCAGGGCGTCGGGGACTGAGGCGGCGCCATAGGTCTTGGCGATGAAATCTCGCGCCTCGTGCTGCGCCGACTCCGCTACGCGCACCGAGTCCGTGCGCATGTAGGTGATCAGGCCCACGGTCCCTTCCGGACCCAGGTCAGCGCCCTCATACAACTGTTGCGCAACGTTCATAGTGCGAGCCGCCGAGTACCCCAAGCGGCGATTCGCCTCTTGCTGCATCGTGCTGGTCGTGAATGGAGGGCTGGGATGGCGGAACTGATCCTTGCGGCGGACATCGGCCACCGTGAAGGTCGCCCCGCGCATGTCCGCGACGAGGGCCTCGGCATCACCTCGCGTACGGATGACGGACGCCCCGTCATCCGTCGGGGCCCCGTAGCGCACGCCGTCTTTCCCTGCCAATCGCGCCGTGAACCCCTGCTCGCCCTTGCGCAGTTGCGCGTGGATGCTCCAGTACTCCTGAGGCACAAACGCCTCGATCTCATGCTCCCGATCCACGACAAGGCGGACCGCGACGGATTGCACGCGGCCGGCTGACAGCCCACCGCGCACCTTGCGCCACAGCAGGGGACTCAGCTTGTAGCCGACGAGACGGTCCAAGACGCGCCGGGCCTGTTGCGCATTGACCAAGTTCAGGTCAATCTCTCGAGGATGCGCGAGTGCCCGCTGCACCGCCTCTTTGGTGATCTCGTGGAATTCGATGCGCTTGATCGCTGGATTCACTGGGCGGAGGGCATCAGATAGGTGCCACGAAATGGCTTCCCCCTCACGGTCCGGGTCGGTGGCCATGTACACGGAGGTCGCGGCCTTCGCTGCGTCCTTGAGCTCTTTGAGAATGGGGGCTTTCCCCTTGACGACGATGTACCGGGGGGTGAAGCCGTTCTCCACATCCACGCCGAGCCGGCTGCGCGGCAGATCCTTCACGTGGCCCATCGAGGCGACAACTGCGTACTTGTTTGCCAGAAGTTTCTTGAGTGTCCGCGCTTTCGTGGGAGACTCGACAACGACGAGGGACATCGCGCGCGCCTTGCGCGTACGGGTTCCATTGCCAGACGTGCGTCGCGCCTTCCGCGGCGCACTCGGGGGCGGGAGAGTCGGCAGTGTCTCAGTTATCGGCTTAGAGGCAGCCGTTTCGGCGGCGGCCGCGACTTGCGGTTTCTTCACCTGCCACATCCTTCTCGCACCGCGCGCCGGGTTGTCTTCCCATTGCCCCTGGCGTATCGTCGGAATTCCCCAGGATTTTACCCCCAGATCCAGGCCACCAGACGCCCCACGCTGCGGGCGAAATCTCCATCGGCAGTGGCGCACGTTCGCACGACGCGCATCACCTCAAAAACTCACCCTCTACCTTACCACAAGGTGTCAAGCAGACTGATCGGACCATGCCCGCATCCCAGCGCCCGAGTCGGTCGCGCCGGGTCTCAGCGTGGGGGCAGAACGGGCATGGAAATGACAGGTGACCTTGATGCGTGCACTCACAATGACCGTGATTCTCCTCGTGCTATCTGCGGGAACAGTGGTCGCGCGTGTCGGTGATCCCGTCGCCGCGTTCGCGGCGAGCCCGCTCGTGCAGCAGCTGAGTCTCAACCCCGCCGGAACGGTCGACGGCGGCAATTCCCGGGTCGCGTATCGATACGTCTCAGACGATCAGGCGATTACAGTCGACCTCGTCGTGCGCGGCGAAATGATCGTGCAACAGGTGATGTACGTACCGCCCAGCATCCAGCGCGGTTACCAGGTGACCTTTTTCCTTATAGATGCCATCGGGTCCATCTTCGGCTCC
>DATGVF010000231.1:0-2955 GCA_035300645.1 bacterium
CGAGACGGTCGATGCTTTCTGCCGGTCGATGACAAATCTCGCGCGCTGCACCGTCGTCTCGGTTAACTACCGCCACGCCCCCGAGCACAAGTTCCCGCTGCCCGTCGAGGACGCGTATGCGGCGACGCAGTGGGTCGCAACCCATGCGGGGACGCTGGGCGGCAACCCGGCCCGGCTGGCGGTGGGGGGCACCAGCGCCGGGGGCGCCCAAGCCGCCGTGGTGGCGCAGATGGCGCGCGATCGCCGCGGGCCGCAGATCGCCTGCCAACTGCTCATCGTGCCTGTCACTGATCACAACTTCGAGAAGACGTCGTATCGCGACAATGCCGACGGATATGGTCTCACGGCAGATGCAATGCGCTGGTACTGGACGCACTATCTCCATGCTCCGGCCGATGGCGCGAACCCCTATGCCTCGCCCATCCGGGCCGCAAGCCTGCGTGGCCTGCCCCCGGCTATCGTGGTTACCGCTGAATTCGACCCGCTCCGCGACGAAGGGGAAGCCTACGCAGCCCGCCTGCGTGCGGATGGCGTCGCGGTCGTCGCGAAACGCTACGACGGGATGGTTCACCAGTTCCTTGGTTCTGACTCAAATACCGAGATAGCCAGCATGCTCCGTAAGGCTCTCACGGAATAAGCCCGCGATCCCAATCCGATTAGATGCAGGAGCCGTTGGAGGCAAGACCTGAGCAGGGTTTTCAATAGCTAATTTTCTGGGGTTAGACGGTTATATACAAACCCCAGTTGTCTGTGGCATCTTTTAGACATGACGCTCTCGGAATTGGCGGCCCGGCACGGTGCCATTTATGCTGGGCTTTATGGTAGGCGAGGTGCGAGGAACCGCGCCATGTGTCCCATGCGAGCCGCCCAGGGAGACTGCTGATGCGGGTGCTGCAAGCGTACCGCTACGTTGTAGATCCCACGCCCGCTCAGGCACGAGCCTGCCGCTCCCATCTGGGCGCCCGGCGGTTTGCATTCAACTGGGGTCTTGCGCTGGTAAAATCACGCCTAGACGCAAGGGAGCGGGGGGAGGATGTTGTCGTCCCCCGCACGCTGCCCGCCCTGCGCCGGGAGTGGAACCGCACCAAAGCCACCGCAGCGCCATGGTGGCGGGAAAACTCAAAAGAAGCATACTCGGCAGGGCTAGACGGGCTTGCGCGCGCCCTGAAGAACTACTTTGAAAGCCGGATCGGAAAGCGCGTTGGCCCGCGCATCGGCTTCCCCCAGTTCCGCAAGAAAGCCCGGCGCCAGTCGGTGCGCTTTACCACTGGGGCAATCCGCATCAACGACCGCACACACATCGTGCTGCCTCGCCTCGGGCGAATACGTACGCACGAGCCGACCACCGCGCTGTCGGAGCGCATTCATGCCGGAACCGCCCGTATCCTGTCGGCCACGCTGTCAAGCGATGGCGACCGCTTGTACGTGAGTTTTACGTGTGAGGTCGAGCGGGGAGAACGCCAGCCGAGCCACCCCACCAGCATCGTGGGGGTCGACGCCGGCATCCGCCACCTCGCGGTGCTGTCCACCGGCGAGATGGTGGCCAACCCCAGGCCGCTACGCAAGGCGCTTCTGAAGATCGTTAGGCTAAGCCGCGCGCTGACGCGCCGCCAACGAGGCAGCGGCCGCTGGAAGGATACGGTCCGGCGGTTGGGGCGTGCGCACGCCCGGGTCGCACATATCCGCGCCGACGCCATGCACAAGCTGACCACGCGACTCGCACGCATTCACGGCACGATCGTGGTCGAGCACCTCAACGTCAGCGGGATGCTGCAGAATCGGCGCCTGGCCCGCGCGCTCGCGGATACAGGCCTGGGCGAGCTCCGCCGTCAGCTCGGGTACAAATGCCTCTGGTACGGGTCGCAGTTGATCCAGGCGCCTACGTTTTTTCCCAGCAGCAAGACCTGCTCGCAGTGCGGGGCAACCAAAGCCACGCTGCCCCTCTCAGCCCAGGTCTTTCACTGTGATTACTGCGGTGCGGCACTGGACCGTGATCTCAACGCCGCAGCAAACCTTGCGGCCCTTGCGGCCGTGAGCGTCGCCGGGAGTGGCCCGGAGACGTTAACTGCGCGGGGAGGGGACGTCAGACTCGCCGGTCGTGGTGAGCAGTCCCGGATGAACCGCGAAGCCGGCCGCGCAGACGCGCAGAAGACCGGCGCCGCCGTCCTGCAAAGGGCGGCTGTCTGAAATGGTCGCTTACGTTTCAGGTAACGGCGGGACGGCTCTCATGGGGGGAAGAGAAATGAAAAGAATGAATATGTCTTGTCAAAATGATCGAGACGTCAGAACGGGTGGAGTGGGCCGATGGATTCGCGTTATGAAGCTGGCATGAAGATTCGCACAGAGGTGCTTGGGGCAGAACACGTCGCCCGGGCGAAAGCGCAGCAGACCGATCTGGACGCGGACTTCCAACGCTTCATTACGGAGACCGCGTGGGGCACCGTGTGGGCGAGGCCGAACCTCGATCGCCGCACCCGTAGCCTCGTCACGATTGCCCTCCTGGCAGCGCTGGGACGCGACGAGCTCGCGCTCCACCTCCGCGCCAGCCGCAACGTCGGAGTCGACCCGAAGGAGATCATCGAGGTCTTGTTCCAGGTTGCCATCTACGCTGGTATCCCCGCCGCGAATACGGCATTCGCGACGGCCAAAACCCAGTTGGGGGGACAAGGGAAACCATAGTGGACGGCCCCGGGCGCGATCCCACGACCTTCCCGCCCTATTACCATGAGGCGTACCGCAGCACGGTACGCCGCGCCCCTCGGCAACCGCTCGTCCCGGTCCCGCACACCCTGTCCGAGATCACCGGACCGGGGCCGGCTCTCAGTACGGCGAGCGCACAGGACAGCGATCTGACCACAAACATGGGCACGGGCGGCGAGGCGATCGGAGAACGGATCATTGTCACCGGACGAGTGCTGGACGATCACGCGATGCCGCAGCCGGGAGCGCTCATCG
>DATGVF010000232.1:0-6292 GCA_035300645.1 bacterium
AACGTGCTCTCGGATCTGCACCACCCCACCCCCTCCCTCGTCCTCGCCGACGGCACCGTCGTGGCCAAAGATCAGAGGCTCACCGCGCCCCTCCCCAAGCCCTCCTGGGATCAGCTGCGCCCCTCTGTCACCGTGCCGCAGGGCGTGTTCGATCTCTTGGCCGCACCCCAAGACGCGACCGAGGGTCTGCGCTTGATCAACGATGTGATTACCGAAGCCGTGCCTCCGGGGGATATTCCGCCTCAGGCCCTGCACGTGGCGTTGCTGGGCCGCGGCGGCCAGTGGATCACGCAAAGCAAAGTAATAGGATTCGCCGATAAACTGGGTGGGCTAGCCACAACGATTAGCAGCGGATTCGACATCCTCGTGCTCGGCCGAAACCCCACCGATATGGCGGACGCTCTGAAGCGCCTCGCGGGGATGGGAGGAGGGCTCGTAGTGGTCGAACGCGGCCGTGACGTCTTCTCACTACCCCTAGAACTCGGTGCGTTTTCCTTGCGACCGTGGGCGGAGGTCGCCGAGGCGAATAGCCGATTCAACGCGTTGCTTCACGAACGCGGGTACCCGTTTGCCGATCCCATCTTCACCTTGCTCTTTTTGACGTTTGACTCTCTGCCGTGGATTCGGCTGACCAGTCGCGGGCTCTGGGACGTTCGCCATCGCCGTGTGCTCGCCCCCGCACACCGGATCTGAAGACGGCCATCCATCGTGGGCATCCTGCCGATCGGCGCGATGCCGACAGGAGAGGCTGCTCGCCTTGCGAAACCCATTCCTATTCCACCGTGAGGGGGGACTCAAAGTGCCGACCTACGCCATGTTGTTCACGTGGACTGAGCAGGGAGTACGTGGGGCGAAGGACACCACCAAGCGGGCCGACCGATTTCGGGCCCAGGCCGAGAAATTCAAGATCAAGGTTCGTGAAACGCTGTGGACCGTGGGGCCATATGATGCCCTCGCCGTCCTCGACGCCCCCGATGATACTGCGGCTAGCAAGCTGGCCATCTGGATGGGAAGCCAAGGAAACGTGCGGTCGTTGACCATGCGCTGTTACACCGCAATGGAGATGGACAAAGTCGTTGAGGGATTAGGGTAGTCTCCCTACCAACAGGAAACCGTAAGGAGTCGCATGTCGAATCCTCCAAAGCCCGAGGCCATCACCGCGCTGCGCGCCCATCTCGCGACCATCGTGGATCTGCGTAACTCCGCGGCCGTCTTGGGGTGGGATCAAGAAACGTACATGCCCGTGCGCGGCGCCGCGGCGCGGGCGGAGCAACTGGGGACGCTCACCCGACTGGCCCACGATCGGTTTGTCTCGCCGGCGACGGTCAAGCTGCTCGACGCGGCCGAGGCCTCCGCCCATCTGGACCCCACTTCCGATGACGGCGCGGTGATCCGCATAGCCCGGCGCGACTACGCGCGACTCTCTCGCCTGCCTGCGGAGTTTGTCGCCGCCCGGGCGCGGGCGGCCTCCTTGAGCACGTTGGTCTGGCGCCAGGCGCGCCCGCGCAACGACTTCGCCGCCTTCCGTCCGGCTCTTCAGGAGATGATGGACTTCGCCAGGCGCGAAGCCGATTACCTCGGCTACAAGGACCATCCCTACGATGCCCTGCTGGATCACTACGAACCCGGCATCACGTCCCGAGAGGTCGACCGCATTTTCGCCCGACTGCGAGAGGTCATCGTTCCCCTGGTGCGTTCGTGCACCGAGCGCGACAATCGCATTGGCGACGCTTTCCGGACTGCGGAATACGACCCTATTCAGCAGCGCGTCTTTGGACTGAAAGTCGCCGAGGCCTTCGGATTCGACCTCTCGCGGGGCCGGTTGGACGAGTCGGCCCACCCGTTTACGGAGAGCTTCGATCCCGACGACGTCCGCATTACGACGCGGTACCACCGGAATTCACTGACCGGAGTCTTTGCCATCTTCCACGAAGCGGGCCACGCCATGTACGAGCAAGGGATCCCGCACTCCTTGGCCCGTACCTGGGCCGGCCGCGGGGCCAGCCTGGGCGTGCATGAGTCGCAGTCTCGCCTCTGGGAGAACCTGATCGGCCGCAGCCAGCCATTTTGGCAGTTCTACTATCGGCCTCTCCAGGACCACTTCCCGTCGCTACGCCGCGCGGAGCTTGACGCATTCTACCGGGTCGTCAACCGTGTGCAGCCGAGTTTGATCCGCGTGGAAGCCGATGAAGTCACCTACAATCTCCACATTATGGTGCGGTATGAACTGGAGAAGGAGCTTGTCACGGGTTCCCTCGCCGTATCCAAGCTGCCGGAAGCGTGGAACGACCGGATGCAAACCTACCTGGGCATCACGCCCCCCACTGACGCCGACGGCGTTATGCAAGACACGCACTGGGCCAGCGCATTGATCGGGTACTTTCCCACCTACACGCTGGGAAACATCTTGTCCGTGCAACTGTTTGAGGCCGCCCTCCGCGCCCATCCCGCGTTATCCGAGGAGATCGCGCGCGGCCAGTTCGCGACTCTGTTGGGCTGGCTGCGCGAGCACGTGCACGCCCACGGGCGGAAGTTTCTCCCACCTGAGGTCGTCATGCGGGCGACCGGGACCGCGCTGACTCCGGAACCATATCTGCAGTACCTCCAACAGAAATACGGCGAGCTCTACGGGATCCCCCAGCCCGTCCCGGCCCGCCGTATGGCGTGATCCTCAAGTATTGTCCGCAGTGCGCTAGTCCACTCGAAGAGCGCCGTCTGCCTGACGAACAGCTCCTGCAACCAGTCTGCACCCGCTGCGGACATGTGCTTTGGCAGAACCCCAAACCAACCGCATCGGGCCTCATCACGCGCCTCAGCATCCAGATAAACCGGAGGGTGAGATGACAGAATCTATTTGTGTGGTCGGGCTCGGCCTGATGGGTCGCCCCATTGCTCGCACGTTGCAGGCAGTAGGCTATCAGGTCAGCGGCTGGAACCGGTCGCCCCTCCCCGCTGACTTGATCGCGGGCCTTCCACTGCGGCCCACCCTGGACGAAGCGGCTCGGTCTGCGGTCGTGATCCTCTCTCTGACCGATTCTTCCGCGGTCGATGAGGTGCTCGCCCGCCTCCGCCCGCACCTGAGGTCAGGACATCTCGTCATCGACATGGGCACCTCAGACCCGTCTCGGTCCCGCGACCACGCCGCGCGGCTTGCAGCGCGAGGCATCGCGTGGGTGGATGCACCCGTGTCAGGCGGGCCGGAGGGAGCCGCCAAAAGCAGCCTTGCCATTATGGTCGGGGGATCGGCAGTGGACGTTGCCAGGGCCCGACCGATTCTCGAGAAGCTGGGTCGCGTCGTCCGCGTTGGTGAGGCCGGAACAGGTGACATGATGAAAATCGTCAACCAGGTCATCGTGGGCTTGACCCTCGAAACAGTCGCAGAGGCCCTCACGCTGGCGGAGAAAATCGGCCTGGACCCCCGCGCGGTGCGCACGGCCGTGGCCGGCGGGTTTGCCGACTCCAAACTCTTGCAGATCCACGGCGATCGCATGATTGCCCGCACTTACATTCCCGGCGGGCGTGTGCGGTCCCAGTTGAAGGATCTCCTCCTCGCGCAGGCCCTCGCATCGCGAGTGTCCGCCCACCTCCCCCACCTGCAAAGTGCGATCACGCTCTACCGCACCCTGGTCACACGCGGTGAGGGTGATTTGGACCACTCCGCGGTTCACAAGCTCTTGTGGGAGACGGGACGGGCCGCCCGACGTGGGACGACGAACCGCGTGGCGACCACGCGCCCCGCCACCAAAAACAAACCCGTGAAGACTAAGGCGACCACTAAGAAGACAAGAGCCACACGGTCGAGAGGACGTCCCAGCAAGACCTGACGGCCGAGCACGGCCAGGGGGATGGCCAGCAGCCAATGCCGTACAAGGCTTCCCCACCCCGGCCGTCGGTAGACCGAGGTCAAGAGAGCTAGCATGAACCACACGCCGAGAAACGGCCCCGCGTCGCGGAGTAGGACCGAAGTGCCCAGTCCACTGCGATGGGCAGCGACGCCCACCCAGGTGAAGGCCAGAAGGCTCACTCCATCAACCAGTCCGAGAACCCAGGGGCGCATGGATTTCAATGCTCTCTTCTACTAAAGAAGCCCGCTCTCGGTCAGGACAGTCTAGAGACCTCTACATGATAAGGCAATTCCCAACAGCAGCACGCCCCGGCGGATCGACCCTGTGAGCAAGCGCGGCACTCAAGCTCAACGCGGCAGTCGTGCGAGTTGGAGTCTGGCGCTGCGTTCTCTACCAGACGGCTCCCGCCCGATAGAAAAGATCAGTCAGTGGAAACTGGCAATCCCTTGCAGTCGGTCAATGGGTGCGGCGATGTAGGGAGGCTTTGGAGCACACTGAGCTAACACACAGTAGAAGAGCGCGGCCCCTTCGGGCTTGTCGATGGTCGTCTCGACTCCGATGCCCACGACGAGGCGTGTCCCCGGAATCAGCACCGGGCCTCCGCTGTTCCCTCGACTCGCGTAGCTGTGAATTTCCATCCGCCCCCGTTCGTCATACCGCACCAGGGGGCCCACACGCATCATCAGCGCCCGCGACCCATATCCGATTAACATGAGAGGATCCCCCACCTGAGGGCGCACTCCGAATGCGGGCTCCAGCGCCGGGAAGGGTTTGTCGGTCAGGAATCCCATCAACATCACATCGAAGCTGTCGCTGCCGGCATCGCTGAAGCCAATGACGTGGACGTCGTACGTGCGTGTCCCCTGCTGGAAAGTGAGCTGCTCTCCGTGACAGTGGCCGGCTGTCGCAAGCCAGTTCTCGTAGACAACGGTGTGACCGCCGAGTCGGTAAGGAAGTTGGCGTGGAGTCGAGCGGATGACGAACCCTGTGCACAGACGACGCCCATCCACGATCAGCCGCCCCACAGCGTCGGTGGAGAACGTCTCACCGCCTACGGGCTCGGGGCGTCCCACCACGGCGCTCAGCAGAGCGAGCATCCCCAGCGCGCACAGGAGGTGCGGCCGGCGGGGTCTCCCAGCAGGAGGCGTGCCCCCGTAGTGAGCATGCGAAGTCCGATTGGCCAAGGCCAACACCTGCCACATCGTGCAGATGCCTCTGCAGGCCCTCTGTGCTCTGTGTGAGCCTGCTGTGACCTTATCGCCGCCAATAGCATTCCTCAAGCAATTTCCATGCCCGCAATCGATGCCTATTATTCACGCGCCTAGGGCTGATCTCGCGCCAAACGAAGAGGGGGTGGACCAGCAGGGTCCCCCCCTCTGCCTTCACCGACCTAGCGAGGTTCAGGTCACTTCGGCTTGGCTGACCAGAGCCAACCGGCGAGCACCACGTCGATGATGATCGGGAGAACGACGTTGCGGGGCGTGAATAAACCCCGCATCCACCCGTACAGGAGGAAGAGGAGACCGATCACGATCCCCACAACGATGGCTGTCGCCAGACCACCGTACTTCTCCGGGCTTGCGGAAACGGCCCACACCACAACCCCAAACCCCAAAAACACCGCCGACAGCACCAGGAGGACGCCCGCATCCTTCACGTCATACCCAAAGATACTGCTGACAAGATTCGGTGATAGGGTCACGAGCCCCAAGAGGAGTAGATAAACGGCGTTCGCCATCAAGGGCGTCTTAAGCTTCTCCACACCTGATCACCTCCTTGGTAATCACCCGGCCTGTTCTGGCCACTAACGACTGTCTCCTCCTCTAAGGGTGGGCAGGGCACGCTGATCAGAGCGTCGTCAACGGACGGGTCTGTCACCACGTCTTCTTTAGCTCGACCTCGTACACGTGGGTGTTTCTCAGCACGTGTTCTCACCTCTAGGGCGGAATGCTCGAGCAACCTCAAAATACAGGCGCAAAGTTATCCTTGGCCAGCACCCTCAAGTGGTTGTGTCTAATTACCAATAATATTGCCGGAGTTGCCGCCTACCGAATTCACCCAGCTACCGTTGTCTCCGCCGTGGTAGACCCAACCCCACCAAGCCAGACCGTAGCCGCTTATCGCGGTGAAATAGAAGTCCGTCCAGTTGGCATATCCTGGACAACTGCCGGAAGCATCGCACTTGTAATCAAATGTGCCAATGCTTCCCATCGCGCGCGGTGAGGGGTTGGCCAACAGAGTCGCTGTAAAGACAGTGGAAACATATCCTCCCTCAAACGTGCCGACAACGCCGACACCGACGGTGCCTATCCCCCCCGGAGCGGTACCCGCGATTGTGGAAAACTGACCCTGATATTTCACGGTAGCACAGAACGTGCTGGGACCGATCTCTACCACTTGAATGCTCCGGACGAAGTCATCGAAGGCCCAGAAGTTTCCTGCAACGC
>DATGVF010000233.1:0-9057 GCA_035300645.1 bacterium
ACCGGGTGGCAGACGTCCCTGTGTGTTTGAGGACACCGACATACAGGAGATCTACCGGATGTGCAAATTGCGACGCACGACGTCGATCGCTTCCTGCGGAGTGTGGACTGATGTCACGGGCGCCCGCTGCCCAGGCCGCGTCGCCTCCCACGTCCGCAGCCCGACCACCGGCTTGCCTACCCGCAGCGCATGGCCGATTTCCGACAGCGTCCCGAACCCGCCGCCCACAGCGATCAGTGCATCCGCCATGAGCGCGATAACGACGTTTCGCCCCTGCCCCAGCCCGGTGGGAACGGCGACCGTGACGTAAGGATTGGCCTCATCGCGATCGTCGTTGGGCAGAATGCCGACGGTCAGGCCTCCGGCAGTTCGTGCCCCGCGGCAGGCCGCCTCCATCACACCCGTCAGTCCACCGCACACCAGCACCCACCCGGATTGCGCAATGAGCCGACCGGTCTCTTCGGCTGCCGCCTCGTGGGAGGGATCGGAGAACTGGCTCTCCCCGATGACGCCGACGACTGGCGCGGAGGGGCGTGCAGAGGGCTGCGAGCTATGGGCCGTCACGGGGTCGACGGGCGTGGGGCATGCCGCCGGGTCCGTCGTGGCCGCCGCGCCCGGCCTTCGCCGCGCGGTCGGGCGCTCCTCGCGCCGAGAAGTCCTTTCAACAGAAGCATTGCCGCCGCCTTATCGAGCGGCTCATTCATGTTCCCGCACTTGGGAGACTGGATACACGATGGGCACCCCGCCTCACACGGACAGGCCTCGATCGTCTCGAGCGTCGCCTTCATGAGTTGGTCCAGGAGCTCATAGCCTTTCTCCGTAATCCCCACACCGCCCGGGTGGGCCTCATAGATGAAGATTGCCGGGGCGCCCAGGGCGGGGTACCGCGGGTAGGACACGCCCCCCAGGTCCCAGCGGTCGCACATCGCAAACAGAGGCAACATCCCGATGGCGGCGTGCTCTACGGCGTGGATGCCGCCTGCCAGATCTCCGCCGCGTCGCTGGAGTTGGGAGACGAGTGCGTCTGAAATCGGAAACCACAGCCCCGTTGTCTGCAAACGCTGCGGCGGAAGATCGAGAGGGTCTTCGCCCAGCACCTCGTCGCCGAGCAGTCGCTTGCGCGCGAACGCGATCGCCTGGGTGGTCACGACCACCTGTCCAAACGAAGCGGTGGTCCCTCCCCAGGGTCGATGCAAGAGGGGCTGGAGAATCTCCAAATCGGTGGTGGTCCGCGGCTGCGTGTAATAATCCACGTCACGCAGGCGGACCGACGCGATGCGGCGTGCAGCGTCGAGGTGCTCCACGACGTAGGTCTCCCCCTGATGGAGGTACACGGCGCCGGGATGCACCTGTTCAAAAGCGCGCGCGGCATCCACCGTCCCGACCAGTCGGCCGCGCGACGCATCCACGATGCGGAACAGATCGCCAGAAGCCGCTCGGACCTCGACATCCTTCGCGGGGTAGCCGGGATTCGCCCAATACCAGCGGTCTCGCCGCCGCGCAAGGTCCCCCTGCCCTTCCAGAATCGCGGCCAACTCCTCCGTGCGCGGGCCGAAGATATCGGCATCCTGTCTCCACACCGGCACTTCGGACGCCGCACACCGCAGGTGGGCGGCAAGGATGTACGGGTTCTCCGGATCGATGACCGCGTGTTCGTGCGGTCGTGCAAATAAATACTCGGGGTGGCGCATCAGATACTGGTCGAGGGCATCTTCAAGGGCCACCAAGACCACGAGCGCGTCCTCTCGGCCCCGGCCGGCCCGGCCAGCGCGTTGCCACGTGCTGGCAATCGTCCCGGGGTAGCCCACTAAGATGGCCGCGTCCAGCGAGCCGACATCGATGCCGAGCTCGAGTGCGCTCGTGCTCACAACTCCGATGAGTTCTCCATTGAACAACCGTTGCTCGATCGCGTGGCGCTCCTCGGGCAGGTAGCCCGCCCGATACGCGCTGATCCGGCCTGCGAGTTCGGGGGCGTCCTCCAACGCGCGGCGCGCCTGGCGGTAGATCAACTCTGTGATTTTCCGTGCCTGCGTGAAGACGATCGTACGGGCCCCGGCACGCACCAACTGCGTGAAGAGGGCTGTGGCCTCGGTATAGGAGCTCCTCCGATGCGCGCGGGCCTGATCGATGAGGGGCGGATTCCATAGGGCAAACCACCGAGGGCCGCTGGGCGATCCGTCCGCGTCCACGACGGTGACCGGCAGCCCGAGCAACGTCGCGGCAAACTCCTGCGGGTTGGCAATCGTCGCCGAGGTGCAGATGAAGACCGGATCAGCCCCATGCAGGCGACAGACGCGGCGCAATCGCCTGAGGATGTTGGCGACGTTGCTACCGAACACCCCCCGGTAAATGTGGACGTCGTCGATGACGACGTAGCGCAAGTGACGGAACACACTCGCCCAGCGGTGGTGCTGGGGCAAAATCCCCAGGTGCAGCATATCGGGGTTGGTCAGAATGACGTGAGCCTCGTCCCGGACCGCGCGGCGCTGGCGGACCGGGGTGTCGCCGTCATAGGTACCGACAACCACGCCGGGGAGCCCAAACTCTGCCAGGGCATCGGCTTGGTCCTGTGCGAGGGCCTTCGTCGGAAACAAATACAGGGCCCGCGTCGCGGGATCGGCCAGAAGCCTCTCCAGAACAGGAAGGTTGTAGCAGAGGGTCTTGCCGCTCGCCGTGGCTGTCACGACTACCACGTTTTCGTGCCGACGCACCGCTGTGATGGCCTCGACCTGGTGTGTGTACAAACGCGTGATCCGCTGGGCACGCAGCGAGTCCGTAAGGACGCGGGGAAGCGGAGGTTTCAGGGCATCATACTGCGCCGAGCGCGGGGAGATGAATCGCTCATAGACAATCTGGCCGTCGTATCCCGGCTGGCGTGTAAATTCGTCGAGAACTCTGCGGGCGTCCATCAGCGTGGCAACTCCCGCAGTATTAAATTAGGGTCTCACCAGTGGGCCCCCTGCCGGAATGATTTTCAGCGATTCACCGGCATGCCCGCGCATCTCGACCTTGACACTTCCTGCGCGGGATCAGTATGGTAGGTGTGCCAGTGCGGAAGTGGCGGAACTGGCAGACGCGCAGGCCTCAGGAGCCTGTGGGGGAAACCCCGTGGGAGTTCAAATCTCCCCTTCCGCACCATGCGCTGTATTTGCTTGCGGAAACCCATGACTAAGCCATCGGCGGCTCTTGGCGCTGTTGCACCGTCTGGCGTACACCCCCAAACCCTAGCCGGACTCTTGGTGCTCGCCAGCCTGGCGATCTTGATGCTGGTCGGGAGCCGCGCCGATCCCGTGTTCGGGATGTTTGCCGTGCTAGGCGTCGGCATCGGGGTGACACTCCAGCGCAGTCGCTTCTGTTTCAACTCAGCCTTCCGCGACCTGATCCAGTTTCGTTCGGGCCGCACGATGAAGGGCGTCATCGTCGGCATGACCGTCGCGACCGCCGGATTTGGAGTCCATATGCACAACCTTCTGCCCAACCCCTCACTCGGGCCGATCGCCCCAGAGGCGCACGTCATCCCGCTCAGCGTTGCGCTCCTCGTCGGCGGCATTCTCTTTGGAATCGGCATGGTGGTCGCCGGCGGCTGCACCTCCGGATCGCTGTACCGCATCGGCGAAGGATACCTGGCTTCCTGGGTCAGCGTGGCGGGCATCCTTGCCGGCCTGGTTCTTGTCAGCCACCACTGGAACTGGTGGTGGCAGCACGCCATCCGTCGTGCGCCGGTGGTGTGGCTGCCGCGGTATCTGGGATACGGCGGAGCGGTCGCAGCAACCCTTATAGGCCTTGGGCTGGCGTATGGTCTGGTGTTGTGGATTGAATCCCGCGGCGGCGTCGGCGTGCAGGAGTTCACAGCGCCCGCCAGTGTTCGAAGTTTCCACGAAAAACTTCACGAAATCGTGGCCGCCGTCTTCGGCCGGGGCTGGCCGGCGCCTGTCGGGGGAGCTGTCCTGGGGTTTTTGAACGTCCTGTCCTACACGGCGCATATGCCGTGGCGCGTCGTCGGTGAGCTCTCGCGGTGGGGTAACGCTGCGGCTGCGGTCGTCGGCCTCGGGCCGGGACCCCTGCAGGGTACGGACGAGCTGTCGGCCTGTGTGGTCACCGTCGGCGGCGGCGTCTTCACGCATGGCTTCCTGCTCAACGTCGGCCTCATCGGCGGGTCGCTCGCCGCGGCGCTGCTGGCACACGAGTTCAAGTGGCGAATCCCCCGCCGGCCTGTCCGCTACCTCCAGTCGCTGTTCGGGGGCGCGTTCATGGGCTACGGATCAGGGTTGGCGCTGGGCTGCACCGCCGGTGCGTTTTTTTCCGCGGTACCGTCTCTGGCGGTCAACGGGTGGATCTTTGCGATGGCCTTGGTCGCCGGTGCGTCGATTGGGCTCCGCGCGATCCACTGGATTCCATAACGGAAGTTCCTAGGAAGCTGACGATGCTTTTGGATGTGCGCGGCGAGACCTGTCCGTATCCGATGAAGAAGGCGATAGAGGCGATGGAGCGGCTCCCCGTGGGGGAGGTTCTGGAAGTGCTCGTGGATCATCCGCCTGCGATCGACACGATCCGGATGGCTGCCAACCGCTATGGGTTCCGCATGAATGTCGAGCCGGCGGGAAGCGGTGAGTGGCGAATCTATTTACTGCGTGACACGATCACGGAGGTGACGAGATGATGCGCCCGGCAGCAATCCTCATTGCTGCGCTGCTCCTGGTAATCGTGGCCGGCGCCGCCGGTCAGCGATCGATGCGTGCGCAGGTGATTGTGCTCAGCAACTCCTCGCCGCACATCAGCGTAATCGACACGCGGACGCACCAAGTGGTCAGGACCGCGGACATTCCGCAGATGACGGCGTGGACCTGGAACGACGACAATAACACTTACGACGGCAAGCATCTGTGGCTGGGCCTGCGCAATCCTGACACAAGCGACGTTGAAGTCATCCTGCTTGATCTGGACACCCTGCAGGTGAGCCGACGAATCCCCCTGGGACAGGATCGCACCACGATGTACATCGGCAAGCCCTCCCGGCATGGCCAGGTTTACGTCAGCAAACACGCTTCGGGTGAGCTGGTCAGCATCCACACATCTACCTTTGCCGTTGATACCGTGAAGTTGCCGGTGAACGGGGGCGTGGCCTGCGACATCGACGTCGTGACGACTGGGCCTGGGACGGTCGAGCGCGCGTTTGTGCCGACCGACAACGGGAACACGGTCCTGAGCGTTGATACCGTGAGCAAGCAGGTGGTGGGCACCGCGCCCCTCGCCGGTACCCGGCCATTCATGCTCACTGCTTCGCCGGATGGCAGCCGCGTCTGGGTGGAGGAGCGAACCGGTAACAGCGTCACGGTGTTGAACGCCCGCACGCTGGACATCGTCACGCGCATCCCCACGGCGCAGACGCCGATCATCGGCACCTTCAGCCCCGACGGTCGGGTGCACTACACTGGTCACGCCGGAGATGTAACCGTCATGGCGCACGACACGGTCACATTCAGAGAACTCTGGCGAGCGCACGTCGGCAGCAACCCGGATAAGGTCGGCGTCCATCCCAGCGGCGCCTTTGTATACGCAACCGTGTCCCGGGAAGGCCAGCTGGCCGTAATCGAGGCGCGCACAGGCAAGGTGGTGGCGCGGGTCCCGCTCGGCACGAACCCAACCGGCCTTTTCGTCCGCCGGCTCCCCTAACATGCGGCGAGTAGGGTGGGTGGTCCTGGTGTTCCTGGCGCTAGCCGCCGGCCTCAGCTATCCGTGGACCGTCTGGCGGTCCTCCGTGGCGGCGCTGGAGCAGAAGATCGCGCTGCTCGAGGCCCGGGTGCGCCGGTTATCATACAATACGGCGTCGGGCGGCGGGGTGAATGTCAAGATGATGCCCGACCCCGTGACAGGACGGCCAACGGTCCCGCTTGCGGAAGTATTTAGCTTCGACCGGAACCACGCCATATGCCGGGTTGATACCAACCCGCGTGCTTTTAAGATGGCAACGTTTCAGCGGGGCGAGGTCATCGTACCGGCGGGCCGCTTCTTCATGTCCATGGTGGCCACGTCCGTCGAGCAATACGCGGTGACGACCCTGCCCGACGGCCGGCGGACGGTGCGGATGCGCGGCGGATTGAGTTGCGCCACGGAGGTCGGGCAGGTCCGCGTGACGATCGGATCACGCAGCGCGTCCGAACACGCCACCTATCTCATCGAGGCCACAGATGGTGGCATCGGAGGTGGTCGGGCTGGAGATTCATTCGCCTTTACTGCTCTCTTTGATCCCAGGGAGGCCCCGATCAACTACAGCCTATTCGGACCGAAGTCCACCTTCACCGGCCAGATGGTGGAGGGCGAGATCACGATTGTCGACCCTGCCGCGCCCTGAGTGCCTCCAGGCGCAAAGGCTTAGCCGTTGCCTAGCACCACTCTTTCCCTTCGGAGGGATTCAAGAGGCCCGGTCCAACAAATGAAGACCCCGCATCAGATCATCGAGCAAATTGCCGGATGGGCGGCGAAGACCCCCGGCCGTCCAGCCATCACGGATCGCATGAAAGCGGTCACGTTTGGACGGCTCTGGGAAGGCGTTAACTCTTGTGCCGATTTCCTCACTCGGCATGGCGCCGCAGAGGGCGCGGCGGTGGGTCTCCTCCTGCCGAACCGCGGGCTCTTTGTGACCGCCCTCCTCAGCATCACACGAATAGGCGCCGTCGCTGTCCTCTTTCCCACGTCGCTTTCTGCGACCGAACTGCGGCGGTACGTCCAGATGGCGGGAACGCGGTGGGTCCTTGCTGGGTCGGCGCACCGAGACCTCATTTTGGACGCCGGTGCCCGACCCGCCTCAGGAAGCCACGAGGATCTCGGAGTATTCGCGTTGGATGTTGTCCCGACTGGGACACTCACGCGGGATGATTTCATCGTCCAGCTGACGTCCGGAGTCGATCAGCCCTCTAAGTTAGCCGTCCGAACCCATACGGCTGTGGGAAGTGAAATTCGGGATTTTGCTGAGGAGATCAACCTCACGCAGCGCGACACCACCTTGGTGCTGTCATCAATCTTCCACTCCTACGGCCTGATCGGCGGCACCCTCGCCCCGCTGTGCCGAGGCGGCCGTGTCATCCTCCACGATGGGTTCGACCCCCAGATCGTGCTCCAGCGTATCCGGCAAGAACGCCCCACGATCCTGTTCGGGGTCCCGGTGATGTACCGGCGGATTATCGAGACCCCGCCCAGAGAAGGAGACGACCTCTCGTCGTTGCGGTTGTGTTTCAGTGCGGGCGCACCGCTGCCTCAGGATGTGGACGATGAATTTGCCCGCCGCTTTGGGCACAGGATCTGTCAGGACTATGGCTCGACTGAAGCTGGCGTGATCGCGCTCCGGTTAAGATGGGCACCGGGACTGCAACAGTCAGTCGGCCGGCCAGTCCGCGGCCGGACCATCGTCATCGCGGATACTCACGGACGTCCCCTACCGCGCGGGCAGATTGGGGAAGTCATCGTCGAGTCCTCGTCGCTGGCACGCGGATATCTGGGCGATGTGCCACCCGGGACAACGATTCATGAGGATCGTCTCCACACCGGCGACCTGGGTTGGGTTGACGAGGATGGGGATCTGTTCCTTGTCGGGCGGAAGAGCAGCCTCATCCATGCGGCGGGCGTCACCGTCGACCCCAGCACGGTGGAAGCCGTGATCGCCCGGATTCCGGGGATCTTAGACGTCGCCGTTGTCGGCACACCGAATCCTGCGGGCGGAGAGCGGGTGAAAGCGGTCGTGGTGGCAGACGGCATTGCGACGGAAGACATCCTCCACCACTGCCGACAGCATATGCCCGACACTCATATGCCAGAGGTCGTGGAGTTCCGTGCGACGATTCCGCGAACACCAGCGGGAAAGATTCTGCGGCGACTGATACGCTAGGCTACAGGCTCGCTAACCCGAGACATGATCCGAGCGGACCGCGTCAAAGGAAACTTGACCTTCGACTATGTACGCCCGCCTAATCGCCGCGTTTCCGTCAAGTCACAGCTCCTCGAGGCAAATAGCGACACTATCATGGTGGCACACGCATACTCACCCTCAAAACCCGTGACTTACTCCGGAGAAATAGTTCTGGACGTCGGCTACTGGGGGATCTGGTTCCTCTTTAAGAATCGATCTTTCGATGTCGGCCGAGTCTACCGTCCGGACAGAACTTGGATGGGATACTACGTCGACGTCCTCGAGCCGGTGCAGTGGAAAGCGTCTGACCCGAGCACGCTCAAACCCATCACAGACCTCTTCCTTGATCTCTGGATCGCGCCCGACGGAAAATACATGGTCCTCGATGAGGATGAATTCGAAGAGGCGACCAACCTCGGGTACCTCACGAGCAGGCAGGTCGACCATGCGCGGAGCGTCCTTCAGGAGCTTGTCATGGCGACCGAACGAGGGGAATTTCCACCTGCCGTGGTCAGAGAGTTCAGTTTGTAATACGCAAACAGCCAGCTGACGCTCAGGTTACGTCAATACCTTGTGGGTCGCAGACTTTTCGGCGCCGGATCACATCCGCAGCTCAACCGTCTGCACAAAAGAGCCTGCTCCCAGTCTCGGAAGGACCGGCGCCATGGCCCGGCGGGTGTCTTTATGCGGGCGCGCGTGGCACCTCGGCTGAGGCAAACCGCTCCAACAGGAGCGCGACGTGCTTCATGTGCTGAAAGAAGTCCTCCACCCGAATGTGCTCGTCTGGCGCATGGACGTTGCTGTGCGCATAACCACAACCGGTCCCCACGGTGGGGATCCCGAATTGCGCGGTGAGCTCGTGCATCGGCCCGGTCCCTGCCATGAGCGGAAACACCAGTGGATCGCGGCCATAGATCTCCTTGGCGGTCTGCACGACGGCTTTCGCCACGGGCGAGTCCACCGGCGTGCGGGCCGGATGTTCCATGCCTAGCACGCGCACCTGGATATCGGCGAACCCATGCTGGGCGAGGTGGCGCTTGACCTTGTCCAGGATGTCTTCGGGGCGCTGGTTTGGGACTAGGCGAAAGTCAATTTTGGCAGTGGCTTGGCTCGGGAGAACCGTCTTCGACCCGGGACCAGTGTAGCCGGAGACG
>DATGVF010000234.1:0-4325 GCA_035300645.1 bacterium
ATGAGGAGGTGACACGCGCAGCGTGGCCTGCGCAGGCGTGTGGGACAGGGTAATCAAACTGACGATGGAGGGGTGAGAATGAAGATCTCCCGCAGAAAATTCATCAAGGTAGCAGGGGGCGTCGGGCTCGCCGTAGCCGCCGGTACCATCCGCTGGCCCCAACACGTGACCGCCGGATCGCCGACGACACTTCGGGTGCTCGGGCACTCGGCGTTCAACGAGGATAGCGACAAAGCCATCATCACGATCGGGAATGAATTTGCCAAGCAGCACAACGCGACGTTTGCTGGCGATTTCATCGACCAGCCCGAAGTCGCCGCGAAACTGACGGCCGAAGAGCAGGCGAAAGCAGGCCACGACATCGTGGACCTGCAGGATAACCTCCCCACGATTCACAAGGACTACCTCGTCCCGTTGGACGATGTGGTCGCTGACATCACAGGGAAGTTCGGGCCCTTCTACCAGGTGGCGAAGGATTCCGGGTACGTCGACGGGCACTGGTTGACGCTGCCCTGGATTGGCAACGGAACCCTCGGCGTCTACCGCGCCGATTACTTTGCCGCGGTGGGCGAGCAGCCGTCGGCCAGCTGGGACGACCTGCTCCGCGCAGCGACGAAACTCAAGAAGGCGGGGCATCCGGTCGGGTTGCCGATCAGCCAGTGTGAAGATGCGGACTCCATTCTCTTCCCGCTGCTCTGGTCGTTCGGCGGCTCCGTCGCCGATGCGAAGAACAAGCTCACGCTCGACTCACCGCAGACGCGCGCGGCACTGGGCTACATGCGGAAGCTCTTCGCCGAGATGGACGCCACCGTATTGTCCTGGGACGACTCCGGCAACAACAAGCACATGCTCTCCGGCCGCGGGTCGTACACGATCAACGCGCCCAGCATCTACCTGCGGGCGCAGCGAGATAAGATGGCCTTTGCCCCGTCCATGCGGCACACGCTGGCGCCATCAGGACCAAAGGGCCGCTTCTTCTACGCGGACATCCACGGGTGGGGCATCTTCAAGTTCAGCCCCAATATCGATCTGGCCAAGCAGTTTCTGCGGTCCATGTTCACGCAGGCCAGCCAAAAGACCGCCCTCACCTTGGGCAGCGGCTATGATATGCCGGTGCTGCCTTACTTTGACACGAACCCGCCGTACGCGACGGATCCGAACCTCCGGCTGCTGGTGGGGTTCATGCGCGATGCACATCTGGTCGCGTATCCCGCTCCACCGAACGCCCTGGCCGAGAAGACCTATCAGACCTATGTGATTCCGAACATGTTCGCCAAGGCGGTGCAGGGTGCTTCCGACGACGCTGCGATCGCGTTCGCGATCAAAGCCCTGACCGATATCGGGTACACAAAGTGAGCCGTGGGCCAGGGGGCATTCCGCCCCCTGGCCCCTCTCAGGGAGCAGATATGCAGATCACCAGCATCCGGACCCGCCAGGTCGATATCCCGCTGCCGGCTCCGTTCTATCCGGCGTGGGCGCCTGGGCGGGTCGAGACGCAGATTCGGGTCGCCTACATACGGATTGACACTGATGCCGGGATCCACGGCATCGCTGGCCACGAGTTCTATGGGGCCGAAGAACAGGCTGTGGCGCGGATCGCTGTGCACCTGTCGGGCGAAGATCCTCTGCGCATCGAGAGGCACGCTGGGACGCTACGGTACCTGTGGCCCTATTTCGGCACCGCCGTCTGGTTCGTGGAGATCGCGCTGTGGGATATCCTGGGCAAGGTGGCAGGGCTCCCCCTCTATAAGCTGCTGGGGAACGTCAGCGACGCCGTCCCAGCCTATGCATCCACAGGCCAAAACCGGACCCCCGCCCAACGTGCGGACGACGCTCGGCGGCTGCGCGACGAGGGCTTCCGCGCCATCAAACTCCGCATCCACAACCAGACCCTGGCAGACGATGCGGCGCAGGTCGCGGCGGTACGCCAGGCGGTGGGGAATGAGATGGCGATCATGGCCGACGCCAATCAGACCGACACCGCCGATGCACCGTTAGAGGGACCGCATTGGACCTATCACCGGGCGCTCCAGACCGCGACCGCACTGGCGGACTATGGCGTAAGTTGGCTGGAAGAGCCGTTGCCGCGGCACGCTTACGCCGAACTCCGCCGGCTGCGTGAGGCCTCCCCGGTGCCCATCGCCGGCGGGGAAGTCAATCAGCGCTTCGACGAGCTGCAACGGCTGCTCGTCGACGGGTGTTACGATATCCTGCAGCCGGACGTGACGCTGTGTGAAGGTCTGCTGCGGACGAAGGCGTTGGCCACGATGGCGCACGCCGCCGGCGTGTTGCTCACCCCACACACGTGGGGCGACCCGCTGGGCATGGTAGCGAATCTCCACCTCGCCGCGGCAATCTCGAACACGACATTCTTTGAATTCCCGCATGACCCCCCAGCATTTCCGGCGTCGACGTACCAGCAGACGCTCAAGGAGCCGCTCGTGGTGGAGGATGGGATGGTGAGGCTCCCGCAGGCGCCCGGCCTGGGCGTCGAACTCCAGGACTGGATCTTCGGCTAGCGTTCCACGAGCGTCGAGACGCCCGACGGGGCCAGAGGAGAACACGATGGGGTCAACGAGCGTGCGGGCCGCCACGCTGGTCGCGCCCGGGCAGTACCAGGTCCGTGAGTACCCCCTGCCAGACCCGGCGCCGGGGTGCGCCCTGGTGCGGATGCGCCTGTCAGGGATCTGCGGCACTGACAAACACACCTATCAAGGGTATACCGCCCAGTACGGGGGGACGGGAGCGCCCAGACAGATCCCCTTTCCGATCATTCAGGGGCATGAGAACGTCGGGGTTGTCGCCGCCATCGGCGGCGATGGGATGTACGCCGATTTCGAGGGCATCCCGCTGCGCGAGGGCGACCGCGTGGTCGTCGGGGCTAACGTCGTCTGCGGAGAGTGCTATTACTGCCGGCACGATTTCCCCTACTACTTCTGCGAGCGCATGGTCGATTACGGAAACAACATGAGCGCGGCCGAACCGCCGCACCTGTTTGGCGGCTGGGCGCAATACCTGTACGTCGTGCCCGGCAGTTTCCTGGTGCGTGTTCCCGACGACCTCCCAGATGACGTGGCCGTGCTCACTGAGGTCATGGCCGTCACCGTGGGGTTAGATCGCGCCAAGCAGTTTTCTGCCGTCCCAAACGAGGCGTTCATGTTCGACGACACCGTGGTCGTGCTCGGGGTTGGGCCGCTGGGCATGTGCTTCCTCATGAAAGCCCGGATGCTTGGTGCTGGCACGATTGTTGCGGTTGATCTTTCCGCGTACCGGCTGGGTCTGGCGAAACGCCTGGGCGCCGACCACACCATTGACGCCGCGAGGACGACACCGGCAGAGCGGCTGGCGCAGATCCGGGACTTGACCCACGGCCGTGGGGCGGACGTGGTCGTCGAATGCGCGGGCGTGCCGCAGGTCGTTCCTGAGGCGCTCGAGATGCTCCGGGTCGGTGGGATGCTCGTGGAGGCGGGGAATTTCTCCGATCTGGGCGAGGTGCCCATCAACCCCCACCGGCATCTGTGCTCGAGGAACGTCCGTATCCTGGGCGTGGGCGGGGAAGAGGCCGCCGCCTATGGGCCGAGCATGCGCCAGCTCGCCCGGTACATGCGACAGTATCCGGTCCGCGAGTTCGTCTCGCACCGCTACCGCCTGAACGACACCGACGCCGCGGTTCAGAAGGCCATCGCGCCGGACTCCATGAAGGTGGTGATTGATCCCTGGGCGTGACGGTGCTTCCGATTGAAACCATCGAATTTCGTATGCGGGACGAAAGCTGAAGGCGAGAGGAAAGTAGCGCAAGGCGCACGAAGGCCCCCAACACATTGCAGACGAAAGGGGCAGATCTATGAAAGAGAGGCATAGTATTGTTTTCGCGCTCGCCCTAATCATCGCTTTGATGTTACCCACCCTTGGGCGGGGTGGGGCGGCTCAGACCATCACTTTTATCACGGCCCCCTGGGGCGTGCCGCCCGATCAGGCATTGTTCAAAGGGTTCCAGGACCGGACCGGCATCACGGTGCAAGTGATCTCTGCGCCGTCGGCCGAGATGTACACGAAAGTTCAGGTGGCGTCGTCCGGCCGCCGCGCGCCCGCCGACGTCATCTTCCTGACCGAGGAGGCGCCGTCGTTCGTCGTGGCGCCAGGGTACATGGAACCGCTCGACGCCTTCGTCGCCAAGAGTCCTGATCTCAACGTGGGCGACATCGAGCGGATGGATTTCTGGACGGTCGGGGGCAAGGTGCAGGGGATTACGACGTACGTGCAGCTGGTGATGATGGACTACAACGCCAAGCGGCTCCAGGCCGGAGGCTTCAACAAACCGGCAG
>DATGVF010000235.1:0-2032 GCA_035300645.1 bacterium
CGGATTCTCCCGACGAGGCGGGGGCGATTGATTTCTTTCCCAAGGCCTTTCTCCAGCCGTATGCGGCCGGACTCGCGAACTGGGTGCGCGGGGACGGGAATGAGGAGGGGATCGACTGGAAAGTCGCCGAGGGGATTGGGGTGTGCCCGATGTGCGGGGCGAAGGCCCAGGTGTCAGTCCTGCGCCCCGAATCGCACGGCGCGTCGCGGACCTTACTGTGCTCGCTATGCGCTACGGAGTGGCGATTTAAGCGGGTGCGTTGTGTGAGCTGCGGGGAGGAAGAGTTTGACCGCCTCCTCTACCACTCAACGGATCAGTTCCCGCACGTGCGGCTCAACCTGTGCGAGACGTGTCACACCTATATCAAAGAAGTGGATCTGACCAAAGAAACGCAGGCTGTCCCCGTCGTCGACGAAATCGCCACGATTCCCTTAGACATTGTCGCCGTTGAGCGCGGCTATCACAAGCTCGAACTGAACCTGATCGGGATGTGAACCGAGGAGGCCTCAGGCTACAGGGACCGGCAGACGCCGGATGAGCTTGTCGGCCGCCGTACGAAAGGCTTTCGCCACCGGGCTATCGGGAGCGGAGAGAGTGATCGGAGTACCCTCATCGCCCCCCTCGCGGATGGCCGGGTCAAGCGGAATCTCTCCCAGCAGTGGGACCCCTTGCACTTCCGCCAGACGCTGTCCACCCCCCCGTCCGAAGATGTAGATTGGCGGCTGATCGGGCGCGGCCTGAAAGTAGGACATGTTCTCTATGATGCCCATGACTTCAATATTCACCTTATCGGCCATGCGCGCCGCGCGCTGTGCTACGCTCACGGCGGCCGCCTGGGGCGTCGTGACGATGACCATGTGGGTCTGGGGGAGCGTCTGAGCGATGGTGATCGACACGTCACCGGTGCCGGGCGGCAAGTCCAGCAGCAAGTAGTCCATGTCATCGCCCCAGTGCACCTCGTTGATGAACGTGGTCAGGGCTTTGTGCAACATCGGGCCGCGCCAGACGACCGCATCCGTTTCGTCCGGGAGCATGAACCCGATCGACATCACCCGGATGCCGTGCTTCTCGAGCGGGACGACCATCTGATCGATCATGGTGGGGCGGCCCCGCATGCCAAGCATCCGGGGGATCGAGAAGCCGTAGACGTCCGCGTCGATGATCCCGACTTTGTGGCCCATCTGAGTGAGCGCGATGGCGAGGTTGACCGTGACCGTCGACTTGCCGACACCGCCTTTGCCACTGGCAATGGTAATGACTCTGACCGGAGACTCGGGGGTGAGGAAGGAGGAACGGCGTGTGGGGCTCGCGGCGCCCCCGCGCAGCTTAGTAATCAGCGCCTGGCGTTCCTGGGGGTCCATGACGCCCAGGGTCACGTCCACCTCGCCGACACCGGGGAGACTGCGCACCCGGTCGCGGATGCTGGTGACGATCGTCTCCCGCAACGGGCAGGCGCTGATGGTTAGGAGGGCAGTGACATTGACGCGTCCATCTGTGATCTGGATGTCCTTCACCATGTCCAGATCCACAATACTCTTGTGCAACTCCGGGTCTTCGACACCACGCAGCGCGTCGAGGACCTGTTCGCGGCTGACTTTAGGCTCAGGGCTCATCAGAGACTCCTCAATGGATTGTGCAGTGTAATTTCATCATAGCACAGGGTCAGCGAGCGGCCCGCGCGGATCGTGCTGCCGTACACTCCGCGCACTCGCAGAGCTCAAACCGCAGCATGTGAAAGGTGTACAGACCGGTGTTGTGCCCATCCCACCACGTTGGTTGCAGGGCGTAGGCGCCTACGCGCTCGATGCCCATGGGGTGGACGTCCTCGCGGATCGAGGACGGGTCCACTGTCCGGCCATCGGCCCACTCTCCCCGGCAGTGCGCACAGGGACAGGCCAGGCGGAGCGCTTTCCACGAACATGTGGAACGGTGTCCATCAGACCAGGTGATGCGGAAGGTCTTGCCGACGATACTGCCGACCTCGACCGGCGTGGGCATCCGGGGGCTCATCATTCTCCCGCTACGTCGTGTA
>DATGVF010000236.1:0-2782 GCA_035300645.1 bacterium
CGCGTCCTGTTTGCCCTCATCTGTCTGCTCATCCTCACCACGTCCGCCTCTGCTGAGTGCGCGTGGGTGCTGTGGTCCAGGATCGAGATGAAGGGACGTCAACGCCCTTATCCCCCGTGCGAGGATTCCCGTCATTTGATCAATGCGCACCAAAAGAAGTGGAAGCGGCGAGGGTCAATGACACCGAGAGGCAGACGATGCAGGAAATGGGCGTCTCCTCTCTGACGTACAGCTGCCTCCCCGACACCGTGGACCCGCGTGGGCCGAAGGGAAAGTGAGCCAGAATGACTAGGCCCTTCTCAGACTGGTGCCTACAGGTGGAGTCTGCTCTGCACTGAACCAGCCCGCCCCGTTGCGAGCTGGAGAGGATTTCTGGCGCATGGCAAGAGCCGCCTCTGCCGGAAGGAATCAGCGCACGAGGACGTGCACGTCTACCTTCGTGGTCGGGACTGGAAGCAGAAGTAACGGAGGGCTGCCGATGAACGTGGAACTGTGCCCGGAGGTGCCCCTCGGTATGCCGTGGACTGACCGCTGCGGGGTGGAGAAGGTTCTGGAAGACGTGCGGCTCCATCGGTGCAAGCTCAAGGTGGGGCATAGTGAGAAACATGCTTGCTGGTGTGACCGAGAGTACAAGCAGCGCGGGAAGTCACTCGACCGACGAGGAAACTGAGTCAGCCCTGCCGCGTGAGCCGAAGGAGAAGTAGCCATGCCAGAGCACATCCCGACTAGCGCGGAGAAGAAATGTCCAGTGTGTGGGTCTGCCACCGTGTATGAGGTGCCTGCCGGTGGCGGGACATTCATCGGGGCCCCGGCTCGTCGAGTTGAGCACCTCTGGTCGTGTGAGCAGTGCAGGAATCAGTTCCGGCTCGTCGAGACGTCTGACGACCGGTACGAGACGCACTTCGACTAGTAGCCCGGACAAAGCCCCTTGGGCGGTCTAGTTTCTGTGGGCAGGCCTGGCCACTTCAGCCTGAACCTTAGAGGTCCAAAATGCGGCACGTGCGGCGTCGGGCGCCGTGCGCCCGGAACTAGGCCGTACCCGGCCACTTCAGCCCTTGGGCGGCTCCGCGGCGCTGAAGGCTCGGAGCAACGGCGTGAACAAATCCAGCGGAAGCGGGAAGAAGGTCGTGGTGTTGCGCTCCGACGCCACCTCGCGCATGGTCTGCAGGTACCGCAGCTGCACCGCAATGGGATGGCGCGACAGGACCTCGGCGGCCTCCGCCAGCTTGGCCGCGGCCTGGAACTCCCCTTCGGCGTTGATCACCTTGGCGCGGCGCTCCCGCTCGGCCTCGGCCTGCTTGGACATGGCGCGCTGCATGTCCTGGGGTAGGTCCACGTTCTTGACCTCCACCGCCGTCACCTTGACCCCCCACGGGTTGGTGTGCTGGTCGATGATCCGCGTGAGCTCCTGGTTGATCTTCTCGCGCGAGGCCAGGAGGTCGTCGAGCTCCTGCTGGCCCAGCACGCTCCGCAGCGTGGTCTGCGCCATCTGGGACGTCGCGTAGAGGTAGTCTTGCACGCTGATCACCGCCTTCGCGGCATCCAGCACCCGGAAGAAGATCACAGCGTTGACTTTCACCGAGACGTTGTCCCGCGTGATCACGTCCTGGGGCGGCACGTCCGTGGTGATGGTCCGCAGGCTCACCCTGACCATCTTGTCGATGAAGGGAATCAGCAACACCAACCCCGGTCCCGAGCCATCGCCGCCCGGGTTGACCACGGCGTTCGCCCGTCGGCCGAACCGGAAGATCACCGCGCGCTCGTAGTCCCGTAAGATTCGCACCGAGGTGGCCATGATGACGATCACGATCACCACAATGGGAACAATGCCGAAGATCAGCGCGAAGCCACCCATGCCGTGTCCCCCGAAAGACTACCGTCGCCGCGGCGCTGATGTGGTCACCTTGAGGGTCAGCCCGTCGATGCCTCAACCCTGTCCCGTCTCGCCCGCGGAGATCAGGCCATCCTGAGCCCAGCCGTTGTAGGCCAACTGCTCTTGCGCGCCGTGAATGTGGCTCTCTGAGGTGTCGATCCCGCGGGGGCCGGCTGGTTCGCCTACCGCGCTGCCACGGGGCCCTCGGGCAAGGCGCGCATGATGGGCCTGGACGTGATCACCTCATCCACAATTCGGTAGTCCTTGGCCTGCTCGGCGGTCATGAAGAAGTCGCGGTCGGTGTCCCGCTGGATCTTGTCCATGGACTGGCCGGTGTGGTGCACCAGGATGCGGTTCAGCTCCTCACGCATCCGGAGGATCTCCCGGGCCTGGATGTCGATGTCGGTGGCCTGACCCTGCACGCCGCCCAGTGGCTGGTGGATCAGGATCCGGGCGTGGGGCAGCGCGAACCGCTTGCCCTTGGTCCCGGCCGCCAGGAGCAGCGCGCCCATGGAGGCCGCCTGCCCCATGCAGATCGTCGAGATGGCCGGCTTCACGTACTGCATGGTGTCGTAGATCGCCATGCCCGCCGTCACCGAGCCACCGGGGGAGTTGATATACAGGTGCATGTCCTTGTCAGGATCCTCGGCCTCCAGGAACAGCATCTGGGCGATGACCAGGTTGGCGATCTCGTCCTCGATATGGGCCGGGAGGAAGATGATCCGCTCCCTGAGGAGCCGGGAAAAGATGTCGAACGCCCGCTCGCCCCGCGCCGTCTGTTCGACCACCATCGGAATCAGCGCCATCGGGTACCTCCTGGCCACCCTCGTCAGCATGATCGCACTGTGCGCAGCCTGGCAACGGCACGATACACCCGCTAATGTCGGTCGGTCAGACAAACGCGAACAC
>DATGVF010000237.1:0-2635 GCA_035300645.1 bacterium
TGGGGGCACACTTGCCACTGTCAGGGGTCTTGCTGCTTCCTTTCCGTCTCAGGAGCCGAGGTTTCGTGGGGATTTTGGGCCTCAGGAGACCGGGCGGATTGTGGGAGATCCCCGAAGGGCGCACTCGTAATGCGCAGGTCATCGGTTCGAGTCCGATCGCCGGCTCCAGTTCTATCAGGGGTTTCTGCAGATCTTACTTTCGGGGTTTGCGGTCTGAGCTGCATCCTAGTAGCACCGCGAAACGCGTTCTCGTAGAGCCTAAGACCGTCGTCGCCCCGACCGACACCGATTGTCGGGCGTACATTCAGTCATACTTTTCCGCGCGACAACCATCCCCGGCGTCCAAAGCTTCCCAGGCTAGCATGAACGCGGTCCATTCCCACTCGCTCCGTGGCTCCATGGCTGGACATAACAGGAGGTGACGCACGCACGGCGGAACTTGCCCCGAGTCCGGATTGAAGCAACGAAGGGAGTCGTGACCAATGCGCTATGAAGTGGTCGTCACGGGTGGCCTCCTGGTAACGGGTCAGGGGGTAGTCGAGGCACACTTGGGCATTACCGGCGGGAGGATTGTCGCTATCGCGCAGGAGCCACTGACTGGCGATGAGATGATCGACGCACGCCAGCGTGTCATCCTTCCAGGAGCGGTCGACCTTCACGTGCACTTCAACGACCCCGGACGCGCTCACTGGGAAGGATGGGGCCCTGGGAGTCGCGCTGCCGCTGCGGGCGGCGTGACATCTGTCGTGGACATGCCGCTCAACTGCCTGCCGCCGGTGACCACTGTCGAGGCACTTCGGGCGAAACTCGCTGCTGCGTCCGGGCAGTCCATGGTGGACTACGCGCTGTGGGGCGGGCTGATTACCGACAATCGCGAGCACCTCGCCGGCTTGGCCGATGGAGGCGTGATCGGGTTCAAGGCTTTCATGAGCCACAGCAGCACAGAGGAGTTCACACAGGTCGAAGATGGCGTGTTGTTCGATGGACTGCTCCGTCTCCGAGAATTGGGACACTTCCTGGCCGTCCACGCGGAGAGCAACGCGATCACCCAGGATCGGATGCGCCAGTTGCAGGCCTCGGGCCGCCGGGATCGGCGCGCGTGGGGCGAGGCCCGGCCGCCAATCGCGGAACTCGAAGCTATTCACCGGATACTGTTCCTGGCCAGACAGGCGAACTGCCCAGTCCACATCGTACACATGAGCCTGCCGGAAGGAGCCGAGATGATCCACGCGGCCCGTACCGGCGGGCAGGCGGTGACCGTGGAAACGTGCGCGCACTATCTGTCATTGACTGAAAACGATCTTATACGTTTGGGTCCTGTGGCCAAGTGCGCGCCGCCGTTGCGCGACCCCGATCGACAGCGCGGTCTGTGGGAGGCGGTGCTTGACGGCCGTATCGACTGCATCACTTCCGACCACTCGCCGTGTCCTGTCGAAGATAAGGCCCGCGGCGAGGAGGACATTTGGGCGGCCTGGGGCGGCATCACGGGGATCCAAACGCTCGTGCCGCTGATGCTGACGGAGGGAGTGCATCGACGAGGCCTGGGTCTGGAACGGCTGGTCGCATTGCTGTCCACCACTCCGGCGAAGATCGCTGGCCTGTGGCCCCGGAAGGGGGAAATCCGTCTGGGCGCCGACGCCGATCTGCTTGTTGTGGAACAGGAGCGTCCCTGGCGGGTGGAGGCGGAATGGTTGTATTCACGTCACCGGCAGTCCCCCTTCATCAGCCGGGAGTCGATCGGGTGGATTGAGCGCGTGTTGCTACGCGGTCGAACGATCGCCCTCGACGGCCGGGTGGTAGGCGAGCCGCACGGGGAGTGGCTCCGCCCCGTGCGGTCGGGACGAGGAGGAGCAGAATCGTGAGGGGGCGAAAATCATATTAATATGTAAATCATGCCTCCAGAGACTCCTTCGCCCTTCCCGACGACTCCGGAGGCGTCGCTTACCCGCGATGCCGGTCGGCCTTACTATGAGCAGTTAAAGCACTCGATCACCGCGATGATCGAGACTGGACTTCTCAAGGCTGGGGATCGTGTGCCAAGCACGCAGGATCTCTGTCGGCGGTTCGGCGTCAGTCACATCACTGTTACCAAGGCGCTGCAGGATCTCGCGCGCGAGGGCGTTCTCTCGCGGGTCCAGGGCAAAGGCACCTTCGTGAGTGGCCGGCCAATCGAACGACGCCTGACCAACTTGGTGTCTTTCACCCGCGAGATGGCCCGCCAGGGGTTGGTTGTGCGCTCGCGCGTCCTGAGCGTGCACGAGCGCACCGGCACGCCTGGCCTCAACCTTCGCTTCGGCCGCCCAGCTGAAGAGTCGGCGCATTACATCGAGATCAAGCGCCTGCGATTCGTGGCCGGGACGCCGGCGTGCGTAGCCACGTCGATTTTCCCGGAGGCGATCGGACACCGCCTAGCCGGTCTGCCGCTAGAAAACGCGTCATTCTATGATCTGCTTGAGCGTGAATTCGGCTTGCGCTTGCTCCGGGAGGAGCGATGGATCACGCCTATCGTGGCGCCAGCTCCGTTGGCCCGGCTGCTGGAGGTGCCGCGAGGCGCACCGTTGTTCCGACTGGAAGGTCTGACCTTCTTGGAAGGCGATATCCCCGTCGAGTTGACCGATAGCGTCTTCCGGGGTGA
>DATGVF010000238.1:0-3140 GCA_035300645.1 bacterium
CCTCCTGGATCCCCGTCCCCGACGCGCCCACGATCCCGACGGTGCCGCGGCGGACCCGGTTCGCAAACCCGAGGCCCGCCCCGCCGAGGATGCACGTTCCGCAATCCGGCCCCATCACCATCACCCCGCGCGAGGCGGCGGTCCGCTTGAGTTCAATCTCCGCCTCGACGGGCACGTTATCGCTAAACAGCATCACGTGCAGGCCAGCAGCAAGCGCATCCTTGGCCACCCCCGCGGCAAAGCGCCCGGGAACGGAGATGAGCGCTAGATTCGCGCCGGTCAGCATCTGCGCCGCGGATGCGACGGTTTTCGGACGATAGGAACTGCCGGCCGTTGGAGCGCGCCGCTGAACGAGGATCGTCTCCGCATGCGTCAGTGCACCAGCAGCCGCCTCGTCGGAGATGGCGCGGACGACCAGGATTAGATCGTCCGCACTCGCCCTGGAGGCTTCTGGGGTCAGCAATCCCACGTCGCGCAGGAGTTCCTTGTTCGCGCCGGTCCCCATGACCACGCCGGCTTCCTCGACCCCGGCGAGCTGACGCACCTCGCGCTGGGCGAGCATCAGCGTGACCGAGTCGAAATACGCACTAGGCTTCAGCAGGGTACGAGTGGCCACCGGTCACCTCACCGACACACGCGGGGACGTTGCTGTATGCATTCCAGCCCGCCGCATTCCTTCCCCTTCCCTTCGTTGATTCCGGGGGCGGTTTCTGGCAGACTGAGAATCAGCTCATCGTGGACCCACCCATCATCTGAGATCGCCCCACCGGGTGATCCAGACCCGCGTGGGCGGACGAACGGAGCAGATCGTGGAGAAACCGCTCACAAAGCACGAATTACGCCGTCTCGCTCGTCAAGAGCGCAAAGCTCAAGAGGCGCTCCGGCTCCAACGTGCGCGTCGCCAGCGACTCAGTCTTATCGCCGTCGGGGTCGTCGTGGTGCTCGGAGTGGCCGTCTGGCTGGGCCGGGGCGCGCTGCAATCAAGATCTGCTACCGCCGGGCTCGGATCAACTGCGCTGCCGATCGTGGATTACCCCATCCAGGGCCGGGACCACATCCAGATCGGCCAGCCCCACCCCGTCTACAACTCCAACCCGCCCACCTCGGGGTGGCACTATCCTGCGCCGGCGGACTGGGGATTTTACAACCAGGAACTCCCTGACGAACTGCTCGTGCACAACCTGGAACACGGCGGCATCTGGCTCAGCTTTCGGAGTGCGGAGGACACCGAATTGATCAATCAGTTGGCTGCCCTGATCAAGCGCTACCGCTCGAAGGTGATCATCACCCAACGGAGCCGCAACGATACGCCCCTGGCTGTCGCGGCCTGGGGTCATTTGATGAAGCTGGATCACTACGACAACGCGGCTATCGTCACTTTCATCAACCGGTTTAAGAACCAGGGCCCGGAACTTTTCCCCGATTGACTTCCACGTCCGGCGGCCAGCGCAGCGGGTCCACGTAAATGCCGTTGACCCGCACGCCCCAGTGGAGGTGTGGCCCTGTCGCCAACCCCGTACTCCCCACCAGGCCCACGATGTCTCCTTTGCCCACCCGTTGGTCACGAACGACGTCGACCGCCGACATGTGCATGTAGTAGGTGAGGATTCCCATTCCGTGGTCGACAACCACCGTGAAGCCGCTTAGGGGAAGCATCTCCGCCAGTCGGACGATGCCGGCGTTCGCCGCAGAGACGACCTGCCCCTCGGGGGCCGCGATGTCCACCCCGTGGTGCCACCCTTGGGCGATCCCCTGATAGAAACTGAAGACGCCGTACCCGGAGGTGATCGGACCAATCACCGGTACGAGAAACGACCCGGTCCACAAGGGCGTTGCCTCCAGGACTTGCAACGCGGCGGCCAGCTTGGCCTGCTCTTCGGCCGCTAACTTCGCATCCAACAACGCGGCGGTGCTGGGGGCAAAAGTGATGTGGCGGCGCGGGAAGGTCACTGGGCGGACGGTTACGCTGCGATGGGCCAGCACCAGAGTCTCCTCGGGCTGCACGAGCTCCACCACCAGCGGCCGCAGTCCGGCGTATGTGTTCGGATCCGTCCCTAAGTAGGTTTGCCATCGGTCGGAGATTTGATAGAGGGGCCACGTGCGGCTCGCAAACCGTACGCGCAGCGTCCCGTCAGGCGCAGCTCCCCGCAATGTGACGACGACCGCTCCGCCTTGGGCCAAAGCCGCGGGGGTCACCGTCACCAAGACAACGGGAGTCGCCGCGACCGGCACCGTGTATATCCCCGCGAGGATCACAACCGCGGCCAGCATCCGATAACTCATATCAGGTCTCTTGCCCAACTCCGCGCACCTGCACTCCGTGACGTCGCAGAATCATCATCACCTCGGGCAGAGGCAAAGCGGGCATCATGTGCGCGTCTCGGCCCGTGGTCGTCTCTGCCATGAACAGCGCGTTAAGAATGGCTTCCTCAGACGATTCGACCGCGGCGCGGAACAACGCGTTCATGACCGTCCGGTCCACCCGCAGCTGGCGGGGGGTGGTGGAGACTGCGATGGCAAGATCGCCGCTGGTCTGGCCACTGATGGCTCCGGTGCGCGCCATGCCCAGAAAGCACCGCCAAGCCAGCCGACGGAGATCGCCTGATGCCAGGGGGGCATCCGTGCCAAGCACGAAGATACACGACCCTCGCTCCGAAGGTTGTCCCACGGTCTCGAGCATACGACCCACAGGCACGCCCGCGATCACCAGATCCCCTGGAAATCCGAAGTTGGGCACGACCAGCACGCCGATGGTGAACCCTGTGTCGCCTGCCCGCCGTGATGAGGTGCCAACACCTGACTTAAAGCCCTGGCAGCGCATTCCCACACCCGCGCCCACGCACCCTTCCGCCACGGGGCCATCGGAGGCAGTAGCGATAGCCTCGACGACTTCCCTTTCGCCGACTGCCCGCGCTCGCGCGTCACTCAGGTAGCCGTCAAAGCACTCCAAGACGACGGGGTTCACAGTCTCCGTCAGCCCGATCTGCTCGTCCTGGGACAGCATATATGTGATCAGTACGTCGGAGACACGCGGCACATTGAGGGTGCTGGTGATGAGGATCGGCGTCTCCACCGTCCCCAACTCTTCGATCTGCATGAGGCCGACCGACTTCCCATACCCGTTCAGCACCGCGCAGGCG